>CBFIHW010000315.1:0-1308 GCA_965662325.1 uncultured Pirellulales bacterium | reverse complement strand
AAACACAGCATTCCAAACAGGCCAGATACCTCTAATGAGGTAGCTCCGACTTCACACAAAGACATGTCTCAAGACCACCAGCAGGTACTTGAAACTGTCATGGCTGAATATCTCGAAAAGCTTGATTCAGGCAAAACTCCTGACCCAGCGGCTTATCTTGAAGCATATCCACAGCATGCAGACGAACTTTCTACGTTTTTCCGAAATCACCATTGGCTAGGGGCGAATTCGCCCCCCGATGCACCATCTCTCTTAGGTGCAAAGATTGGGCCCTATCAGATCGAAAGGGAAATAGCGCGAGGTGGAATGGGAGTCGTGTATCAGGCGCATCAGGAAGGGCTCGACCGAAGGGTTGCCTTAAAGCTGATCAGTGGTGGTGTGCTTGCAGGTAAAGAAGAGCGTAGTCGTTTCCGATTAGAGGCAGAAGCAGCGGCACGGCTTGATCATCCCGGCATCATCTCAATTTTTGATATCGGCTCGTGGCGCGGCTATGAATATTTTTCGATGGCATTCATCGATGGCCCTACGCTTCAGAGACACGTCGATGCACGTGATTTAAGTTACGAGCAAATAGCGAACGTGCTGCGCGATGTTGCGAATGCGGTTCACTATGCACACCGTTCGGGAATCATCCATCGCGACCTGAAGCCCGACAATATTTTAATCAATGCTGATGGCTATCCCCTGGTCGCTGACTTCGGTTTGGCAAAAACACATCGTGGTGGCAGTATCCTGACTCAAACGGGGCAGATTCTGGGTACACCGCACTACATGAGCCCGGAACAAGCAAGTGGAGATCGTGGCTCCGATACCTCCTCCGACATCTACTCCCTCGGTGCTATTCTGTACGCGATGCTGACGGGACAACCACCCCATGAAGGCGAATCCGCCGCACAAATTCTCCGAAGTCTCGCGGAAAATGAACCTTCAACACCACGACAAATACGCAAAGATGTCCCCCCAGACCTTGAGAACATCTGCTTGAGGGCAATGCGACCTGAACCGGTCGCCCGTTATGAAACAGCAGAAGACATCGCACGTGATCTTGAACGTTACCTTTCCGGTGAGCCAATCCAGGCTGGAAGTAGCGGTTTACTGGACCGTATGGCACGTGAGTTTCGGCGAGATCAGCACCAGACGTCTTTCAAGAGCTGGGATCGGGCTTTGGAGAGTATCGGTTTCATTGTTTTCATAGCCCATTTGCTGATGTACGGATGGCAGTGGTTATCTGATACACCAAACAATTGGGTTGCCTATTGGCCCGCACGGGCCGTGATGTTATGTGCTATTTTCTTTGTCATTTACCGG
>CBFIHW010000314.1:0-1441 GCA_965662325.1 uncultured Pirellulales bacterium | reverse complement strand
CGAGGAGAAGCATGTCACAAGCTTGAGTTTTCTGGTTCGGAGCGTTCAAACGTGGCTTGCAGAGTTCGAGGTAGGCACTGCAGAACTCATCCCAGGCAAATGCATAGAGGAGCCGGGCTGCCTCTGCGAAGTGATAGTGCTCGATATGCTCAGAGACTGCTGCAGAGACTGTCGAAAGGCGGCTTAGTAGCCAGCGGTCCTCAAGTGGAAACTGTGTGAGGTCATCGAACTGAAGTGGAGGCGTCAAGTCACCTCTGTCCTGGAGATGCATGAGCACAAACCGTGTTGCATTCCAGAGTTTATTCGAAAAATTCCGGCCTGCCTCAAAGCGTTCACTTACTGCGGCACCGCGGGGCAGCGTTAAGTCGGCTTCTTCGGTAGCCCACTGTGTCCGGAATTCCTTGTTGCATTTTGAGCAAAGAATTCTAGGTTTTGTGCGATTCTGAGTTGTCTGATCAATTCTCGCTGCGCATGTCGGGCACTGGAATTCCACTGGCATACGGACATCCTGTGTCTCAGTTGCCATCGTTGCCATACCAAAGCGGAGCGCATCTGCCCCAAGAAGAGAGATGACGTCGATTGGATCAACACCGTTTCCTTTGCTCTTGCTCATCGTTTCGCCATATCGGTCGAGAATCTTTGGATGAATTGATACGTGACGAAATGGTATTTCACCAGTATTGAAGATTCCAAGTATGACCATTCGTGCGACCCACAGCGTGATAATATCTCGACTCGTTACCAGAGTACTTGTTGGGTAAAACCGTTTGATCAAGTCAGTTTCTTCAGGCCATCCGAGCGTAGAGTGAGGCCAGAGTGCCGATGAGAACCAGGTATCAAGGACATCAGGATCACGAACAAGGGGCTTCCCGTTGATAGCATCGATACCGAGATCTTCATTGGCTGAGCATATAAACCATTCTCCTGGCTCTAGGTCGTCAGGCTTTTCGCCATCAGGGGTCCATCCAACCGCCGACACTCCTGAAAAGGCGTCTTCCAACTCCTTCCGTGTTACACCAGAAATGTGCCATATCGGAATCTGATGACCCCACCAGAGTTGACGACTCACCGGCCAATCTCGTTTTTCACCGAGCCAGTCGAGATAGCTCTTGGCATACCTCTCCGGATGGATTCCGATCTCTTTTTTACGGACGGCTTCAAGTGCCGGTTCAGCGAGGTCTTCCATGCTGATAAACCATTGATCGGCCAAGTATGGTTCAATGGGTGTTTTCGATCTGTCGGAGTGGGCCAATTCGATGACTCTGTCTTCCACCTGAACAAGAAGACCAGCTGTTTCAAGATCATTGACAACGCGGGTACGAGCTTTCTTCATCGTTAAGCCTTCGTACTGTTCGGCAGAGTGATTCAATGTGCCATCTGGATTGAGGATGTTGATCATTGGTAATTGTTTTCGAATTCCAACTTCATAATCGTTTGGATC
>CBFIHW010000313.1:0-1442 GCA_965662325.1 uncultured Pirellulales bacterium | reverse complement strand
CATTGGCGGCACGGGGCATCCGTTTCACCCAGGCTTACGCGCACACGGTTTGCTGTCCCTCACGCGCGGCGTTGCTCACAGGTCGTCACCCACAACGGGGAGGTGTGCGACATTGGACCCAAGGTAACATGAACGGCCCCAGGGGAATCAACATGTTCCTCGAGGAAGTGACGCTGGCTGAGGCACTAAAAGAAGCTGGTTATCGAACCGCGTTGTTTGGAAAATGGCACCTGGGTGCCCACCACGACTACGGTCCCAAGAAACAGGGTTTCGATGAATTCTTTGGGATCCGCGATGGTTTCATCGATAACTACAACCATTTCTTCCTGCATCGAAATGGATTTCACGATCTTTACGAAGGCACAGACCGAGTTGAGGCTGATGGAAAATATTTTCCGGAAATGATGACCGATCGTGCCGTTGAGTTCATTGATCGCAATCAGCACCAACCATTCTTTTTGTATGTGCCGTTCAATATTCCGCACTACCCGGAACAATCACTGGCCATGCACCAAGACCGATATCGCGGAATCAAGGATGCCGCTCGCCGCACCTATGCTGCGATGATCACGACGACGGACCACTACATTGGCCGCGTCCTCAAAGCTCTCGAAGCAGCAAAGATCATGGACAACACTATCATTGTCTACATGAGTGACAACGGACATTCCAATGAAACGACTTATCGCATTCGCGGCAAAGAGCACCCATCGGGTTTCCCCGAAGGTCATTTCTACGGGGCCAGCGGTGGCGGCAATACGGGACGCTGGATTGGACACAAAAGCAAATTTCTTGAGGGCGGAATACGCGTCCCTGCCATTTTGAGCTATCCATCGAAAATTCCCTCGGGCGAGGTCCGCAACCAGATCGTGACGGCCATGGATTGGTATCCGACGATACTGGAACTTTGCAACATCAAACCCGCCCCACAGTCACCTGCAATCGATGGTTTCAGCGTGCTGCCAATCTGTAGTTCTGCAAACGCCCCGTCACCCTACGGAGGTGTCCTTCACTTCCACTGGGGCTCAACATGGGCTGTTCGGGATGGCAACTGGAAGCTCATGGGCACCGATGGCAAACAGAACTATCAACTTGTTAGTCTGGCCGACGAGAAACCAGAAACGATCAATCATGCAAAAAACAAACCTGAATTGGTCAAGCGACTGCTAAAATCGCACCAAGACTGGTACAGCAGCGTGAAGCCTGCGAGCCCAAGCAGCTCGGAATGAATCAGCATGTGTGGGCAAAACCCAACGCACTTTTCTTCGTTTTAACGAATCCGCCAATCCTCGCAAACCCAGCAAACCCAACATGATGAAACCCGTCACCTTACCCATCATCGCTTTGATTCTCTGTTGCAACATCGCGCATGCGCAACTGGAAGTACCAACTATTTTCAGTGATCTCATGGTCATGCAGCGCAACCAGAACATTAAAGTCTG
>CBFIHW010000312.1:0-1457 GCA_965662325.1 uncultured Pirellulales bacterium | reverse complement strand
TGACCCATATTTTCTGGCTTGGTGGACTCTGGGTTTTGCTCAGTGTCATATGGGCATCTGCATCTGTATGGATCGCCTCAGACTCTGAGATGATTTTTGGTGAGTCATCATGGCCATTAGCTTCTGTATGCATTGGTGCTCTCTTTTTTTTAATTACCGTTATGTGGGGGCTCTCTACAACTCCTGTTTTTGCCGTTGGATTTATTGCTGCTCTCTTTTTCTACACCTTCACAAGAGACAAAAAGGCACCTGCACAAGAACGCATCTTGTGCATTGCCTTTCTGAAGAAGATTTTGATCGGACTTGCTGAAAGTTTAGGAATCGATAACGTTGAGTCTCTCCTCAACAAATCAATACAACAACTTTCTTCCAGCAAACAAGACAGTTCCGTTGTTCTCCTCAAAAAAGATGGCACGCCAATTGACGGGCAAGGTAAAGGAATGGATCGATCTGGTTCAAAAGCCATCCTGGTTGTTCAGGACTTATTTGAAAAGGCGATTACGAACGGTGCCACGGACCTGCACTTTGAACCAAAAAGTGGTGAAGAGATAGTAATACGTTGTCGAGTTGACGGCGTCATGCAAAATCTAACAACACTTTGGGCAGCAGAGGGAAAGTCGTCGATTTCTGCCGTTAAAGTACTCGCTGATATGGATATCGCTGAACGACGGCGACCGCAGGATGGAACATTTGCTGTTCTTTTTAATGGTCGTAAGTTTGATATACGTGCAGCCTCCGGCCCGACCAACTTCGGTGAAAAAATGGCGCTACGGCTCCTCGATTCTGATGGCGCTATCGTTAAAAATGGTCTTGAAGGTATCGGCATGAGTGAGTCTGTCACAAAGAAGATGCGTCAGATTATTCACCAACCTCATGGCATGCTGCTCGTTTGCGGTCCCACAGGATCAGGAAAAACGACAACTCTTTATACGGCATTAGGGGAACTTGACGTATTCTCCAAAAATATTGTCACCATTGAAGATCCCATTGAATATCGCCTCGACAACATCTCGCAGACTGCTGTCAATGTTGCTGCTGAACTCACGTTTGCAAATATTCTCCGGTCCACATTACGACAAGATCCAGATGTTATTCTTGTTGGTGAAATCCGAGACAAGGAAACTGCAGAAATTGCTATGCAGGCTGCACTGACAGGTCATTTTGTTTTTTCAACTTTGCACGCGAATGACTCAGCGACAACAATCACACGTCTTATTGATATTGGAATAGACACAACACTCATTCAGTCATCTGTTTCGGCAGTGCTGGCACAGCGTCTCATTCGAGTACTCTGTAAAAGGTGCAAAGAAGCATACAGCCCTCCTGATGAGTTTTTGCAGAAACTTGGCCTTCCTCCCGGAAAGCAAATCTCACTTCATAAAGAAGTTGGGTGCACGTCGTGCATGGACTCAGGATATCGGGGCCGTACCGGGATTCATGAATTGCTTGTTTTTGAT
>CBFIHW010000311.1:0-1472 GCA_965662325.1 uncultured Pirellulales bacterium | reverse complement strand
CCATGGAAGTCCGAGGGCGGTGCCACCAACACCGCGTAAAAATCTTCGCCGAGTAGTTCGCATTATGGACTCCTGAACGCCGGGCTCATCACAACCCCCTCGATGATATCTTGGATTTTATACCCATCGCCTGCTGTTGTCGCGACAATATCTTCAATATCGACACTATCCCAGGGATTCAGCTGACGCCCCAGTGCAAATGAAAGGAGGTGTTTTGCAAATGCCTTTACGAAGATCACATCCTCCTTGAGGATTGCTTCCTTGAACTCTGTGATATTTGCAAAGTCATGCTGACGGAAAAGCTTTCCTGATGCATCCACTGAACGACCATTTTTATATGTCGACCGCCACCGTCCAACAGCATCATAGTTTTCAAGTGCAAATCCCAGCGGGTCGATCTGCTCATGGCACCCACGACAGTCAGCACGTTCGCGATGGGCACCAAGCCGCTCACGCAAGGTCAGCGTCTCTGTCTCTATCCCAGCATGCTCCGGCAGCGGAGGCACATCGGCCGGTGGAGGTTTCGGCGGATCATTGAAAATTACTGATGCCAACCATGCCCCTCTTGAAATTGGCTGTGACCGCTCAGGGTTCGAAAGCATGGTCATAACAGCTGCATTGGTAATGACACCACCACTTCGCATACCTTCTGTTGAGGTACGCTGAAATACAAGACGACCGGGCCCTGAAGGCTTTGCTGATGCTACTTCAAGACCGAGTTCAGCATACGCTTTGTTTAGCTGTTGTGATCGGTAGGTGAAATCAGAATGAACGAACTGGGTGACCGGAAGGTTCTCAAGAAGAACTGCCTCAAATAGCAACAGTGGCTCGAGCATCATATGCATGCTGAGTCGATATTTCGCAAAATAGAAGTCAGGGAATATTTCTGGATCAGGTATCGCTGAAATCATTCGATCAAGCTGAAGCCACTGCAAAGGAAAGGCATCACAAAATCTCTTCAGCTTTTTGCTTTTTAGCATTCGACGCACTTGTTCTCGAATCACCTGTTCATCTTTAAGCATTCCAGCTCCTGCAGCAGAAAGCAGCTGCTCATCGGGAATACTGCCCCAGAGAAAAAATGACAGGCGTGAGGCGAATGAATAAGGATCTAGTGCTTCTGCATCTTCAACATGAGAGTCGGCGTTGTAAATATAGAGAAACCGGGGTGAAGCTATAACAGCAGCTGCTGCTGCTCTCATAGCTTCTTCGAATGTCACACCGTCCGCTCGCTTTGCGGTCACGAATGACATATACCGACGCAACGTTTCCGTTTCGACAGGCCGACGGAAAGCCATTGTTAAAAACTTGTTCAGGCGAGTTTCTATTACATTTTTCTCAGGCCCTGAATCTTTTTTTGGTGTCTCAAAAACTTCACTCCAGACACCAACATTCTTTTTTGTAAAGTCTCTGCTCTGCACAATCGACTGACCGAGAGAAAGAAACGATTCCATGAGTAATGGTGATAACGACAG
>CBFIHW010000310.1:0-1505 GCA_965662325.1 uncultured Pirellulales bacterium | reverse complement strand
ATTTGTGAACGTCATTGATGGTCCGCAGAACACGTCATCCTCGATTGTGACACCCTCAAAAACCGAGACGTTATTTTGAATACGTACTCTATTTCCGATTTGCACATCGTTTCCAACATTCACGCTCTGCCCGAGAGAGCAGTCTGTTCCAATCTTCGCACCTCCCTGCACATGACTATAGTGCCAGATCTTAGTGTTGTCACCGATGACGCAATTATCATCAACGTATGCCGACTCATGCACCCTCGCGCCCTCGCCCAATATGGCAGTCGGTGCTACATTTGTTACACTTCTCGTAACGCTTTTGTCCCCAATACTGCCCTCAGCCTCTTCAAGCTGCTGAGATGCCCGCTCCAAGACTTCAAGAACTTCAATGGCATTTTGGACATCTGCTTTACGTATCTCGCCGTGCATGTTCTCAACGAAGTAGGCAAGTTCTCTAGCTAAAGGCTGATCATCCCCATAAGTAATGGTTTCGGTTACGCCTTCCCGCTTGATCGGCTCACCATTTACCCAATCAATCCCTTTTTCGTAGTACAACAGAGCTTTTTCGTCCGATGAGTCATCAAATCGCAGCATTCCCTTACTACCGATTATTACAATCCGATGTTCCTTGAAAGGATGCAGCCAGCTCACGTAGTTGTGACACATCACATTGCCTGGATACCGAAGCATGGTCATCGTGCTGTCATGCACACCAGGCTGCAGGTGAGCCCCGCCTCTAGCTAAAACTTCCAGCGGCTTGGCATTAAGTAGGTATTGGAAAATCGATATATCATGAGGCGCAAAGCTCCAGAGGATATTTTCTTCCGTCCGGACAGTTCCTAGATTGATCCGGTTACTGTAGATGTACTGAACCTTTCCGATCTTCCCTTCATCCAGCAGTTCTTTGATCTTGGCAATTGCAGGGTGAAAAAGCATTAGGTGCCCCACCATCAGCTGCTGGCCGGTTTCTACTGATATGCGCTGAAGAGCCTTTGCCTCTTCCGAGCTTAGCGCCAGCGGCTTTTCGACCATCACTGGGAACCCAGCACGCATGATCTTTTCGGCGATTGCAAAATGCGTCTCTGCAGGGGTCGCTACGGTGAAGCCGTCAAACCCTTGTTCGATCGCCTCGTCTAGGCTGGCGAAGCCCCTAACGTCCGGATACTGATCTTCGTAGCGCTGCAGGTTATCTGCGCTGACATCACATACTCCGCCGAGCCAGCTCAATTCATTAAGGGTACGCACATGGTTTTGCCCCCATCGCCCGCCGCCAACGACACAAATCTTAGGCATAATATTCCTTTATTGCTGCAACCACGTAGTCCTGCATCTCTCTTGTCAACTCCGGATATATTGGAATCGCTACAGTCCCCGCCGCAGCCCCTTCCGCTTCCGGGAAATCACCCGTTGCATACCCTAGGTAAGCAAAGCACTCCTGCTCGTGGAAAGATACGGGGTAATAGACCTCGTTGCCGATGTTGCGCTCGGTCAGGTGGGCCCGCAATCTATCTCGATCTGGC
>CBFIHW010000309.1:0-1542 GCA_965662325.1 uncultured Pirellulales bacterium | reverse complement strand
TCTTCCCCTGGCGTCTCAGCTCAGCGACAGCTTCTGGCGGGTAGGCATAGTCAACCACCAATGTTTTGTAGGACGCGAATTTACGGGATGGCACAGCGGGGTTGTAACAGATCACAAAGCCCTTAGGTGGGGCAGGCTGTTGCGCAAAACCTTTCATCAGCGTGAACAGGAACGCCAAGGCAAAAAGTGCGAACCGCTGTCTTGAATGCATGCTGAATGAGCCTTGTTGTGACAGAAAAACTTTCGACGAATTCTACGCTTGCCCCAAACCCGGGAACTGCCGTTTGCTGTTCTCAAGTACCGCGGGTCACGACAGGTCAAACTCGACTGCTAGTCAGGTGTTACGCTGCTGCAACAAGCATTCGCTCCGGCACCTTCCACAGCAACACAAACAGTCTGTTTTATCGAAAGAACCGAGATCTGATCCGAGCCAACAGAGCGTGAAAGAAATACCTGTCTGCGCGGAAGATCCCTCGGAACCGACGGGCTAGGTCAATGCGATCATCGGCGTCACTCATGTATTGATATTTCCGAGACTCGGCATCGCCAAGATTCAAGCCACAGCAACTGCAGTATGTCGTTCCCTCGGGCAGTGACTGTTTGCACTGCATGCAAGTCGTGCTTTGTCTATTCATCTATTTCCTTTGCAATACTTGGGGTAACCCTAAGCTTCAACGCCTTCGCACGCGATAAAAATTGGGCGTTTTCATGCCATGAATCACAACACACCCGCCTCATGCCAAGGACACAAGCAAACCCCAGTTCCCCGTGAACACTCGATAGTTATATCTGACGATTGCTTACCAAAAAAACAGTGTTCCTTACCAAATCCACGATTGAGCAGAGAAACAGTCCTGGGGACAGAATACAGAATGACGATATCGGGCGGCTTTGTGGCTTCATAAATCTGCCTCCTGCCCATATTTGCCATCTCTAGGTTGGTGTCTGATCGTCTCCACTTCGCTTCGACCACCCCACAACACACCACCCTCACTTCCTCAGCCAAACTTTCTTTCCATGTTCAATGGCGGTACGGGAAACCGTAGCTTAGGTAAAAAGCCCTCGCCTTGTAGCAAATCACGTTTCCATCGTTCTCTTCCGCATAAAAAAAGATGACATCAAGCCAATCACGAATCGCCGGTCACAAACGCAGTTTACACCGGAGGATCCATTCGCTGGTCGGATGTTACTGTTCCGAAAGAGGTCAAGGTGATCGACCGACGCAAAGCCCATTCATCCCCGCGTGACTAGACTCAACACGCTTCTGGATCTTCATCCGCGACTGAGCTTGCCTGCCTACACTGCCGATACCAACTCCCCCAATCATACAAGAGTTGCCAGCCGCACATCACGCCAACAAAGGAACAGAAGGCGATAGCAGCCAATCCTTCATTCTCCAACATTAACGCCACCCATTTCCCGACTAATTCGAGTGGAGTAGTTGCGTCCAGATAAACAGTGTAGACGCACAACACGACGAAGGTACCGAGGACAGCAGCCAGCGTGCCCAGACAACCTTTCCTGAAGTAGAGCCATTTGCGT
>CBFIHW010000308.1:0-1554 GCA_965662325.1 uncultured Pirellulales bacterium | reverse complement strand
AGAAGGATACCTCACCACTCGCATCACTGAAGAGGCGGTCGACTTTATCGGTCGACACAAAGACGAACCATTCTTTCTTTATGTCGCTTACAACGCGGTGCACGCGCCACCCGAGGCTCCTGAAGAAGATATCAAGCAGGTCACTGGAGACGAAACACGCGACACTCTTATGGCCATGATTAAGCACCTCGACATGGGAGTAGGGGAGATTGTGAACTCGTTAAAGAAGCACTCCTTATTTGACAACACACTGCTCATTTTTCTGACCGACAATGGTGGCTCGGCTACCATGCACGCCAACAATGCACCACTTCGTGGCTTTAAGCAGATGGACTACGAGGGCGGAATCCATGTCCCTTTCATTGTGTCGTGGCCAGCTGAATTAGAAGGTGGAAAAAAGTGTGACGTACCTATGTGGTCGATCGACCTGTTTGCTACAGCTCTTGACGCCGCTGGACTTCCCATGCCACAAGACAAGCCTCTAGATGGATCAAGCATTTTGCCAGCACTCAAGGGCGAAACCAACAAACTCCATAATGAGTTGTACTGGAGTTCTGCGGGAGCCAAAGGAAAGTGGGCCATTCGTTCCGGAGACTGGAAACTCGTGGCAGAGAAGAATCGCATAGAGCTCTTTGATCTTGCAAAAGATCTCAGTGAAACCACTAACGTTGCTGCGAAAAGCCAAAAAGTGGTTACCGAACTCACGGACAAATACAACACCTGGCTCGATGAAATGGCAGACCCGGTAAGCAATCAGGAAAAACGCTGGAATCCTGATGCCGGTGCACCAGCCAAGAAAATGTCAAAAGAACAGAAGAAAGCCGCACGCGAAAAACGAAAAACTAAAAAATGACAGAAGGTAGTTAAATTGTTTGCTCAAAATATCTTTCTGTTGCTGCTCGTGGCTGCCTCCTTCATGACGATGCTTGGTTCATCACGAGCCCAGGTGGGTAAAAAAGCCACGTTACCAAGAAAACTCACGCCCGCCCCTGAAGGTGTTAGCGTTCTACGCGACGTCATATTCTCAACAGTCGATCAACAAGAACTCCGGCTTGATCTCTATCGACCCAAGAAAGCCTCGGGCACGCTTCCGGTTGTTGTTTGGGTGCACGGAGGCGGCTGGAAGAATGGCTCCAAAGACCGATGCCCAGCGGCGTGGTTGGCTGCTCACGATTTTGCTGTCGCCAGCATAAATTACCGTTTAACGCATGAAGATCAGTGGCCCGCTCAAATCGACGATTGCCGTGCAGCAGTCCGCTGGATTCGTGAGAATGCAAAAACATTCAATCTTGATGCAGATCGAATTGGAGCATGGGGAAGTTCAGCCGGTGGGCATCTGGTAGCTCTTTTGGGAACGCTCGACGCGCCCAGCATGGAAAAAATCTCGAGCCGCGTGCAGGCGGTCTGTGACTGGTTTGGTCCAACAGACCTCCTGACCATGCCCCCAAATACAATCTCAGAAACCAGAACTGAAGCGGACATTGCACAATCAAACGGTGCAAAGTTGCTTGGTACCACCGTCCGAGACGTACCGGCACTAGCCAAACAAGCGAG
>CBFIHW010000307.1:0-1644 GCA_965662325.1 uncultured Pirellulales bacterium | reverse complement strand
AATCCCTTTCTGTCTGAAAAGTGGAAGTTTTACCCATATCTGCTTGAGGAACATGGCTATGCAATTGGATTCACCGGTAAAGGATGGGGGCCGGGCATCTGGAATGCCGAGGATGCTGGAAAAAGTCGAAAAGCAGATAACCCAGCAGGACATCCATGGAATCAACTCCAGAAGAAGCCGCCGTATAAAGGGATCAATAGTATTGATTATGCAGCGAACTTTGAAGCATTTTTAAAGGCAACACCAGACGACAAGCCGTTTTGTTTTTGGCTTGGAACAAAGGAGCCGCACCGAGGGTATGGCTTAGATAATTGGAAACTAGACGGTCGAGATCTCGCTGACGTCGTTGTTCCTGACTATTATCCAGACAATGAAACTATTCGGGGTGATCTTGCTGACTATGCCATTGAGGTTGAGTGGTATGACAAGCACATCACGCAAGCGCTCAAGCATCTTGAAGCCTGCGGCAAGCTTGAGAATACGCTGATTATCGCAACGTCAGACCATGGCATGCCGTTTCCTCGAGTCAAAGGCCAGATATACGATGATGGGTTTCATGTTCCGTTTGCTGTTCGTTGGGGTGATCGTATCAAGCCTGGTCGGACGGTAACGGATTTCATTACCTTTCCAGATCTTGCACCAACGCTGTTGGAAGTCACCGGGGTGCCGCTGGATGATCAGATGACAGGGAGTAGTTTTTTGCCGCAATTAGTGGCCACTGATTCCGGTAGGATTGATGCAAAGCGAGATCACACCCTTTTGGGGAAGGAGCGACACGATATTGGACGGACTGATGGAGAACTCCTTTCGGTAGCCTACCCATCACGCGCTTTACGCAATGACCAGTATTTATACATTCGTAACTTTGAGCCACAGCGCTGGCCGGTAGGCGATCCCGAATACGGGTTACTCAATTGTGATGACTCACCAACAAAACAATTTCTGACGAACCTGACTCATGACACCGCAAAAAACAAATGGTACGACATGAGTTTTGGGAAGCGTCCTGCTGAACAGTTGTTTGATATGCAGAAGGACCCTGACTGTGTTCGAGATTTGGCAAGTGATCCAGCATTTGCAGACACTGCGAACCAACTCTGGCTTCAACTAAGGACTGAACTTGAGGCTCAGGGTGACCCCAGGGTTTTGGGGAAAGGTGAAATTTTTGATTTCTACCCAAACTGCCGAATCGATCGGCAGCAGAAACTGTATGGCAAGCCAGACTATGACCCTGTGCAGATATTCGAGGAAAAGTTTGAAAAGACTTTACTCGATTAGATGCCGGAGAGTCATCGAGGGTGTTTAGTCTTTGGTCGACTCCAAGAGCGGCCTGCTGGCTGGCCTTTCGTGAACAACACGATGCTAAAATGCGTGTTAGTCATTACACAAGGCTTACGGGTGCAGGATTTCGGTCATTGCGTCGGTCGCAAGTGATCGGTGTCGATTTGAGGAACAGGTAATTTCTTCATTCTGTTGGTGTGAGAAAAAACAGCGAAGAATTCTTTCGTAAAAGGTCATCGCTGAAGAGCTTGCAATGGTAAATTGGCAAGTGAAGGTATTCGTTCCATGTGATGGATTGCTCAATCTGACACGTAATAAAACGTATTTCTATAAATGGTTTTTACAGCGCAATGATCTTTTTCC
>CBFIHW010000306.1:0-1660 GCA_965662325.1 uncultured Pirellulales bacterium | reverse complement strand
TCGCTTCGACTCTCGATCACCCGGAGCAACAAACCCACAGAGGCACTGACAAACGCCCAGCCTGCAATCTGCGGCAAGCGGGCCATGGAGGCCTTGATGCCTTCTCCAAGTGTTGGCGTTCCACCGTAGAATCGCTTGACCGCACAGGCGATTAAAGCACTGTTGAAGAAAACAACAATGAAGTAATTCACAAAGTAAAAGAGAAACAGGCAAACCAGATAAAGCGGGTTCTGCATTGCTGCGTTCTCATCTGCTTGCCCCTGCTGCTCCGCTTCGGCCAACAATTCGGCTCCCCCGCCTGCAATGAACAGGGGGACTGCAAAACTGGCCATCACCATGAGACAACAAATACCACTCAGCAAAGGGAACATGAGCAATTTTTTGTCAGATTTCAAGACTCCCATGCTTTGTCTGGCAAGCGAATAACCAGTGCTAAATCGTCGAAACATGAGTTCTTCTCCGAGGCTTTGGGACAACAAACCGTCATTGATAATGCACGGGAGGATGGCAAGAGTCTAGCGTTGTCAGGCGTTCGGGGCGAGTCTGCTTGGACTGCATCAAGCAGGATCAAAACCTGCAATCGAACGCAAATCGTCAAACCACACCCATCCCAAATACTGAAAGAAGAAGAATTTCAGGTGACCTGATCAAGCACCTGAATTTCACTGTTCCCACTGGTCAGACAGGTGAAAGCATGGAAACAGCACTCATCGTACCGATCCTTTCCAAACAGCAATCGTTTCAATGCATACTTAAGCGGCTTTGTCTTGAATTCGAGGCTTGCACGCAGGTTTTTTTTCTCCGTGTTCATTTCGAACCTGTTGTAACGCAGTGCTTCATCTGAGGTTCGGCTCAACGTTTCCTCGAGAATATCGAATCCTTCCGAGCGAAGTAAGAAACGAAAAATCGCTGGAGAATAGACGTTCAAATGACCTGTTTTCAGGCATTTATCGACTGCATGCTCACGATTCAGCAGATACTGGTAGGACGAGTAGTCCAAGGGTACTTCCAGGACCTGTAAGTGGCTAACTCTGCGAAGCTCTCGCAGAAGCAAGCGCGGGTGCTCGACATGCTCGATCACGTGTGAGCAGTAAGCCATTTCAAAGTAGTTGTCTGGATACGGTATTTTGTAACCATCGTACGTCTTGGCTTCCGTCAGCTGTGGCAGGGACCGTTCCCGCAACTTTGATATTCCGCTTTCGGAAATATCAATGGCGCAGACACTCTCAAAGAGATCAGACTTACTGAGGCATTCCAGCAAACTGCCTTCCCCTGCGCCACAATCAAGAACGCGTTCGAAACGCCGACCCTTGCAGACTTCCAGAATGTTTTTCGCCTTTGACCTCGCTCCGATCGTCCGCCATTCAGACATCCCACTGACGTACTGCTCGTTGTACGCATTTTGAAGATTGTCGCTCGTTTTCTCAGTCAATTGTCAATTCCACCGATCTACGAATACTGATTCACGCCCAAACTCAGGACTTTCGGAAAAATGACGACACAACACTTTCCTTTCTGAGACGTTTTCCGTTTTACAGCAGGCGTCTCACCTTTCCCCTGACTTCAGAAGTTGACGCCACGGTGAGATCCAACTGGAACGGAACCACCAGCCTAATCGCAAAACACATGAGAGACAGTTCAAGACACGAAATAGCCAAAA
>CBFIHW010000305.1:0-1668 GCA_965662325.1 uncultured Pirellulales bacterium | reverse complement strand
ATTGCTGTTCCCGGGATTTCTGTTGTCAGTCTCTCGATCAGGTCAATTGCTTGATCAGGGTTGCTGTCGAGCGATACAACGCCGATATCCGGGGTTGTCTGCTCCAGCACATCTGGAAAGAACTCGTATCGTGAACAGTCAGCCTCCAACCAAACCGTATTTAACCCCAAGAACATTGCTTTTAAGGATTCACGCGTGGCGTCGTTTGGATCGACGAGGGCGATTCGTAATACGTTACTCATGAGATGGCTTACTCATAGGATGTCTGACGACTTGCGACGCGAGCGTTTGTAAATGTGCTTCTTCTGTTGCTTGCGTTACTTCACTGGTGGGGCAGTAATGGATACTCCCTCGCCTACAATGACCGGTGCCCTACCCGGAATAATTGCTCCTGGTGGAATGGCTTCCTCGTTTTTGAATTGCCCCGGCATGACTTCCGGCATGACTTCCGGCATCACGTTGTTGCGATCGCCTTCCATGTTGCAGTCATTGCCCCCCAGCAAGTTGGGGACTTCGATGTGACCGTGACCGAACAAATCGGTATCACTAGGTGACATTGAATTGAGGCCTGGGCCGCCTCGTGGAACTTGGTGAGGATCCAGTGCGTCGACTAGCTCTGGGGTGACTGTGATCAACAGTTCGATATCATTTCTGGCCTCGGTGACCCGGCGAAAAGCAGCACCGATGTAGGGTAACTCGCCGAAGAAGGGTGTAGCTCGTGTGACCGCCTCAGTGCGACTTTGCAGCAGGCCAGCGATCGCGAATGTCTGCCCTGCCTGTAACTCCACAGCAGTTTCAACGTAGCGAGAGCTGAAAGCCGGAACATCTATCCCTTCTGCGCTGATCGAGCGAGATGGGTCGGGCTCGGTTACCTCGGGACGGACTTCCAACCGAATCCGACCAGGGCCGACGACGAATGGAAGAAAGTCCACCGCAGTACCAAATTCTTCATAGTCCACTGTGACTGCATTGTTGCTCGGAACAATGTAAGGAACACGCCCACCTACGTTGAATCTCGCTGGGCGACCGTGGGTTGCCACGACGGTCGGCTCAGCAAGAAACTTGATCAGGTCCTGTTTTCGTAAAGCTGAAATCAATGCCTGAAAGTCGCCGGCGCTGGCGAATAGTTTGTTGGTTGCCGCTACACTCGCTCCTGCCGAGGGGATGGCCGTCGCACCACTTGTAGCAGCTCGAATCAAACCGCTTGGTGCAGAATAAAAGAAGGAGCCCGTGGAAACGCTACCCCAGTCGATACCAAGATCTCGCAACTTGGTGCGAGACACCTCCATGATTTTGGTATGCAACAGAACAGTCTGAACTCCAACAACACGAATGTTATTCACCACGGTTGTGTAGAACTGCTCTGTAATGGCGACGGCTCGGTCGACATCATCTACGCTGGTTACTGTTCCGGAAATGATCGCACTATCCTCGATCGGAATGACCTTGAGAGTCGCCAATGGGAGTTGGCTTTCCAGGATTCCTTCGACCTGTCTCGCGTCGGCCATCACAGTGACGTTCACGGTGTAAAGACGGTCATTGGTGTCCCAAAGATTCAACTGCGTCGTGCCAGGTGTCTTCGCAAAGATCTGAATCTGATTCTGAGAAACCGGAGTCGCCCCGACTACTAATTCGTTGTAAACCTGAAACTTTGGAATCCGCTCCTCA
>CBFIHW010000304.1:0-1674 GCA_965662325.1 uncultured Pirellulales bacterium | reverse complement strand
TGGGGACACACACCTTTTCCGGCTGAACACCCTGTATGCCACCATGTCGTCTACCTGTGACATGTTATGCCACTCACCACTCAAAACGACCTTCACCCCTATTTTTCAACAAAAAGCGGGCTCGTGACGACAGATTTCAGGAGTGATCGAAATCCGTACTCGGTTTCCTGAGCGTTTGTAACAATCTGGTCGATTGCCTGGCGGTCTGAAAAAGACAGTTCGCCGCCTGTTCCGTACACAATGAGATGCGACGCCAGCCCTCGAGCGATCTTTTCAGGGCGAGAGCCGAGAACCCGTTTGAGTTCATTGATATTCGCAAAATGTTGTCCGTCTGGTAACTGACCACCGGAATCAACTTCTGCACCTAATTTGGCTCTTCCTTTTTTCACTGCTAAATAATGGCTTCTCCATTGACCAGCTGGGTCGAATGACTCCAATGCAAAGCCGAAAGGATCCATCTGGCGATGACAGCTTGCGCATGATTCATGATTACTATGCTTTGCAAGTTGTTCCCGTACAGTCTCCGCTCCGCGAATATCAGGTTCGATAGCAGGCACACCCTCAGGCGGAGGTGGTATCTTCATGCCTAAGATCCGCTCGGCTACCCACGCACCTCGGACAACTGGTGACGTTGTACTGCCGTTGGCTGTAACCTTCAGGATTGCCCCCTGAGTCAGCAAGCCACCCCTATGAGAAACTTCTGAGACATCGACTTTTTGCATACCTTGGCCGACGTCTTGTTCAAGCTTGTAGTATCGGCAGAGTCGGCTATTCAAATAGGTGTAGTCGGCTGCTACAAGATTTTTGACTGGATGATCTTTCAAGACCATGTCAACAAGAAATTCATGTGTTTCATCAAGCATCGCCATTCGAACAATAGGATCGTAGTTCCTATATAGTTTTCGATCCGGCTGAGTAAAATCCATCTGATCAAGGTCAAGCCATTCTGCTGAAAAGTCTTTGACAAACTGCCTTGATAGGTTCTCGCGACCTGCGTACGATGCGACACGTTCATTACCTATACCCAGCAGACGATCCACTTGACGCCGACGCACACGTGCATCCCTCAACTGGTTTGTTGCAGCAAGTGCTTGAAGTGTGTCATCGGGCGGACATCCAGTCAGGAAGTAGCTCAGACGGCTGGCAATCTGATAGTCATTGAGTACACCTGGGTCCTCTTTGAGATATAAAAATTCCGGACTACAAAGAATTGTGCGATACCCTGCTCGCAGTGACTCAACGAAGGATCGACCTTCGGAGAGCATGTTTGAGGCAAGGCTTACCGCATTGATACTGTTTTCTTGTTCTACATTTCGCCGAAAGGCTCGCTTCGCAAACGAATGAATCAACTCGGCAAGGACCTTCCGAGTTTTTTTTGGTAGCGGCTCGAATTTGTTACGTGACTTTTCCTCGAGTTTCACCGAGCCAAATAATCGTTGCTGCACATCTCTTACTGAATACCGATGGACCTGATTCATTACTATTCCATC
Source organism: uncultured Pirellulales bacterium (assembly GCA_965662325.1). GTDB lineage: Bacteria > Planctomycetota > Planctomycetia > Pirellulales > UBA1268 > UBA1268. The sequence continues at coordinate 184 of CBFIHW010000304.1, read as the reverse complement.
GATACCAATGCCTGGTACTTTTTGTGGCTCTCCTTCACCAGTGCCAACCTGACCGCCACGAAAACGGGCTTTTTTGATGGTGCTATCTTGAGGCCTGATTTCGAGCATATGCCCTTTCGGCAACCAGGTTTCGAATTCTACAGTTGTTGATGCATCACCGACCTCAAACGCTTTGACTGCAGTA
>CBFIHW010000303.1:0-1677 GCA_965662325.1 uncultured Pirellulales bacterium | reverse complement strand
GACCATTGGCTCCGGTCGTGGCGAAATCTTTGGTGCCTGGAAAGGTTTAGGTGTTGAGGAACAGGGACACAACCTTGGTCACATGGACCAGCCGGACAATCCAATCTGGATCAAAATTCGCCAGTACAATTCACGGATGCTTGTCAAAATCATGGAAACGCTTGACGCGATTCCAGAGGGAAGCGGCTCAATGATGGACCACACCCTTATTGTCTACACCAGCAATAACGCAGACAAACAACATACAAGTGGTGCAAACTGGCCTGTGATGCTCCTTGGTAACTTTGACGGTGCGTTCAAGACAGGCTGCTTTACACAGATTGAAGGAAAGCGACCGATCAACTCGCTTTACACAACGCTCTTACAAACGGCAGGTGGCCAGTGCGAACGTTTCAACATGTCCGACAGCCTTGCCAAAACTTTTGATACCGGCAACGGTGTTCTCGGAGATATCTTGGCATGACGATCCGGAGAGCAAAGCTGACTTGTTCGTCATCCAACAAGAATCAGTTGCAACATGCCATTCGCTTTTGCGTTTCGTCGCTATGCATAATTTTCATGCTGCCATGTTTTGCATCCGATCGGTACGTTCCCGGCAGTGCTGTGCCCGAAGATTTTGAGTCATTCGCTGAGCCGTTTTTGAACGAGTATTGCCTCGATTGCCACAGCGGCAGTGAACCTGAAGCCGGCCTGTCGCTCGATACTCTTGGTGCCACGAATGAAGCAAATGCAACAACGTGGAGGTCTATCTGGGCACAGGTTTCACTTCAGGAGATGCCACCTGAAGAAGCCGAGCAACCGCCAGTATCAGACCGCCTTCAATTCAGGGACTGGGTTGTGCACAACCTCGACGCAACTATGACGGACAGCGGTGGCTTTCGAGCTCATCGTGACCCAACAAAAGGAAACTTTGTTCCCCATGATCTCTTATTTGGCACACTCCCTGAAGATTTGAAAATCGAACCAACATTTTCACCAGCACGACTCTGGCGCGTGACTCCACAAGAGCATATCACCCGGCTTAATGAACTTATCAACACGGAGCCTGCTTACGATCCAAGCAAACCAGGCCTTCGTACACATGGCGACGAGGTACCAATCAACCATGGTGGTGAACTCAAGCTTTACTTTGGCACAGACCGCATTATTCAATGGCAAGGTGGCACGGTTGCCTACGCGACGGCTGTCAAAAGCATTCCTTCCGTGTTGTCATCGGCACGAGAGCATGGGTTTGAAAATTATCCTGACCTGTACTCTGTAAACAGTGCAGAAGCTACACAACTGTTGAGTACGGCGAGTGATATCTTGCGGTACATGGCTTATGGACCTCTGAGCATAGCTGCACCTCAGCAGATTACCGATGACCCAGCAGCCTACTTCAAAAAGTATGTGCCAGGTGACAATCGCGGGCTACCATCGAGCCTGGTCTACAGCACGAAGACTGTCCGACCATTAACACCAGTCATCGCAGCGATAGACACACCTTCTGCACCAGACGATAGCCTGAGAAAGGCCGTCAACTATCTGTTTGAAGCACTTACATTCCGGCCACCACAGCCAACTGAATCCGATCGCTATGTGACGATTGTTAAAGAATCGGTTCACAAACTCGGCCAGAAAGATGGTGCAGTACTAGGTCTCTCAGCGATTTTCCTTGACCGTGATGCACTCTTTCGT
>CBFIHW010000302.1:0-1685 GCA_965662325.1 uncultured Pirellulales bacterium | reverse complement strand
CATACAGCGGCAAAAAGATCGATACAAAAGATGACGTGATGAACACCTACCTGAAGCAACTCATTTTCATGGGACGGTACTCAAACGTCACCAGATTCGTCGTTGTATGCTGCGACATTTCCTTCATCCTGCAGCCCACCCACTACTGCACTGCATTGATAGTTCGCTTCCTGAAACAGTTGCATGGCTTCGCGAACGTAAATGGCCGCTACAAGGCCAGCCATGACCGAAATCACATAGGTGGGGATTCCTGTAAACAACACAAAGCAAACAGCACCACACCCAATGGCTCCCAAAGCGTACACCAAGCGAATCATTCCCTTGAATTGGATATTGCGAGCTCGCAGCGGTGTTCTGCGTTTGCTGGCAACACGTGCCGACACATTAGCCAACTCATGCATAGCGTCGAGATCTGCGTCTCCTTCAGGAACAAGTAGCGTTGGTACAACAGAAGCATTGGAATCGAGTGGTTCAAGCCTCTGTTCCTGCGAGGCCTTGGCGTCAGCGGAAGTATCGTCGTCGCTGCTTTTTCCCTCGGCATCGCCGCGGACACGCTTTAGCAATCGATTTATGTAAGCTTCGACCGTACCACATTGTTCATCACTGTCCATTAATTCAGAGTCTGCTACCGCCTTGTCGCTTGAGAAGTCATTACTGGAGGACAAGTCATCGGCTGCCTCACCCGCAGCAGCAACGGCAGTCCCGTCATTCGAGTCCATGTCCTGATCTGTGCTCTGATCAATCTCCTCTTCTATGCTCTCTTGTCTGCTCTGGCAGGGTGCAAGTTCTTTCTCAAACTCATCAACTTCCCGACCGATGTTACAAAACCCAGCGGAAGCCTCTTTGACCACTGAGTTCAGCTCATCGCCAGTCTCAGCATGATCGTTCAACCTTTCATCGCCCGCAGCAGCCTCTGGCACCCAATTTTCAGACTTCGGCGGCATGCAGTCAGTATCACTTAGGTCATCTTTCTGATCACCAGTATCGATCTGACAGGAAGATCCATTCAATGCACCTGGCTGGTCGGTTGATGACTTTGCAGGAAAAGTATCCTCAGCCGCCAAATCCTGACTCAACTCACTTGTCAGTGCGTCACCGATCATCGGGTAGTCGTCAAACGATTCACGGTCGTGCCCTACCTCAGTCCCAAGCTGCATTTGTAGTGAATCAGCATCTTGTATAGTTCGCCTGGAGTTGCCCACACAGGAGTCCCCAAGTTCTGGATTTTCAGCATCAGGCGTAACGTCTTGGGTTAATTCGATCCCATCGTTTGGCACACTGACGCCGACCGTCTGACAGCCCAATTTCTGCTCGATGGTTCCTTGAACAGAATCGCGTGCCTCATTACCGGATTCTACGTTACCGACCGCTTCCCAAACCGCGTCAGCTTGATTTGCATTCGGTTCATTTGATGATTGCCGATATTCATTTTGCTGTTCAGCTGCTTCCAGCATGACCAGAGTTTGCTGATGATCAAGCTGCATAGTCCCAATACGCTCATTGGCAGCATCGAGCTGAATTCGAAGTGATTCGACTTCTTCCTGGCTGGGCCTTGATTCAACCTCCAGACGAGATTGATCACGTTCCTGCTTCACCTCGGTAAGGCGTCGCGTCAAATCCTCGTTCGCTTCACGCAATTGTTTGAGTTCGCTATTGGCCTGATCCAATTCCGATGAAATTTTCTC
>CBFIHW010000301.1:0-1695 GCA_965662325.1 uncultured Pirellulales bacterium | reverse complement strand
CGAATGTCGATGGTTCGGTCAGCGTCTTTCGCAAGTTCTTCGACAAACGTTGACCAGCCTGTGTAGCCCGTCACGGGCGCGGGTATGCGCATGACCGCACTCAGGTGCCATTTGCCGGTTTGTTGGTCCTTGATCCACCAGCCTTCGTAGCTGTAGGGGGCATTCCTGTCGGCCGGTCGCCAGACCCGTTTGCACATGGTGAACCAGACCCCGCGTCGCAGGAATGGTTTTTCTCCTCCAACTGCCGCAGCTGAACCCTCACCGCCGGCACCCGTCGCATTGGTGTATTGACCTGAATAAATCGGGCGAGGACGATCGCCTTGGTAGGATTCGTCACCCCAGTAGGTCCAAGGAGTCCCATGGCTCTGGTTTTCTGGTCCTGTTTTGCCTGGGCCACGTGTGAACACGCCGCCATAAAAAGATCCACCTACCGGAAAGAATCTTCCGTTCCAGAATGAGAAATAGGTGCCCTTGGGCATGAATGGAAAACGCACATCAAAGATGAAACATTCTGCGCCTTCCTTGACGTTGGCGTGGTAATACGAACCTGCGGCATGAGGAACACACAGGGCGGTTATGACGACCAAGGGGAGCCAATTCTTCAGAAACCGCTGCGCGAAAAGTTTCATTGCTTGATGGTAAGGGTAAAATGTTGGCGATTTGCTTCATCTGAACACAAGTCAGTATCTTAACCAGATTTTCCATCACGTATGCAGTTGTTGCATGCGGTGGAGCAAGGCGTCTGGTACGTGTTCGCAACCGGCAACAAGAATCATCGCTTCGACTCTTTTGAGGGAATCGAAGCGGTGAAAGAACGTTTTTACAACTTGTTTTGAAAATAGCGATATGATGATACCGAAGAGGCGTCCAAGCTGGAGATTCAAGAGGTCAGGTATGAAATGTCTTCACTTGTTGGTTTTGATCAGTTGTGCCTTCCTTAGCAGGCAAGCAAGAGCAGGGGCGCCAAATTTCATACTGATTTATGCAGATGACTTGGGGTACGCCGACACCTCGGTCCAGATGATGGATGCTGACCCTACCACTCGGCACAGTTTTATCAGAACGCCGGGGCTGGATCGTCTTGCCGCTATCGGAACACGCTATTCCACTGCTTATGCTCCGACTCCCACGTGTACGGGCTCACGCCTTAGCATTCAATTCGGCAAGTCTTCTGCGAGGATGCATTACCGGAACGTGTTTGATGTTCTCTCGTCCGTTCAAAGGCCAAATGGCTATGACGATGAGGTGACCATTGCCGAAATGCTGAAGGCGTCCGGGCAGAACTATGTCACGGCCATGTTTGGAAAAGGCTGCAGTACGATGGGCCGATTTGATGAAGCTGGCTATGACGTCACCGACGAGGTGCCTGGGGAGCCTGGTGGAAATGGAAATGGGCATGGATCCTATTGGGACGTAAAGAAAAAAACCCCATTCGCGACAGACAATCCAAAGCGGTTGCATTCCCTCAGAAAAGACTCCGTGGCTTTTGTTAATCAGTATGCCGGGAAGCAACCGTTCTTCCTGATGGTTTCACACTATGCCGCACACATCCCGCACATGGCCACTGAGGAAGCGATTGCTCGTAATAAAAAACGGTGGATCCAAGAGGAACGGGATGTTGAGAAGATTGATGACGAAAAATCAAGTGTCAATCGAGATATCGTTTATGCAGCCATGGTTGAAGAGATGGATATG
>CBFIHW010000300.1:0-1701 GCA_965662325.1 uncultured Pirellulales bacterium | reverse complement strand
CCGTTCTTCGAGTTATTACTTATTACTCAGTTGCTCGTTACTACTGATTCTTTAGGGCAGTAAAACGACGACTGTTATCCCCTAATTCATGCACACGTTGCATGGTCAACCAAGTTCCCTCTTGTGCGGCAGCACCTTCCTTCAATGGTATTCCATCGGCCTCAGCGTAGATTGTGCGAATAATCGAAACCGCACTTGATGCGGCGGGCATGAGTGGGTAATTCTCGCCACGGGTGACCAGCAGCCAAGTGTTTTCCCGAAACCCATTTAAGGTACGTTGGCGAATGAAGTCGGCATTTTTCTTGCGTTGTTCGGGTAACAATTTGTCGTCCTTGCTTAACTTGATTGCAAGTTTCTGCGTTTCACTGAGATCATATGTGACCCAACCATAGGGTGGCATGAAAACCTCAAGTTTACAGTGTGAGGGTGATCCTTTATCGAACATCTGAAGTCCGTAAAGCACTCGAGATGGATAACCAATCTCGCGAGCAAACGTACCACATAGTCCGTGATAATCGCTACAGTGTCCTCGTCGGTGGATTAAACCGTGAGCCGGATCTGCGGTCAGCGAAGCATTCGTAGAGTCATAAGTCAAATTCTCGTCCACCCATTCGATTGCCTTCATGAATTGCTTCGACTTGGCGTCGGAAACGGACTGAATCTGCTCCACAATCTCGGTGTAGTTCTTCGCGCGCTCGGAACGCACATCGGGAGTCTGAAACAAATCGAATGACTTCGGCCACGAGGCTGTGTTGGCAACTTTCGAATAGTCAACGCCCCAATCGAGTTGCGCGATCTCAGCGGTGAATGTGTGACGTATTTCCAACGGACCATCGGGCGAATCGATTTCAAAATAGGCAAACTCGTTGCCAAAAGTAGGCTCACGTGTGAATTGCGGTTGATGTTCTCGCGGAAAAGTATGGAACTTTCGATCCCACACCATCTGATTTTTGGTCGAGGGTGACAGCGGTACCCAAACACGCAATTGCTTTGTCTTTGCAGGTGCCTTGAGGGCGACCCTGAAATCCACCTTGAATTTGGCAATGGCTGTTCTTGCAGGGTCTGCTTCTGCCGCGGTCTGTCGAACCTTTCGCTCATCCTCTTCCCCGGCCATCAGGTTGGAAGTCAAGCTCACGAAAGATCCAACCACGAAAACAAAACCAACCAAATATTTGAAAAACATCATAGAAAAATCTCGGAAACAAATTCGGTACGATTGCCGGATCTTAACGGAAATACACATTGTCGGGTATTCTGTGTGGACAAGCTCATTGTAGGAAGGATCAAAGTTGCACCGATCGCAACACAACCATTCCTATATGCCGATGATAGTTGACGAACTACATTCTTTTGAGACCCTCTCTCCCTAAACGGATTGTCCGGTGAAGTCAAAGCAAGCAGCGAGCCAGAAGCAAACCTCCGAGAATTTTGAAGAGTTGCCTGCAGATCGATTCATCAATCGGGAACTGAGTTGGCTCGAATTCAACGAACGCGTACTCGACCAAGCTGCTGATCCGTCATTACCTCTTCTTGAAAGAGCAAAATTTCTGGCCATCAGCAGTTCGAATCTTGACGAATTCATGATGGTGCGGGTGGGCAGTTTGCAGATGCAATACCGACGAAACAGCATGGTACGAGATGCCTCAGGTTTGACGGTGGGCGAGCAGTTAATTGCCGTAGCACACCGGTGTGAAGTTTTCA
>CBFIHW010000299.1:0-1712 GCA_965662325.1 uncultured Pirellulales bacterium | reverse complement strand
TGATCGAAAGGAACCATGACCACATCACCACCAACGCGTCTTACTCCCAGAGATTTTTTGGGCGATCAAGAACTTCCTTTAAGATGAATAATTGTTTTCTCGTGGCAGGGTCTTTCAGCATTGCAGCGAGTCTGAAATCGGGGACTTCCTCTTTCTTTTCCTGATCGCTTGTGTCCGTCATTCTGTTCGTGTTGTCTTGAAGATCGGCCCATGGACTCTCAACAACACCGTCTGGGAGATGGTTGAGACCTTGATCGAATACCGCATGGATGTGACGACTTATTTCACCCTGGTCCTGAGATGGAGATTGCATGAGCTCTTTCTGTTCCACCATCGTACGAGAAGTGGCCCGTTTTGATCGACCAACCTCGTCAGATATTGGCAGCGCAATAGTCTTTTCTTCACTCCCTTCAACAGGAACTGGTGACGGTTGCTTTGTTTGTATATATCGATTCAGAAAAGCACTAATCTCTGCTTCTACTGGATCAACTGAATCAACTCCTTCATTCTGTTCTGGGATGTCGTCTCCATCAATCTCAGGTGGTGTTAAACGACCACATTCCGGACACTCAATGATTGCGAGAGCTGGGGCTACAAACGATGCCCCGCAGCCTCTGCATTGCCTTTCTCTAAAACGTTGCTCAAGGAGCATATCGGGTTCTGTTTCTTTTCCATCATCATCAACACGGGCTTGCGGACCACCACCTACTCGACGAAAGAAGGCAACCACCTGAGAAATGACCCAGATAAGAACAAAAAGAAGCGGCAAGACGGCTTCCAACCAGTCAAAGCCCGCTGCAAAAAGTGGATCGAACTGTGCGTGAAGAAACATATGCTCTCTCCTTCCCTACTCTACGATGATCACACGTGACCACTCGATTTCTGTGCCATACGCATTAGGCGGGCGATGCAACCGGCGAAGGTGTTGCCGCAATAGACCGTCTCATTTCCGTATCAGCCTGTAGATTCTTGAGTTTGTAGTAATCAAGAATCCCTAGTTTGCCGCTAGCCAACGCATCTGATGTTGCCTTAGGCACTTCCTCTTCAGCTTCGACGAGAGCGGCCCGGCTTTCTTCAACACCTGCAATCATTTCTTGCTCACTCGCAACTGCCATTGCGCGGCGACCCTCGGCTTTGGCTCGAGCGACACGAGTATCGGCTTCAGCCTGATCCGCCTGGAGACGAGCACCAACATTCACTCCTACATCAATGTCCGCAATATCAATAGAAACAATTTCAAATGCCGTATTTGAATCGAGTCGACGACTCAGTACTGTTTTGGAAATAACATCAGGATTCTCAAGAACATTACTATGTGTTTCAGATGAACCGATAGCCGAGACAATACCCTCTCCAACGCGGGCGATAATCGTATCTTCTGTGGCTCCACCGATCAATTGATTCAGATTGGTTCGCACGGTTACTCGTGCTCGAACCTTGAGCTGAATTCCGTCTTTCGCTATGGCATCAAGAGTTTTTCGTCCACTCTTCGTTCCTGGGCAGTCAATCACTTTTGGGTAGACACTGGTTTGGACCGCTTCACGAACGTTTCGGCCAGCAAGATCAATAGCGGTGGCGAGTTTAAAATTGAGTTCACTAATCTTGGCCTTCGAAGCAGCAATAAGCGCCTGCACAATCAGAGGCACCCGCCCACCGGCAAGATAGTGTGCTTCGAGAGCCTGCAGCGTTATACCACTGTCATCTCCAAGGCC
>CBFIHW010000298.1:0-1713 GCA_965662325.1 uncultured Pirellulales bacterium | reverse complement strand
GCACGGCTGTTCCGCAAAGCGTTCAGCAACCAGTTTCGCTGGGCCTCTCCCAGGACTTGACGCTTTTCTGGACCCATGTCGTGGTTTACGCGGTGGGATCGGTTGTCCAACAAGAAAAACTCCACGTCACCGTACAGAAAATGAGTGGTGTTCAATTCTGTAGCTGCTGGGATGCCCGAATCTGGGTTGGGCCAGAACGCCTCGAATGCCGCCCGCGACCAATCCGAATGGATCCAAGAACCATCGCAATCGTTTGGTCCAAAATCATGGTCGTCCCAGATGGCATAATGCGAACCTTTGGACAGCAACGTCTGCATTTCTGGCAAGGACCGCGTATGAGTGTACCGATGAACAAAACCGGACAAGCTTCCAACATCCGCCTCGCGCAGGTAAACGTTATCACCGAGCCATAGCATGGCGTCAAATTCTTCTTGGGCCATGGTATTAAAGATCCCATACCCGCCCCCATAAGGTTCGCCCGGTCGGTCGTATTCCAGTTCGTTGATGTACGTGCAACTTCCAAGCAAGAAATTCAATTCTGGCGGATCGGTGCGGTATTGCCAAAGCGGTTGGGTTCGGATGGTGAGTATCTCGCTTAAGGGCTTCCCATGTTCGTCGCCTATGAAATATCGGTACCGTGTACCCGGTGAAAGGTCGGACAACTCAAGCTGGTAGCAATCACCAAGTTGTGCTGAGGTCATGGGCGTGGCGACCAAGCTCTGGCCTGCCGAATCGAGAAGGAAGACGGATGGCTTCTCCATTTGGTTGCCCGAAGCAATTTGACACCAAACCTTAGCGCTGCGCATGCCGACGTCACCAACAACGGGAGAGGCATTCAGCTTAAGTTCGGAACGGTGGGTTGAATCCTGGTTGCAGCCCACGATGAGCAAAGCGAAAAGAATACTCCAATAGCGCATCTAACGAATTTTCATCAAACATACGGAAACAAAAAAGGGACCCCAAAGGGTCCCTTTCAAATCGATAAAGTAGGAAGATTACTTCGCTACAACAATGTTTTGTGCGTCTGTGAAGTTGGCGTGAACTACAGAAACTGTGTAGTTACCAGCAGCCAAGTCGTGCTTCACAACAATGCGGTTACCACCGACAATATTTTCTTGAGCAACTTCCTGAGAAATCACAGCCTTTCCAGACATATCAGTGACTTCGAGGATGATGTTCTCACCGCCCAAGTTCAACTCACGATCAAACTTCACGCTGAATGTGCTCTCGAATACAGGGTTCGGGAAGATGTTCCACTCAGTCGTGTTGTCGATGTTAGACAAGCCATGGCTGTCACCGTTGTTCTGACCGAAGCAAGAACCGTCGTTGTAAGTGGCGTCAACGTTGTAGTTAGCAGCGTTTGCGTCAGTGCAACCGAATACTTGAGCGTCTGTTGAAGTGAACGTCAAGTCGTAAGCGCGCCATGCAGCTCCTTCAGCATCCCAACCCTGGAGGTTCAAAATACCAGTAGCAGTACCGTCAGTTGTCAATTGCATGAGCAAAACGCGGTTACCAGCTTCAGTTGCAGCCTGAACGTCAGTAGGAACTACGAACCAAGCACCATCTGTAACAGTGAGTTCAGAACCTCCCAAGAAGTTGTTGTAATCAACACCAACAGTCCAAAGGTTGTTGTTTGTGCTATTTGTAGCACCAATGGTTACCCAGCTGTCGTATGCCAAAGATCCTTCCAAAGCAACGATTTGGTCGTTCACG
>CBFIHW010000297.1:0-1763 GCA_965662325.1 uncultured Pirellulales bacterium | reverse complement strand
TCTGGCTTTACGCTAATCGAGTTGCTGGTTGTGATCGCCATTATTGGCGTTCTTGTCGGTCTTCTTTTGCCTGCAGTGCAGCAGGCTCGTGAAGCTGCTCGCCGCTCTTCGTGCTCAAATAATATGAAGCAAATCGCATTAAGTGTGCAGAACTATGCGGATGCGAATGCAAGTAAAGGCGACAACAAATTGCCGTACGCTGCCTACCACAGTGATGGAAAGGGTGGGAATATGTGGTGGAGAAAACCGACTGACCCATCGAATGGAAACGGGCTTAACAATATGCTTTGGCAAAGCAATGTTGGTTGGACTGTTCAGTGCCTTCCCTTTTTAGAGCAGTCTGTGCTGTACGATGCTTGGGTAGCAGCTACCAATAATTTTGTGGGACCGAATCCCAACACGTGGAATGATTTTCAGGGCACAACGGGTCCGATGACTAATCTGCATAGTGATGTTCGAATCAATGCTTTTTATTGTCCCACTTACACAGGAACATCGAAAATAGGCGGAACACCAGTTGCTGGAGTAACTCACTACGACAACAACAATTGTCTCAAAGCGACGGCTGACGGTGCACCGCCAGAAGCAACTTCTCAAACAGGCCTTATTTGTTACCGTGGGAATTTTGGTTATGGCAGAGGCAACAGTTTTGATGCATCTGATGGCGAAGGTGCATTCGGCTGGAAGGAACGTCAAGGCTTTAAAGACATCACCGACGGAACGTCTACATCTATTTTGCTGGTAGAAAGTGCTTATGGTGTTGCGTGGGCAAGTGGCCCCCCTACACTCGCGACAGCGAGAGGTTGGCCAGGCAATACTCCTGTTATTAACAAGCCCGCAATCAGTTTTCGTACGGTCATCCCGAACAATGGACTTGGCTCAGAGCACCCATCTGGAGCATCAGTTGCCATGATTGATGGTTCAACAACTTTTTTGAATTTTAATCTGGCTTCAGCGACATGGGAAAATCTGATGCAGGTGAACGACGGCAATGTTGTTGACCTGCCGTAGCCTCGTTCGATTGATGCCTTAGATTTCCTGATCGTATTAACATCGGCGGGATCACACGGGTGGTCTCGCCGATGTGCCTCAATAAAAAACTCTCAATATTCAACTTCAACAAAAGAAGCGCATATTTTTATGAATGCCCGATTACCAAGAACATTGCTCACAGCGGTCTTTTCTTTTTCCTTGTTGTTTGTCATTGGCTGTGGTTCAAAAGGCCATGACCGTACCGAGGTTTCTGGAATGGTCACGCTGGATGGGGAGCCATTACCATCAGGCTTAACAATAAAATTCACACCACAAGAATCCGGTAAGCCAGTTGGCCAAGGTGGTGTTGATGTAAAGAGCCGGTATTTTATTTACGGCGCTCCAGGTGAGATAGGCCTTAATCCCGGCACATATACAGTTTCAGTAGAAGTTCCATTTGCTGATGAACCAGGTCCTTATTCAGGTCCACCAGAATTGGAAAAGGTAAAGATTCCTGAGGCATATCAGACAGGCAAGTCAACTCTTACTTATACGGCACCATCAGGCGGCGGGACATTCAATATTGAGATGGTGAGCAAATAGAGAACGCCTCCACGTTGGTTTTAGGCCTTTTCTGTGACGGCTTATTTCTCAACAGGAACTACAAGCACGCTGGCTGATGCATGAGAGAGAACAGCCTCTGAGGTGCTACCAAGTAACCATCGACTGAGTTTATCATTCGGTGTTCGGCCAATGGTAATGAGGTCCGTGTGATCTCTTTTTGCCTGCTC
>CBFIHW010000296.1:0-1773 GCA_965662325.1 uncultured Pirellulales bacterium | reverse complement strand
CCCACCCGGTGGACGTCCTTCGTAAAAAGTTTCTGGTCACACCACTATCTTCATAGTGAGTAGAAGAGCACGGAATACCTTGGTTTGACGGTATGCTAGATAGAACTGCATATTTTCTATCAAAGTTTTCTCTGCGTCAAAGGCAAATGTATTCCAAGCTCTACAAACTACTCGGTGCACTTGCTCTTCTTGTCCCCATCTTGACGATTGGTGAGTGTCGTCGTCAGCACGATACACAATCTCTCTCCAGGACAACATGGACCGTTCGAAAAGTTCATGACGGCGACACCGTAACAGCTGTGAATCAAAGCGGTCATGTCGAAAAATTTCGACTCGCAAATATTGATGCTCCAGAGTACCGGCAGCCTTATGGACAAGCAGCCCAACAGTCACTCGCTCAAAAGTTAAACAAAACGCCATTTCGCATGACTCCAAACGGTCGTGATCAATATGATCGTCTTCTCGCGACTCTCTGGGTGGATGACAGGAATATAAACCGGGAACTTGTTGCGGAAGGACTCGCTTGGGTCTTTGATCGCTATTCGCCACCCGCTGATCTTGTGGCAGCAGAGAAGGGCGCAAAAAAAGCCCGGATTGGCCTATGGGAAGCGGCCGCTCCCGTTCGACCGGCTACCTGGAGGGCCACCCACCCCCGGCAATAACTCCCTTCACGACTATTTATGCAGGCTATTACGAGTCGACTTGAGTTCTTTTTTGTCGTCATCCGATAACCTAGTGCTAGTCAAACAATGCAGAATCAATCGGATGTTGTCATTACTGGTGTCGGAGTCATCAGCCCCATAGGAATTGGCGCTGATACTTTCTGGCATGCGCTCCTTGAAGGCGAGAACGGAATTCGGCCTATCGACCTTTTTGACACACACGGGCTTACCGTTCGTTTTGGTGGACAGGTTCCCAGTTTCGATCCCAAGCTCTACGTGCGGCCTCGAAAAAGTTTAAAGGTCATGAGCCGGGATATTCAATTTGGTTTTGCAGCAGCAGACCTTGCGATGGTCGATGCTGGCATAGCTAGTGAACGCCTTGATCCAGAGCGGTTTGGAGTTGTCTTTGGGAATGACATGATCTACGCGGATCTCGATGATCTTGAAACGACCTATCGCCGCGCTAAAACTGCAGCTGGTACATTTTCTTATGATCAATGGTCTGACGCGATACAAGAAGAATTACAGCCACTCTGGCTACTCAAGCACCTGCCGAACATGACAGCGTCGCATATTGCAATTGCACAGGATGCTCGCGGTCCAAATAACACAATCGTTCTGGGTGATGTTTCAAGTCTGCTGGCCGTCTCGGAAGCTGCGACCGTTATACAGCGAGGCTGGGCTGACATCATGCTAGCCGGTGGTACTGGGAGTCGATTACACCCAACAGCACTGGTTGCCCGAGGGAATGCGTCACTCTCAAAGCGGGACGATGACTTTGAATCAGCATGCCGGCCCTTTGACCTGCATCGAGATGGGCTTGTCAATGGAGAGGGTGCTGCTGTTCTTGTTCTCGAATCCAGAGAACACGCTGAGAAGCGTGGTGCGCAGATTCGTAGTCGAATTCTTGCGACAGCTGCATGCTGTGAACCGCGAAAGCAAGAGGCCCTGCCAACTGGCCGTGGCGTTGAAATGGCATTACGAACTGTGCTGAAGCAGGCTGGCCTTGATACCAAGACGCTTGGTCACGTCAATGCCCATGGTCTCAGTACTGGACCCATGGATAGTGCAGAAGCGCGTGCTATTGCAGCTGTTGTTGGTGATACACCGG
>CBFIHW010000295.1:0-1776 GCA_965662325.1 uncultured Pirellulales bacterium | reverse complement strand
CCCGAGTGGTTCTGTCCCGAAAATCGACAATGATCAACCCGATGATGATGCCCCAACAAACTCAACCACTGATACCGTGTGGAACGTTCTTCCGGATTGTAATTCTCAATCACACAACGAGTCACACGACAATGCGATCCACGGATCCTCAGTACATGTCCCGACGAGAGCCCACCATCTTTAAACACAAACCCGTCTAGCACGACGTGCTTGCCAATCATCTCAAACGACGAGTCACCGCTCCAAGTCGCTTCTGAACGAATGGTGACTGGCTTCTCCGCGGAACCCGCCAAGCGAATTTTCAGACGTACATCCAGCCAAGTTTCTCCTCCAAGCACGATCAGATCACCAGGATTAGCTTCTTTGCAAACGGCCTGCAACTCACCAGGTGTTTCAACACGTCGCTCTTCGGCGACACAAACGTTAAATGTCCCGGTCCATGCCAAAACCAAAACAACCACGACAGGAAAGAAAACTTCGATTACTCGCACCTAAAACCTCGATTTATCTTTTTAGCAAAAGCAAGGGAAGCATCCCACCAGCAAGCCCCCCAAAACAGGCATACCACCTGACCGAAAGCCTGCCTAAAAGACTAGCTTCGTTTTCCTATGGCTCACTGGTGCACAGTCACACAGAATTCACCGCAAGTACCAAACCTGCGTCTAGGATACAGCATTGACGTGCAACTTACCGATCAGTCCGATTTTGTAGCGAATCTTGCTCTGCAGGATCGTTCCTGTCGGTCTTTTTTGGCCTGTATGACTCGGCATCCGCATTATCGATCCATGGGCGCCGCGATCTCGGCAAAGCAACGCGAAAACAGTTTGTAGATTTGATTAGCAATAATCACAGCACCCACTTCCGGTGAACGGATCCGGACAAAACATCCACGCTACCCGATGCTCAGGAAAGAAACCTAAGATGCCCCGTGCGGCGCGCTGCCTGACCCCAGAAAAAAGCACGATCGCCAACTGGCTTTTTACTTCTTAGTGTGTCCTTCAAACACTGGCTTGAAAGATGTTTCGTAAAGGCAAACCAAAACTGCATGCCAATATTTGAGAAGTAACTGTAGACAGTACAAAGTCTAAAGAGAATTCAAACGACCAGCACGCAAGCTTATTGCTAATGCGAAACAGTCTCAACGCAGTGGGCCTTAGGTCTCTCCAAAGTGCAATTATGGATGAAGGATTTCCGCCATTTATGGCAAAGAGCCTAGACTTAAAACTTGAAACCTCGGTAGGATTCAGAGGAGACAATTTACAACTGCTACGCGAACGGAATAAGCTAGTGACTGATGACCTACAGGCTGCACTGGAGAGCACCGGTGATGCAGCGACTATCTTGCCTGGCAACCAACGTGAATTTCAGCAACTGAGAAGCCGCACAAAATGGATCGCTTTTGCAATCTTTGCACTCTCAACTTTTACTGATGCACTGCTTACGACGCACCTGCTGAGACTTGAAGGCATAGCAGAAGCAAACCCAATCATGGTATTCGCCATGCGAGAATTGCCAGGTGGAATGTTTTCCGTGAAGGCCGCGGTGCTGCTGGCAATCGTAGTGTTCTGGAGAAAATGCTCCGATTCACTCTTGTTGTTGGTTGCTTTCGGAATGACAGTGATCAGTTTCTGGAATTCACTGTTAGTCGCATTGTCGTTTTAAATGACTTACCCGAAAGATAACACCACATTCTTTGACCAATTTGGAATGTTGAGCCGGTTTCAACACTTCGTTTATTCGCTTTCAATTCTTGATCTTCGCTTTACCTGCCTTGGT
>CBFIHW010000294.1:0-1778 GCA_965662325.1 uncultured Pirellulales bacterium | reverse complement strand
CATGGTAGGAACAAGTTGCTTGCCGCAGTCGTAGTCTTGATCAATCATTGCGCTATCGACCAGCGTTAGCACACCAGTAAGCTTGAACTGTGGCTGCGTACGAAAGAATTCGATGAGGGGCATGGGATGACAACTTCCCGACGTCTCAATGATAAGCAGTTCTGGAGTACGTGTTTGCATCATCTGGTTCAGTGAATCACTGAGTTTCTTGAGCCCTTTTTTGCTGCTCAATACGCAAGAATAAATCGACTGAAAACTTCTATCATTTTTTTCAAAAAACTCTGTCTGGGCGACAAGCAGCCCATCGACATCTAACTCACTCATGTCATTGACTACGACACCAATAGAAAGCTGTCTCTTATGAGACTGAACAAGCAAGCTTGTTAAAAGTGTCGTTTTTCCTGATCCAAGAAACCCATTGAGAATAAGGACTGGGACCTTCGGCATTGATTCGGCAAACGTGTGATCTTTGATGATAATTACCCCATCATTCTTTCGGAAGTAACAGCCACCCGTCTCCCAGTTGCAGAGATGAATCGTTTGCAAATGTAAGTGGGATTCCATCAGGCAACGGATTGATCACACGAACAGCAAGCCGATCTTTTGACCTTGCGATCTGAGTTCTCCAAAGCATTTCCTTCTTTGGAAGAATTCCACAAAGACTCCAATTAGTTTTGATTCGCTTTACAATATCGCCAGTGTTACTGAAACAGCCTAATTCAATTTTCCAGTCATGATAAAAGGGCGCGACGCCATGATTTCTTAATGAAATCTCTACAAAGTCTTGATTGTTTCTTTGCGAAAAAGACACAGAAGTAATTTGGAATTCATACCCCATTTTTTGTACGTGTTGTTTCGCTCTGTTTATACGATCAGCCGGCTGTAATTTCTTGAACATGCCGGAATCTAGCAACCAAGTGGCGTGAGTCTGTCGAACACACTCGCCAAAATCTTGAGCCTGTGGATGAGAAGGGTGTTCATCGAAGATGCTGCCCCATACATCTGGTGCGATTTCACCTCCAATTGGATAGTTTTTCCATTTTTCCATCGCATTGGCCTTTTGCATTTTGGATAAAAAGAACCAAGAAAATTCATTGTCTGCTCCCTTTTTAATTGTTTGCTTGGAAAATAGATCATCGTGGTATCCGACTGGTTGGTTATCATTGCGGGCGTATGCCTCATTATCCTTTCCTGCAGGATACCGAATCAGTACGGGCGTCTTTTTAAAAGCAGATGTATACGCTTGCAGTACTTCACCCTGTACTTTTTTGTCAGCCATTAAATCAGTACGGGGATAGGTATGCCATTCACCCCATATGCCTAGAAGCCCCGCAGTGATGAATCCAATTCGTGCATCGCCGTCGTATCGCCTGCCGAGCTCTGCAATGAAACTCGTAAGCATTTTTCGGAGGTGAGGATTTGAATAAGCAGGTGTACGAACCTCTGCTGCAGGAAAAGGACCGTGCTTTGGAATGGTCCATTGAATAACTTGAACTCCATGCTTAGCGAGATATTCCGGGATGCCTTTCTCTTTTCCAGGGTATTCCATCCAGATGCGAAAAATTGCTTGCTTGTGGCGGCTGGCAATATCATCGAGTAGATGGTCGAGTGGTTCCCAGTTGTATTGTCTGTCACCCACAACTAAGTCACTCAAGGCAAGATAATTGAATTCCATGCTGTGAGGGAATCGGTCGGAAGCAGGTCGTACGTATGGTACCAATCCTTTGAGAGGATTCATTACCGGCGCTGGTGAATACGCCAATTCAGTCTGTGCACAC
>CBFIHW010000293.1:0-1788 GCA_965662325.1 uncultured Pirellulales bacterium | reverse complement strand
GGGCGTTTTCATGAACGAGCCCCCCCGTGTGTTCGGTTGTCTTTGGTTCGTAAAGCATAATAAGGCATTCATTATGTGCCACTGGCTGATGCTTCACCCCTCTCGGTACGACAAACACCTCCCCTGCCTTCAAAGAAACCGTTTGATTTTCCAGCTCGATACTCATCTGACCCTCGAGCACCATAAACATTTCGTCCTCATCTTCGTGCGAATGGCAAGGGAATTCCCCTTTGATCTTTGCCACCTTGACGAACGAATCATTCACCTCAGCAACGATCCGAGGAGACCAGAATTGTTTGAGGCTTCTTGCAATTTCACAGGGGTTCATCAGAAAAATCCTCGATCATCCATCTCAAGTGTAAATAAGAGAGCCAGCTCAATGCGAAGCTAACGTTCTAACGCATTACCTAGCCCAAAGGTACGACTTCCTCCATACCATAACGTGCAACGTTCGCTGCCTGAAGCCTATCCGCCTACCAACGCTCTGCTTCAGTCACCAAAATTACAAATGAGAAACACTTCTCAGGAACGCATAAGCACACCTTCTCTGCGACTAGGATTAACCACACGTCACCTCTTCCTTGATCAGGGAAAACATCTTCTCCAGCGTCCGACAACATCGGGCACCCGCGTTTGGGATCACGACGAAAAACCTTGCTGTTAACAAATCCTTCTCTGTATCTTCCGACACCAACCCAGCCGAAGATTTAACCGACGACTCGCAACTGCATGAATACTCCTAGTTGCTGCAGCTTCAACCCCAACCCTGCCCCCAAAGCACGAGAATACAGTTTACTTGCGGATATCGAACGTGATCACTTCCTCTTGCTGTTGCGTCCCAATAAACGCCTCCACACGATGTATCGAAGTCCTCTTCGACAACATAAACAAATGAAAACCGGTCTGATAACAGGCAGCAGCAATCATTGCGAGTGCTAAGTCAAAAATATCTTTTCGACAATAACAAAAGTGGCCTGATTCGTTGGCGACAAGGAAAAGCACGTGCGATTGGCCGTACTCGTCGCTAAGTCGCAACTCAACGAGTCCCTCCGAGATGCCCTGTGCACTAATTTCAACGCCGTCCAGACACCGCGCCATTGATTCAAACATTTGGGTGGCTTCCAATAATGGAGGCTCCAACTTAGAAAAAAACCCTTGATCAATTCCTTCACCAAGAATCTCTGGATCAATAAAAAGCCGCGAAAGCGCCGCGTGGGCGATGACGTACTGCGCTGGTTCAAGCGTGCTGGAAACAAATACCTCCACATGCCCATCATCCAGCTGATTCACTGCTATCAATTTACGGCCATCTTCGCCCAGGCAAGTAAGAGAAAGAGTTGCACCATCCTGACCGTCCCGACTCCAATGCCCAATGCCCGACACCGCCGTGCTAGCGATCGTCCTGAGTAACCCCCGAAATGTTCGTGTTTCTTTTATCACCATAACTTCCCTCACTTTCACCTTCGCGTTTCGCACGACTGTACGGTTGCAAGAACGCGTGATCGAGCACCTGTGTACCCAAAAAACAGGCCTCTCTATTAACGCCTGCATAGAACGGCCCTCCCAATACCGTTTATGCGGTCCCATCCCCATCAACACGAAACTATTCAATATTAGGATGCACAAGAGAAGCGAGAACAAAATAGACGAACGCACCACACGTCCATTCTACAAACAAGTCTGAACGTTCCATCTATTCATCCTGCTACAGTCGTAACGGTCATGACGCAGAGAGTCCCAAGCGATCGGGCAAGAAGATCAGCAACTACGCTTGCTTGCTAACAGTGT
>CBFIHW010000292.1:0-1797 GCA_965662325.1 uncultured Pirellulales bacterium | reverse complement strand
AAGGTAGAGGATTCAGCCCCTGTTACAACGTCTAACAAATTGTCGCTATTAAAATCAGCGGTTGCTAGGTATTGCAAATGGCTATATCCACCGGACTGAGGCAGTGCACTAATTCCACCAAACACCCCACTGCCATTATTTGCATAATAAGCAACGGTCTCACCCCCGTTGACAATATCAATGTCACCATCATTGTCCATGTCTTCGAGCAAGAAGACCCAGGAACCAGTATTTTCTTGACCTATTTGTTCATGTGTAAATTCTTGATTGCCGTTGTTGCGAAAAAGTAGGTAACCTTTGTCCCAGTAGCCTGGATTCTCAGTAAAGCTAGCAACAATGTCGACATCACCATCGTTGTCTACATCTCCTGCCTGTAAATATCGACCTGTGGTATAGCCGTTGCTTGTGAATATCTCATCAGCATGGAAGGAAGTATTCTCAGATTGTGGTGTGACTACCGCCGTTGGCGTGGAGTAATCACTGAGGCCAAAACTGTTCCGTGCGGCAACTCGAAATTCGTAACCAACACCATTTTGTAGGCCGGTCACAATGGTACCCGTCGGGCGATAACGATTTTCATCGTTAAATTGTTGCCATGTACTACTTTGTGTTACCCGATACTGAACTACGTAGTCTTGTATGTAGCCATCAGAATGAGGCTGGTCCCAATCTAGGACTACTTGTGAATTGTTGGGATAGCTCCCGAGGATGGTCGGTGCGGCGGGCGCTGAGTTGAGTGCATACCGTTTCTCAAGTCCTTCAACCCGTAGTTGGTGACGACGAAGAGACTTTTGCTGACTACGGTATCGAGCGCGGCGAGAAGATGACATGGTTCACCTAAAACATCAGACGAGATAAGAAGCCGATCCCCTTTTGTAAGGCCTATGATACCTCATTAGAGCTACCTCTCACAATGTTTTAGAGGCTCGATTTTGAGGCGTTTTCCTCATGTTTTGTTGGGGCTTTTGACTGGTTTCTGGTGAAAACCTTTAAAACCCCGAAGCCCGGCCCCGCCGAGATATAGTGTCTGCAGACTTCCTTACAGATGGTGGTCTGACTAGCGGGTGGTGATTTGAAGTGAAGAGAACCGAACTGTGTCAACTTCCAAATCATCGAAGGTTCGGATTAACTTCCGCTGCCCGGCAGAAACGATTGGCTGGATTTCTTCTTTGTTCTTATTTTCGTCGCTGGAGGTCGTTCATTTTTTGGAACACGGCTTAACGTGCATTGGTGAGAACGCATTCCTCCTAAATCGTGATGAAAGAATTACTTGTTCTTCTTACGTTTCAGATTTTTTTCTTTTGGCTCTGGGTTCCGCGTTTCTGGGATTGGAAGGCCGTCATCAGGTTGATCCCACAGACGGTATGGATCGTCAAGGCGTCGCATTTCTGCAAGCAGAAGAATTTCCAAATCTTTCCGTTTTTGTTCATGCTTTGGTGCATCGGCTAGATTCTTCTGGAATGATTCTGGTGATCTGCCCATCAACGTGGTGAGAGCCTCTTGGTGGTGTTCCTGGAGAAATTCATCGGGATTGTCTGCGAGGTTAAAGAGTTGTGTCTCCTGAACACCCTCTTTCGTCGATTCGTATTTAATCAGTTTCCAATCCCCGCTTCGTATCGATCGGATACCGGGCTTGGCACCACCACAGTACGCGCCGTAAAGAGTCTCTCGGACAATGTCCTGTGATCCTTCGAGGACTGGCAAAAAGCTTGTTCCCTCAGATGTTTCGGGCGCTTTAAATCCAGCAATGTCACACAGGGTAGCGAGTACGTCGAGCAGGTACACATTGCCGCGTGC
>CBFIHW010000291.1:0-1802 GCA_965662325.1 uncultured Pirellulales bacterium | reverse complement strand
TCTCAGCAGCCTGGAGCCTGAACAGGTGGACATGCTCACCGTGGTGTTGATCGGCAACAGCAGCAGCTATGCACGCGCTGATCGGATGGTGACACCGAGGGGGTACCCCGGAGCCACCCTTCAATAACCAAAAAGCCAAACAAGACCAGCGAATCAACACGTCACTAGTGATCAAAAATCACGCGGCGACGCAGATTTTTGGGCGAAGCAGCAACAAGGGAAAGACAGGATTGCCATAGCACTGAAAAAAAAGTTGGATTCAAGCAAGATCACCAACCAAAGAGAGATGCAGTTGAAATCCTTACGTCGCTGGTGCATGGAAAGGATCTCGCTGCACTCGCTTTCGGGGGAACACGAAGACGCACAGGCAATGAGCGACGAACACATGGAAATGCTCATGGGGGCCAACGAAGAACACACGCTATGGATGCGCATCGAGAAGACGGCTTAAGCAGCTCACCACACGCAATCCCCTCAAAACGAACAAGCACGAATGCCGCAAAGACGACCAGAAAAACAATGCCTCCGCCCAAATATGGTATAAATTTCAAAACAAGTTTAGCGGAATCTTGAGTCACTCCTTTTTATATACATCACCAAAAGGACAGCAGATAAATTATCTTCTTTTTCTCAGTATAAAATATTACAAGCGGCCGGTGCAATGAGCACAGCTGAGCGCGAGCCTGACTGCCAGTCGCCACGGATCAGACTCCGCACTCCTCAAACGCTGGTGCTTCCCAAGCCGGCGACTGGCGGCCTGATCAGGCTGTGCATGCATGAAGGAATCCTGCGGATCAGCTGCCTACCCAAGAACGACAGGCCTGAAATGACTCTTGCAGTGACGTCATCCCTTGAACAGGGGGTGTTTCAATATCCAAGTTCAGCTCTTTTACAGCTGGAAGCCATATCTGATTCATGCTTTAGCGTTCAAGCAGCAAGTCAAGATAACGACACTGAATGCGACTTCCTGAATGAGTGGATGTTTCAACTTCACTCAGTCAGACACCCAATCAAGGCAGAAGACCGATTACTAAGACTATTCGAACTACTGATTAGCCGATTTGGCAAAAGGACACCCGAAGGTTATTTACTTGAGTTCCTACTCCCTCACAGTCGGCTGGGTGAAATCATTGGAGCCACACGTTCAACCGTGAGCAGAGGAATCAGCACATTGAAGCAATCCAATATCATTTCAGTCGACGAGCTTAGAGGTCAGCTGATCATGCCAATCAACGATTCAGAGTCCTAATCGCGGCCACAGCGACACGCGCCGCCCTTCCATTTGGAACATTTTGATTTTTTGCATTTAGTTTTCTTGGCATTCGCTTTTGCTGCTTGCCCCATAGTTTTGCTGAAACTTGATCAATAACTCTTGGTGCGAACAGATTACCACCCAGCAATCAACACGTGAAGCCAACAGTGCAACATTTGAAACGACCAAGTGACGCATTTGAACACATCAGTTCGTCTACAAGTCCATAACATCAATGTTGTCCCCATGGGACAACTCACACCAAAACGCTGGAGTTATTTGAGGTAGCTCCAGCTTTTCCCAACCAACACCTGGAGAGGAATCAAAAGGCACAATCAAAGCCATCGAATGCGTATTCCTTGCTACAGCTGAGCAGCAAAATTAAAGAGCCCTTCTTTGGGCTTTCCTGTGTGAGGAATTCAATGAAACTTTTCCAGCAACTGCTGGTCGCGCCTGCTGCCCTGGGCCTTCTGGCCTCCGGCGCCAACGCCGCCGAGCTGAACATCAACGGTGTGTCCGACTACGCGGCATCCGAAGAACAGGTCACCAG
>CBFIHW010000290.1:0-1807 GCA_965662325.1 uncultured Pirellulales bacterium | reverse complement strand
GTCTTTTAGCTATTGGTTTGTGAATTGGAAATGCATAGTTTGCGTAGCAAGAGGCAGGTAAAAAGCATCTCGAAGAAACAGGTTATTGAGGCAGCCTTGCAACAGCAAGCCAACAAACAGACACAAAGCTGACAAGAACTCATTCCAAAAAACAGTCACAAACAACACGATGGTAGTCACGCTGACCAAGGCCCCGACCAACAACATGATCTGCGTGACTCTTGCCTGTATTCTTGGCAGCTTCGATTGCCTTTTCTTTTCCTACCTGCAATTTCCCTTGAGCTTCGCCTCATAGGCGTGAATCACGAGTTCCTTTTCTTGCTGACCTATTAACCATGGATCTTTCCCCGATCGGAGGTTGAAGAGAAAACTATTTTCAATCGTCTTGTTTCGACTTTATTACATTTCAGCTGACGTCATGGCAGAAGCTCTTCATTATAAATTCATGGTGACCCAAAGGCCGCCTCTTGCTGAAGTGCAATTTGCTCTCAAAGTTGCTGTAATATCTCCAGTGCCTTTTGCTCATAAATACCCTGCCAATGAGGTGCAAGAATACAATCACTATCCTCCTGAGCTCCTCCTACATTTGCCAACTGCCTAGTGGTAGGCGCGTAGTAGATGTAACCGTTCGTGTAGCCAGCGACAAAGGTATTTTTGTGTGGTGATTTATCTTTCAGGTTCAATCCAATCTGTACAGTCAATTCCCCGGGAAAACTCGTCAGCACAAAATCGCCTATGCGGCATCCAATCAGTTCGACCGAAACGGTTCTTTTCGGCGCCTCCATATTTTGTTGTTGATGCATTCTTAACAATCGCAGGTTCGTATTGCTGCGTGTCAATTTTTCCATCGTCTCGATGTTGTCGATATACGCCTCAATGTCACGACGATTACGCGCATCCAAAACAGCCAATTCCTCGCGTCCCAGCTTTTTTTCATGCAGATAACGGTGAGAATAATAGGCGGGATATTGATCAGAGAGACGGTACTTGACCAGAAGCGGCAGGAAAGTCTTCATGCTTAACGTGGTACCGCGCAAACTCTTGGCCAATTCCAATTGCTGCTGCTCCTGCTGAATTATTTTTTCCGTCAGATCGGCTCTTGGAAGTTCAAGTTTTTCATTGATCCACTTCAGTCGGGTATCTGCTTTCGTTTCAATACCCCGAATGGCTTTTAATGTGCTCAGGGCGAGAAGATTCCCAAGCGTGACCGCATCTCGCGGTTGATCGACGTGCTTATAAAAGACTGGATTGATATCACCACCACAACCTTGCAAAAAGAAAGCCATCGCCTCACCCCCAAGATTATCTTCAATTACCGTTGAAGCGAGACCCGTGATATCTGCGGTATTCGCACCACTAGGAACACCTTGAATTGGGTGACAGGCGTAATTGTAAATCACAGCCAGAGGCTTCCCCGATAGCCGGTCAAGTCGTAACACACCAATCTGTGGGTCGACCGGTCCCACCGCTGCAACCTCCGCATCGGGCGGCATCGAATAAGCATGACGAACATCGATCTCACGTCCATCTTTCATCAGCAAGCGTCGATTCTCACCAACACGATCCTCATGCCCCAAGCCGACCCCAATACTGACCGGCACCAAATTACCCGCGGCTTCCTTGATCGCCTCGATCGTCAGCTTATCAGTATCACCTCGAACCACTCCATGGCAGTGGCTGGCGTTGACAAGAACGTTTGAAGGCGGAATCCCCAGACTCTCGTCAACTGCTGCACGAACCGAGGACAAATAGTGATCCTTGAGACGACCAATCGCACCGATTGCCACCGCATCAACCGTCACAATGG
>CBFIHW010000289.1:0-1835 GCA_965662325.1 uncultured Pirellulales bacterium | reverse complement strand
CTAATCTGCAGCAATCCGTACTGTCCCATAGCTCGCGAGGAGACCAATGAACAGGCCTGAATCTCATTAAGCACCGTTGCCGTATCGCAAAGCATTGCCAAAGTGTTAACCGGATAGGTGGGGTCGTCGTTATCACTAGCATCCAGCTGTGGATGTAAAGGCTCCCAAAAATCCTCTAGGTAGCAACGCAACAATTTCAACGAAGACTCGACACCTACCAACCCATCAGACTGGGCAAGGCAGCGTGTCAGATAGACAGCAACTCGCATATCTTTCGTGCGAGGAAGCAGGTCATCAACATGCTTACGAACCTCTCTCCAATCAGCGGCCTCAGCAGCAACAAAGGTCTCTCCAAATTGCTGATCTCCTTTCCCCTGAGCTGCACGTTCCATCTCGCCAAAGACAGGATCGTACTCAAGGTCTTCGCCGCAAGGCAACTCCTCGGAGATGGGCATCAAGAGTTCTTCTAATTCGAGCAAAGCAACGCTACTTTTCCGTGGTCGTGCCACGTTCAATTGTGAGGTCGGTGGTGCCCAAGTTTACGCTTCGACTCTGTTGGTACAACGACGAAACGGCCCTAACGGAAGCCGAATGCAGACACGTTTTTTGCACTTACATACCCGCGTATCGTAACCCATGTACGCAAAGCCTTCTAGCTCCCCTAGCCGCGAAATGACTTTCAAAAAAGCATCTGATCGAGAAGTGTCGAAACAGCAGCATCGCAGTACCGCGACTCTCGGGCAGCATCGGGGCTCCTGTTGAAGAAAAAAGCTGAAGTTCACTCGTCCCAGCGGACACAATACCACCCTTGCGAAACCCATACCGGGACGCATCATCACATCGCGGAGAATCGCAAACCTGAACGCAACCGCCTCGATGAAGACCAAAAGATGTTCGCTGAGGCTGTACGCCAGCAGGGTCAAAAAGACCAACGCAAATCTAAACGCATCATGGATTGATACCATTTGACGCTGGTTGTGGCCAACCCAGCGTTTAGACCGACCTCGAAAAGTCCAAAATCACCTCCAGTATCGCTGACAATCCGTAGGCCAGGGAAGACATTAAGGATCGTCTTACCATCAAGCTCAACCTGAGCAGATGTTTTTGTGCCGTCCTGATACTGCTTTCCGGACAGAAGCGACCATGCCACGAACTCAATTGTTGGTATCACAGCCACTCTGTCACTGTCGTAAAGAACCTTGGCTACCCCCATACCACAACGCAGGATTTCCCCCGCAACGTCAGACGTTGCTCCCATGGGGAACCAGAGCTTCAGCTCACTATGAATCAGCATGTCATCGGATAACCGATAACAAGTTACCAGGCCGGGTTCCATTGAAACATGCCCATTCCCCCGGCCAGTCTTGCTTGCTCCCGTTGCAAGTTGTGTCCGCAATACCTGCATTAACTGAAATTTATCGCCATCCAACATGAGCGTTTTCGTCGTCAATACAAGGTCGCCTAATCCAGCGACATTACCCACCCGTGTGGGGTCGATGAAGACGAGAGGTATTTCAGTACTAAGCGTCATTCGCGGCCCACCTGTCTCAAATTGAATTCGGGCCTGCTGATAATCGACAGATTCCCGAGAACCCGATGTGTCCTCTGAGGAAGGCCCATTACTATCAGACCAGAAAAATTCAGCCCGGTAGGGGTGGAGCAAGTTATACGCCGCCTCGAAACGAAGCCTCAAATTATTGAAAGGCTGAGCTGGGTCGATCTCGAAAAGGGCATACGGCAATCGCTCCCTGCCAACGCCCACGTCATATCGGCCGCGTCGGTTTCCGCGAGACAAGCCCGAGAATACATTATGCACACGATCAAGGTTACCCTTT
>CBFIHW010000288.1:0-1839 GCA_965662325.1 uncultured Pirellulales bacterium | reverse complement strand
TAAACTCCCCAAGCGGGGTAGGGCAGTCCACAGATATTCTCCTCGTCCGGCCTTATGAAGACGCCTTCGAGTTCCCTCCTGACCCTGCAACTTCTTTTAGCGCGCGTCGAATTGTTGCAAGACGTACTGAGTCTTCGACTTTTCCACCATCAAAGTCGACAACGTGAAATGCATCAACAATCTGATCGAGATACGTGCTAATTTTTGCTGAACGAACCGAAAACTGATGTTCGTAAAGTGTCCTCGATAGGGCGAGAAGAAGTCCGTCGGAGTCCTCCGCAAATACTTCGATAATTGTTGCATCAACCGACGAGTCGTTGTCAACCTGAACCCGTGGTGGCAACACTGCCGCCGCCTGCATTTCAGAAGCAAGGGGATTCCACCTTCGTCTGATGGATGGCACTTCATTCTCTAAGCACGACTCCACGGCTTTCGAAATTTCTGACAGCCGTCCCTTCGGAGCGGGACCGACAAAGTCTCTGTCGATCACACTAAAATGATCGATCAGATATTCATCATCAAGCGTATGGATGTCCGCCGAAAGCACTTCAAGCCGCTGACTAGCCAGCCCTGCAGCTATTCTGTGGAAAACACCTGATATTGGAGAGGCCCTTAAACCAACTGTGACTGAAATTGTTGATGTATCGGGCTGCCACTGGACCGCTATAAATTGCCCACCCCGTGGAAGGCTGGTCAACTCGGTTAGTTCTTCGATAACACGCTTCGGCTGATACGACCGCAGATATCCGCGAGGAAGGCCTGCCACAAGCCTCGAAAGCGGCGCATTATTTTCGACGTCACCGAGGAGTGCACTAATTTCCACACGTTTGAGATCAGCGCCCCGGTCATTCGCATCAGGATCAAGAAATTGCAGCGTCCGATTATACAGATCGCTGAGGAGTTCTGCCTTCCACTGGTTCCAGACACCCGGTCCAACAGCCGCAATATCTGCCATTGTCAAAACCGTCAGGAGCCTCAGAATTTCAGGTGAACCAACTTCACGCGCAAATGTGAGAACAAGTGAATCGTCATCGACATTTCGTCTAAATGCGAGTTCTGCCATCAGGAGGTGCCTCAATACAAGAAACTCAAGCACTTCCGACTCATCCTCATCAAGACGAAACAGGCTTGCGACTTCTCGCGCAATCTCTGCACCTACTTCACTGTGATCCCCTTCGTATCCTTTGCCGAGATCATGAATTAACAGTGCAAGCAACAAAAGACGCCGCCTTCTCCCTACATGCCGCCACACATCACCGAGCCAGCCCGTATCAGCATCAAGTTCGCTTGCTTTTTCGACAGCCAGAAGACAATGTTCATCAACCGTATATTTATGGAAATTGTTAAATTGCAATAGACCTCGTGCGTGTGCAAACGCTGGCAGCAACTGCTCAAGAAGTCTCAATTCATGAAGCCTTCGGAGTGCCGGACCGAGTGGGGAAACAACCGAGAAAAGACTGATAAATCGTTGCCGGGCCTCCTCAGTAACCGGCGGAGAAAATCTCGCTACAGCTTGACGCAGAGCAGTCCAATTCGTCGGTTCGATAGGCACTTCGTAAAGCATCGACAGCTCGACTAACCGGACAATCCTGTCCATGTTAGCGGCTACTGAATCAAAATAGTTTGGCACGATAGCGACAGCCATCGGCCCAACGACAAAACAGCCATCGACTCGATTCCCGAATAACCCTGCCATCCAACTTCGTAATCGGCGGCCACCCTCTGCCTGCTGCATCAAACCGCGCGTCACTTGGGCAACCTCACGGGTGTAACCAAAATAGACCTGCATGAAGTGTTCAACACCTAGCATGCCGGCATCGGCATAAAACCCACGCTTCA
>CBFIHW010000287.1:0-1895 GCA_965662325.1 uncultured Pirellulales bacterium | reverse complement strand
AATCATTCCCAGATCCCAAGAAACACCAAGCGGATGGAATTCCAAGATCTCGTCGCATTCGTGATCGTGCTGCTCGCTGCGGCATGGTTGACCAGACGCATCTACCGAGTACTGCATTCTGCATCGGGCAGTGATCAGATCGGGGCGTGTGACCACTGCCCAAATAACCGAGATTCGGCACAACCTGCCCAAATTGTTGAAATCAACCAAAAACAGGTAGATGAATCACTCTGACCAACCACCGGACACCAGCTTGAGCAATTAAGCTGGTATCCGTTGTCTGTTTCAAAAACACATGCCTGCAAAACAAACTGGCAGCGGTTGCTCTGCCAGCGTGCTCTCACCAGGACGCATGATGAGGGCGTCTGCTGCAGTTGAGAAAATCCGCATTTTACTTCAATGCCTGCATGGATCATCGTGTTGATCTTGTGCCAAGTCTCATTCTGTATCACTTAAATCTGCGACCTGCCCCAACCCCATCTAGTAAATATTAACTTGATCACCTCGGTATGTCGTTTAGCACCGTCATTGAACTCAGATGTGCGAAAAGCCCCCACGCCGATCTTTCAGTATCCTTCATCCAACGTTTCTAAACACTTAGCCAGATGAACCGACTGCTCAATTACCTCATCGAAGCGATCCGCAGCCCACGGGAACAGCTTTCACGAGGTCAGCAGTTTCTTCGTAAAAGCATCGAGCTCGTCGTCTACTGTTATGGCCAGTTAAAACGACAGCGAGCAGACGGGATGGCTGCTGAACTTACCTACCGCACCATTTTCGCTTTGATCCCAGTGGTGGTACTTGGACTCGTCATGTTCAGAGTGGTGGGTGGATTGGAAGATGTTCAGGCCAAAGTGGAAAACCAATTATTTTCATTCTTCGGAGTTCCGGATGTCGCCGCAGGCTATGCGCCACTGCAGTCCGCGGACTTCCTTGACCCCGTCCCTCTATCTGTCGCGCCAACGGCAACAGTTCCTGAGCAAACAACGCTACCGACTCGCGGGACCGAACAGCAAAAGGCCCCCGAGTCCCCAAATGCCTTGGATTCTTCATCCAAGGCGATCACACCCATACCCACACTACCATCTACTCCTTCCTCCACGATCAGCGACCAGACGATACCCAACGGTTCAAGTTCAGAGTCGGCTGCACCTACGGGAACAGATTCAACCAATGCGACCTCCCCAAACACAGCGGTCACCGATATCGAACCCAACACCGTGGACCATGGAACCGAGACTCAGCTCAACGCAAATACCAGCTCCCAAGTAGATGCCGCCCAACAAGCAAGAATCAGCATACGCCGCACCCTACACGACCTGGCTGACAAAGTATCGTCGGTTGATTTTGCTTCAATCGGCGTGTTTGGCTTACTGCTTTTCACCTACGCAGCGGTTGCACTTGCCAATGCCGCGGAGCACTTATTCAATCGAATCTACGAAGCTCCCTCCCAACGACCACCTCATCTCAGGCTTGCTATTCACTGGTCGATTTTAACCTTGGGTGGTGGCCTGCTGGCGATGAGCCTGTATTTGTCAGGACAGTTAGTTGAGTGGTTTGGCAACATGGAAGGCAGTGAAACCCTCAAACCGATGATGACACATTTTGTTTCTCTGCTCGCAAGCTGGATTCTGCTATTTCTTGTGTACGCATTGATGCCCAACACCAGCGTGTCAGTGAGAGCCGCAGCCATCGGGTCTGCTGTCAGTGCCCTGCTATGGGAACTTGCCAAGTATGGATTCCAGATTTACCTGTCCGAAGCCGTGCCGTATTCCGTTTATGGATCCTTGGGATTGATCCCTCTGTTCCTCTTTTGGATTTACCTGACTTGGCTAGTCGTGCTGTTCGGACTTATCCTTACCTATACCCTTCAGGCTCTTGGAGGTCACCTTCCA
>CBFIHW010000286.1:0-1914 GCA_965662325.1 uncultured Pirellulales bacterium | reverse complement strand
CCAATATAAAATCTTCCCACCGACCGAAAACTAACTTCTTGTCCTGTCCGCTTCGCGAGCGAACGTGACCTTAACGGTATTCACAAAAGTCGCTATGAACCTGTCGTAGATTTTGTCACAGGGATTTCGTGAGCGCAGCAATGATTTCGTAAGCGAAGCAATGCATCTGCAGAAAGCAAACTATCACCGTCGGCTTGGTACTGGCTTCTCCGAATAAGAGTTGAGCTTCCTGCTTGGCTGCAAGGGTGTAACTTAGTTCGATGATTTCAACGAATATGTGAAGAAGAACTTTTGCCTTCGGACGGGTTCTACCGTCTGCGGTTATCTGGCCAGAAGCATCATCCAGCCGTCAATTTTTCCCGCAAACGTACTCGACCCAACGTAACCCTATTTGCAACTCGTACGATTCAGACTGGGCTATAATTCAGTGATAGCCCGATGTGTGTCAGACGCTCGCTTCCAAGGATTTTTACAGGAAAATCATGGCCGACTTTGAAGATCGATGGGAACTTCCGACACGGTTGAGAATGCGGATCGATAAAGCGTTGATTCCCGGAGAAAAAATTCACCATATAGCTCGGCCTGATGCCAAGCAATTTTACCTATCGCAAATTCCGTTTTTCGTTTTGGCAATTTCATTTTCAGGCATGACTGGGTTCGTATTTTGGGTAGCCTGCAACATGGGTATCAAGTGGGGAGATGAAGAACCGATAAACATAGCGAACATGCTTCTCATCGGTGTCTTTGCTTTGGCATTCATCAGCGCCTCTCTGCGTCCATTGTGGATGCCGGTGCAGATGTATCTGATAGCCAATAAAAGCGTATATGTTTTAACCGACAATCGGGCTATCGAATTTCATGGAGGATTTCCAGAAAAAACAAGGTTTGCTGATCTTAAAAAGGTAACGAAACTCCAGTGCAATAAGCTTTCCAATGGCACTGGCAATATTTCATTCAGCCACTCAAGGGCAGTTTTTTACGCCATTCCCAACATTGTGGGCGTCGAAAAAATTGTTCGTCAATTGATCGAAACGCGGGGCGATTCAGAAAAGAAGCTGAAAGTGAAATATTACTAGGCACGAATGATTTTCAGTTGTGGCCTTTGCTACGTGGATAGCTGCTCCTTAGATAGCAGGACACACACCAAAGTAGTGTAGCTTGCCTCTTACTTTCTTCGCCCACGGCACAGACTGACTTGAGAATTGCGGGCAGCCGGCAAGAGTGTTGGTTCACCGCTGGGCAACCGTCTTGGCAAGAAATCGACCACACCCGCCACACACGCGTCGTTCAGTGTGCCGCGGGTAAAGTCAGAAAGTAGGGCTGGCAGGACTTGAACCCGCGACCTAGGGATTATGAGTCCCCAGCTCTAACCAACTGAGCTACAGCCCCGAGACCGTAATTTACGGTGTTTTCGGTTTGTGAGCGAGGCGGTGATCCCACAAAAACCCGCTGCGGGGATATATAGGGGATATTTCTGCACACAGGAACGCCGTGCAAGCACTCAAAATCCCCTAGACCAACCCCATGCTACGTTCACTGAAGCCGCCAAACGTTGGCAAGATTAAGCGGTAAGCTGCCCCAACTTGTCAAGTGCCTCGCGTTCCATGGATTGGAAGAGATGCCCATACGTTTCGAGAGTCAGCTTCACATCCTTGTGCCGCATGATGCTTTGAATCGTTTTCGCATGAACGCCCGACAAGGCCAACCACGCCCCACAGGTGTGACGCAGTGCATGAAAATCTATTCTCTGGTCGCGTTCGTCACAGACCTTCAAAAAGCTTGGATACTTTGAGAGCAGTTCCTGCTTCGATTCATTGTTCTCTAAATCCATCAACCAAATTCTAGAAATCGCTTCAACGTCTTCGCGGATCATTCTTGCCCTCGCGTCGAGCCTCGGCATTTTAAAAACTGGAC
>CBFIHW010000285.1:0-1943 GCA_965662325.1 uncultured Pirellulales bacterium | reverse complement strand
CCCTTCTTACCCAAGGCAGTTTCTGAGATGGCAAAAATTAGTGAAGCGCTCGGGATGATCGAAACCAAAGGGTTTGTATCCCTGGTTGAAGCATCCGACGCGATGATGAAAGCAGCGAACGTCAAGTTCATCGGCTGGGACAAAGTTGGCGGTGGCTTAGCCAGTGCGTTTGTCACTGGCGATGTCGCAGCAGTCAAAGCGGCAACCGATGCAGGCGCTGCAGCAGCAGGTCGAGTTGGCGAAGTTGTCAGCGTGCAGGTCATTCCTCGCCCGCACGATGACCTGTCCAAAGTCCTGAAACTACCCGCAGCAAAAAAGTAAGCTCGCGTTCACATCCCAACAAATTCCCTACTGCAGAAAAGAATACCCAATGAATGATGCTATCGGTTTAATTGAAACCAAGGGCCTGCTTGCACTCGTCGAAGCTACTGACGCGATGGCAAAAGCGGCAAACGTACAAATCGTAAAACGAGTTGACATTGGTGGTGGCCTGGTCACAACCGTTGTCAGTGGTGATGTCGGCAGCGTTCGGGCAGCTGTTGAAGCCGGTGCCAGTGCCGCCTCTCAAGTGGGCGAGTTACTGAGCAGCCACATTATCCCACGTCCTTCCGAAGGGCTGGAAAAAGCTTTTTTGGCATAGAGCCGAGCAGTGATGTGCAGGGGAAACCCCTGCAACTGACCTTAACGTTGACACCTCCCTCGGCCCCTTCATTCCCTCATGGTACGTCCCCCGTGCTAATTCTTGTAGCCAATCTCGGATCCACGAGTTTCAAGTATCGGTTATTTGACATGACCGACGAGCGTTGCCTGGCGCGCGGTTCGGTAGATCGAATCGGTTCAGAGGCAAGCAACTGCGAAGTTGAAATTGGATCTTGGTCGGAACAAAGGACTATGCCGGTCTCTGATCATGGAGTGGCGGTCGCTGCTTGCCTGGATCAATTAACGAACCCCGAGCACGGAGTGCTCGAGGACGCATCTCAGGTATCAGCGATTGGATTCAAGGCGGTTCACGGTGGACGACGCTCAGGTGTGTTCGCTGTCAATGACGATCTTCTTGATGCAATGAGTGAGATGAACGCTGCAGCGCCAGCGCACAATCCACCCTACATCGCTGCCATGAAGGCTTTGCGGGAACGCTTTCCTGAATTGCCATTGGTGGCTGCTTTCGAAACTGACTTTCACCGCACCATTCCAAAGGCCCGTCGCGAATATGCGATTCCCCGGCAGTGGGCGGATGAATTTCACATTCGAAAGCATGGATTTCATGGTGCTAGCCACCGCTACATCGCAACACGCGCCGCAACTTTGTTGGGGCGGGAAGACGCAAGGATTATTTCCTGTCACCTGGGAGGCAGCAGTAGTCTGACAGCCATACAAAATGGCGAGAGCGTGATGACCACCATGGGAATGACACCACAAACTGGATTGCCACAAAACAACCGTGTTGGTGACTTTGACCCCTTCGCACTGCCACTCATTCTGGAACGCACCGGAATGTCGCTTGAGGAAGCCCTTTCACATCTCGCCAGTCATGGCGGCTTGCTGGGTCTGAGTGACAACAGTGGAGACATTCGTGATTTGGAATCAGCAGCAGCCGCAGGTGATGAAAAATCGCAATTGGCTCTGGATGTCTTTGTTCAGGAAATCCGCCGACACCTAGGTGGCATGATCGTCGCACTGGGTGGTGTCGATGCCATCATATTCACAGGTGGCATTGGTGAAAAAGGAGCGGCAATTCGTGCTGGCATTTGTGCCGACTTGCAGGAACTTGGGATTGTGATGGACGCCAATGCCAACGCTGGAGTTTCAGGCGAGGTCACGATTCATGCTCAAGAAAGCCGCACCCAACTTTGGGTGATCCCAACCAACGAAGAAGTGATTGTCGCACGACAGTGCGTCGATCTACTGAAATCGTGATACAGAACCAACCTTCAAAGCGGTCA
>CBFIHW010000284.1:283-1948 GCA_965662325.1 uncultured Pirellulales bacterium | reverse complement strand
GCAACGAGAAGGCGAGCATGGCTGCAATCGGTTGCGAAGAGTCGAATGGGAATTTGACCTATCGCTTTTATCTGGACTATCACGAATGTGTTACTGAGGAAAGAAAGGGAATCGGGAAGGACGTTCGGAAATCCTTGCTCGCGTTCCAAGGTTGGAAATGGAATCTGGATGGTATTCATTCTCATCGGAGTGACTATTGGCAACAAATCAACATCGCTAAGAGTGACTTGAGTCAATTAATTGAAGCAACGTTGGGCTCTTCTTCATCCTTGGCGGCGCACATTCAGGAATTGGTTGATTGTCTTTGCACTGACACCAATTGGCTTCCAGCAGTTCTTCTTGCCAAAGACACACAGTCAACCCGAAGCTCGTTCGATCTAAATTTGTATGAACAGCAAAAGAAAGTGGCTGATTTCCACGGATTCCTAGAGCGGGTCAGTAACCACTTGGAGTTGCCCAGCGGCCTACTGCGACAGGTCATGGACATTACCGGTAATAAGCTGCTCGGTCACATTTCTGCGGGACTTTCATCGCACAAGTCCGAATTCTTGACGGTTTATTTTGATCCTACTCATTCCTAGAAAACCAAATTCGCAGGATTAGTCGAAGGTGGCTGGTGTGATCGAAATCTCGTGCTAGCACGTGCGCAGTTGTGGACGGATGTTCTGCGTTGGGCGTTAAGTTAAGTAGCCCGACCTTCGAGTCCAAGAAGGGGATGATAACCGCCGGCATTTCTGTTGCAGTTTCATTGCCGAGTTGCCCGCAGAGCGGTCGGCAGACCCCGCGAGGCACCAATCTCTACTCCACGCCCCAGGCCCAGCCCCCCCGCCCCCCCCGGGAGGTTTGATCTTGCTAACCGTGCGGGTGGTGTCAAAGGGGGCGTAGGTTCCGCTACCCTTTCACCAAATATCGCATTTTATCAGTGCGGCGATTTTGGGCTGTGAATTTTACTGTCTGGCCTGCTTTTATTTTTTGATTTCAAAATATTGATAGTTCAGCATGAGTAGCATCAAGAAGTACGGAACCTCGGTTCGTAGTCGCTCTACCCAGCGACGTTTTGACAAACGTCGCGAGCTTTGGAGAAAGCGTCGTAGGCTTCTATCCCTTGCAAGCATCTTTTCTCCTGGCTCGTTGGGAGATGCTGGGGATTTTGGGAGGGTATATGGAAACCTTTTGAATCATTTGCCATGGCTGCCGAGTTTTCCGTCCTCGTTTCGTGCGCGGTCCAAGAAAGCCAGTCACGTTCGAAAGCACCACAGCTCTCATCTTCCGTCCATGGAGCAACTTGAAATCAGGCAGGTTCTGGCGGCGGCAGAATTTGTTCTTGCAGATTCACCGACGGATTTGCAGCTTAGTTTTTCGAACTCGGGTTCCGGTGACGAAATTTTGCTGTCAGACAGTGGCAGTCTTCTTCAGTCGTATTCTGTGGCCGAGCACGGAACGTTTGATGCAGTAACAATCTCTTTGGCTGACTTATCTAGCGCAAGTAGTTTTGAGCTTGGTGTAGATGCAGACGTCAGTTTTAACTTTAATGGGGCCGCAGTCTTTCCAATCGCTTTGACAGGCTCAAAGTTTGATGACGCATTGACTCCAAAAACCATAGCGTTAGCTGGAAGCACCATCCCGGAGATTACGTTTGACGGTGGACAAGGTGACGATGCGATT
>CBFIHW010000284.1:0-273 GCA_965662325.1 uncultured Pirellulales bacterium | reverse complement strand
AATCAGACATGGGTCATCACAGGCAACAATGCAGGAACCGTTTCCCCGATTACGTTCACGAATGTCGAAGTCCTGATGGCCGGCACGGGGGTCAATACACTCGACTACTCTTCGATAACAACCGGTGTCACTGTTGATCTCGACCAAGATGACTTAGATTTTGAGCTTAGTGGAACCAATTTTGATCGTGTCATTGGCACCGGATTGGACGATACCGTTGTGGGCGCGTCTTCAGATGAAGTTTTCCGTTTGGGTACGGGTAACGACCAAGCA
>CBFIHW010000283.1:0-1954 GCA_965662325.1 uncultured Pirellulales bacterium | reverse complement strand
GGAGTCGAGATAGTTCGGGAGTGAATACTGAAGTTTGTGCTGGTACTGAAGAATGTTCAGCAGGCCAGGCGGCGTCTCATTGGCTCGATCGCCTGGAGGAGAGTCTTGTCACGTTTTCAACGCCACAAGGCATACCTGTACTTAAACAGGCGGATTCAGTGTCCGTTCAGGAGTTGTATGCGATAGCAGGCATGTCTCTTTCGGACGTTGATGCAAGAGGCGGACGGGCGGCAGAGACTCGGTCGAGAGCTGCGTATTGGCTTGGACAACTTCTTCGAGAAATATCGCCTCATGAGGCTGGTAGAAAAAGAGTGTCCCATCAAGAGGTGGCGAGTATCGTGGCTCTTGGTGACGGTGATCCACAGGTAGCCATGCTTCATGAGTTGCTGGTTACGGCCAAGTCTCTAAGAGGTCTTTTTACTGACTTCGCCGGCAGTGTTTCCTCAGCACGACTTGAGGCCATACGGGAACTTGCCTATGGGGCAGGCCATGAGATCAATAATCCGCTTGCGAATATTGCTGCCCGTGCGCAGGCACTTCTTTATGATGAGCAAGAGCCGGAACGTCAGCGACGCCTGGCAACGATTGTAGACCAGGCATTCCGAGCAAGGGATATGATCGGTGGACTGATGATTTTTGCGAGGCCACCCAAGCCGAATCGGATCGAGGTAAATCTTGAAGAATTGCTCCGGAGTGTGTTGGCTTCAGTGGAGGTAGTGGCAGAAGAAAGTGGCGTACGGCTTGTGCTGGATATTCCCTCCACTCAGGAGTGTGTCTTTGTAGATCGTGGGCAGATCGAAGATTCTCTGCGCGGCATTGTTTCAAATGCTATTGAAGCAATTCTTCATGGTGGAACCGTTTCGGTCGAGGCTACTCGAAGTGATCAAGGTTCGTGTTTACTCACCGTTCGTGACAATGGAATAGGAATGGACCGGGAAACGATGACCCGTATGTTTGATCCATTCTTCAGTGGCCGAGAGGCTGGGCGAGGTATCGGCTTAGGACTCTCAAAAGCGTTTCGACTTATTGACGGCAACGGGGGCAGCATATCGATTGAATCCAGGTTGCAGCGGGGAACGACTGTAACAGTTCGGCTTCCAGGTCCGTAAAGTCAACTCATACCCCCTAGTGTGAACCGCTGAGAGTTTTTTCAAGGGTTTTCTGTGCTTTGTGAGAAGCAGAGTTTTTTCTCGTTGGTTCGGACTTGTCGGTGATCACCGTTGTTCTCTATCCTCCGCAGATACCACTATTCAGTTAAACTTAGCCGAAGGAATGGCTAAAGCTGGTTACTTGCGGTGGAACGATGGAGCACGGATGCGCCTATGACTCTTTCCGGACGTATTGAAACAACTTCTGTGTGGAGTAGTGACTCGGCCAGCCACCGATCCAACCGCACCCAGCGACACGACAGTGTCGGTAAACCCATAAATCAAACGGCCCCTCAGTCCGGTTTGTCCGGTCGTCAAGCACACGCTGATAATCGAACGAAGGTAACAGAAAGTCTGGCGGATCTTGCACTTCAACAAACGTCGCACTGGTTTATCAAAAACCAAAACGCTGATGGACACTGGAGGGGGCCGCTGGAGGGAGATACAATTCTTGAGAGTGAATATCTTCTAATTTGTGGATGGGCAGGCTGTCTCGATCAGAACACGATGCTTGGGTGCACCAAACGTATTCTTGCAGAACAGTTGCCAGAAGGTGGTTGGGCAATCTATCCTGGGGGAGATGTTGATCCGAGCGCCAGTGTGAAGGCCTATCTAGCCTTGAAAATGTGTGGTTGCGACGCCAATTCTGAGCCCCTGAAGCGGGCTCGAATTGCAATTGCAAAAGCCGGTGGGCCGTGGGCTGTTAATAGTTTCACTCGTTTCTATCTCGCGATCCTTGGACAAATTTCATACTCAGACTGTCCGGCTGTTCCACCCGAGATGATTCTCCTGCCGGATTGGTTTCC
>CBFIHW010000282.1:0-1977 GCA_965662325.1 uncultured Pirellulales bacterium | reverse complement strand
GCAATTTGTTGCACTATTTAGTCGCCGGTACGCTCCGCAGATACTGCCTCTGAATAACGCCGTAGCTCATCCTGCACTGCATAGTAGGATTGCTTTGGCTCAAAAGATGGACCAAACATGGTGCCTTTCTTCTGTGGACGCTGGATATGGCTATCACAAAGTTGCCAGACGTTCCAGACCACAACGCCTCGCCTGCTGTGTTCAGCAAGCGTACTCACGATAGCTCGAAATGTTGCTGCCTGGGCTTTTTGATTACCTGTTTGTGGGTCATCCATCCAGACCGTATTTTCCGTCACATGAAACTCAAGATCGCGGGCATGGGTCCACCGAATAAGCCTGTCTAGACTCTGCATATTTCCCGGAATTTTTTCCCATCCGGCAGATATATGCGCCTGCCAGCCAACACCGTCAATTCGTACAGCAGACTCTCGTAAATAGTCAATGGTCGCCTTTGCTTTATCCCACATCGGCTTTTCCATTCCGCCATGCTGATTGAAAAGCAGCTTCATATTCGTCCCGTGTTTGCTCGCAATCTCGAATGTCCGTTTTATATAAAGAGGTGGCCGAAGTTGGTGAGTCTCATCAAACCCGATCTGCGTCCATGGATTCTGCCATTTGCCAACACCTGGCTTGGGCCCAAACCACTCACCATCTCGAGTGATTGTCTCATTGACGACGTCTATCCATCGAATATGTTTTTCTCCCTTGTATCGGTCGCATAGTCCAGCGACATACTCTTCGAGGTTTTGTGACAACTCTTCTGCTGTCCGATGATCTTCCTCCGCCCACGCCGAACACTGTGGACTGATAGGTGCATGCAACCTCATCACATAACGATGCTCTTTGGCGTACTCAACCATTGCATCGGCTTTTTTCCACCCCCACACTCCGGGCCGAGGGTGTACTGCCGTTTGCTTAAATGCATTTCCGGGAGTCAGCACCTGAAAGTCATTTTCAAAAATTTCTTCTGCTGGTGTCCCAAGATGCGGATAATTAAATGTGGCACCAATTATGAATTGGGCTGCGGGATGAAAAGGAACAAGCTTTTTGAACCGATCACCCTGTAGCGTTCGCGCATTGTTATCAGAAGCTATGGATACTGATGATGCACATAGAAGTGTTATCCAGAGCACTGGAGAAACTCTAGCTCTTCTTTGACTCATTGGGATAAACGTTAGACAAGAACTAGCCATCTGACCCCCTGACGTTGTACTTCATGAAGAGAACTCGTGAAATTCATACAGATTTTCATATTACGGCCGGGGAGGCTTTCCTGCCGACACACCGTCTTCTTTTCGAATTGGATATTTGGGTTGCCATGTTGACCCCTTTTGTGTCAGCCAGGTATCGAGCTGTTTTGCAAGCGTCGCTAAGACCTTTTTATTTTTCGTTGCCAGATTTTTCTCTTCGCCAATGTCCTCACTGAGATTAAAAAGAGACCATGCATCTTCCTCGTAATCAAAACTTGCCTTGAATCGATCGTCACCGACTTCGTTAATGACCCAAGCACCTGGCTGGGCACGTTGATCAAGGTACCCTGGAAACAGATAACAGATTGGTCCACGGTCTTTATCCGACCCTGGTTGCAAAAGCTCCTCGAAAAAGGACTCGCCATCAAGTGGATGCACATCGCTTGGAGGCAACCACTCTTTCCCGGCAAGTTCGAGGCATGTCGGGTAATAGTCTACGGCGTGCACCATTCGTTGACTTACCCGGCCTTCCGGAAGATGCCCCCTCCAGAAAGCAATTAATGGAACTCGGATTCCACCCTCCGTAAACATCCCTTTTTCGCCTCGAAGTGGCAGATTATCGGTATGTGTCCCGCCATTATCTGAAGTGAAAAGTATCAATGTGTTTTCAAGGATTGAGTCCTTGGGATTACCATCTAAATTCGGGTCTCCAAGCACTGCCAGCAGCCGACCAACATTTTCATC
Source organism: uncultured Pirellulales bacterium (assembly GCA_965662325.1). Lineage (GTDB taxonomy): Bacteria > Planctomycetota > Planctomycetia > Pirellulales > UBA1268 > UBA1268. The sequence goes on along the minus strand of CBFIHW010000282.1, from coordinate 43 downwards.
AATACCAGCAATGAAGCCCAGATATTCAACCATCTTTTTGGTT
>CBFIHW010000281.1:0-1983 GCA_965662325.1 uncultured Pirellulales bacterium | reverse complement strand
CTGCTAACGCTTCGCATCTATGAGCCATTCCGTCGGTGGCGTTAAGCCGGTGATTGTGAACAAAGGTGGCAAGTCACTATAGAAACGTGTGGCAACCATGCGAGCTGAAGATGATTTTAAAAAATGCCTACCAGCAATGGCATTTCTTGAAAGATAGAGAGAAGTGAGCCGACTCAACGTTATTGCCTCTCTGCACCCGTTTCAAGAACGGCCATAAAGGCCTTTTGAGGAATGTCGACTGAGCCGATACTTTTCATTCGCTTCTTGCCCTCTTTTTGTTTGGCCCAGAGCTTTTTCTTTCGAGAGATGTCGCCGCCATAACACTTCGCCGTGACATTCTTGCGTAGTGCGGAAATCGTCTCTCGGGCAATAATTTTTGTACCAATTGCGGCCTGTAAGGCGACTTCAAACATGTGGCGATCAATCTCTCCACGCAGTTTCTTGACAATCGCTCGCCCTCGCCGGTCAGCATCTCTACGGTCACAGATGATTGAAAGCGCATCTACCTTTTTGCCACCGACAAGAATATCGAGTCTGGCGAGATCTGCAGGAAAGTATCCCTGTAATTCATAGTCAAGTGTGCCGTACCCTCGGGTCACACTCTTGATTTTGTCATGGAGATCGTAAATCACTTCACCGAGTGGAAGATCAAACGAAAGCATGGCCCGTGTGGGAGAAAGATATTCTGTTTTGAGAAATACTCCACGACGATCACTGCACAATTGCATGACAGGACCAATAAATTCTACCGGGACAAGAAAATTACACCGAACAATTGGCTGGCGAAACTCCTCAATCTGACCTGTATCAGGAACATCTTGAGGATTCGTAATTTCTAGCGTCTTGCCATTTTTTAAGAGCAGCTGATAGGTCACGTTGGGTGCAGTCTGAACAAGATCAAGATCTGCTTCCTGCTCGAGCCGCTGCTGGATGATTTCCATATGCAAAAGGCCAAGAAACCCACAGCGAAAACCAAAGCCGAGTGCCTCACTGCTCTCAGGCTGAAACTCAAAAGAAGGGTCGTTGATCGCTAGCCGTTCAAGAGACTCTCGCAACTCCTCGAAGTTTTCACCTTCGGATGGGTAGAGCCCACAGTAGACCATTCGCTGAGGCGGTTTGTAACCAGCAACGGCTGCCGCGCCGTCCTTCCCTGGCACCGTCAGTGTGTCGCCGATGTGAACATGCTCAACATCTTTGATGTTACAGACCAGATACCCTACCTGTCCGGCGGCAAGTTGGTCGCACGATCGACGCTGTGGGACAAACTGCCCAAGATCAAGGACTTCATGCGTAACTCCTGTTTTCAGGAAGCGAATCTTCTGTCCTTTCGTAATAGTGCCATCAATGATTCGTACGTAGGTGATAACACCGCGATAGCTGTCATAGTGACTGTCAAAAATCAGTGCCTGCAATACTTTTTCTGGATCACCCTGTGGCGGTGGAATCCGATCAATGATGGCAGCTAACAAGTCGTCGATACCAATACCAGTTTTTGCACTGGCTCGAATGACTTCGTCAGGCTCAATGGCGAGTGATTGTTCCATCTCGAGAAGGACTTCATCAACCCGTGCATGAACAAGATCAACTTTGTTAATGACAGGAACAATCTCAAGATCTTCATTGATGGCGGCATAGGCGTTGGCAACTGTCTGAGCCTCCACACCTTGAAACGCATCAACAAGCAAAACAGCTCCCTCACAACACGCGAGTGAGCGGGAAACCTCATAATGAAAGTCGACATGGCCAGGCGTATCAATCAGATTGAGTTCGTATACCTCTCCATTGTGATGATATTCCATCCGAACGGCACGAGCCTTGATCGTAATGCCCCGCTGCCGTTCAAGCTCCATGTCGTCAAGCATTTGTGTTTTGAGTTGACGTTTTTCAACCGTGCCAGTGTTTTCCAGCAACCGGTCAGCCAGTGTACTTTTGCCGTGATCAATGTGAGCAACAATTGAAAAGTTACGAATATGCTTGCAGTCG
>CBFIHW010000280.1:0-1985 GCA_965662325.1 uncultured Pirellulales bacterium | reverse complement strand
CGCACCATCCATACGGAGGGGCAATCATAGTCCCACGGACAAAAACGAGGAGGTAGTAAAATGAACACGAATACCCTGAAAACAAGCCTACGCACACTGATCGTCTTGCTAACGCTCGCCTTGGTCGCCCAAGGTGTTGCTGCGCAAGAGACAACCGATTCGGGTGCAACTGACGGAATGACTGGCGACGTTGGTGTCGGTCTAGCCCTTGGCCTCGCTGCCATTGGTGCTGGATTTTCCCAAGCCGCTATCGGCAGCGCAGCTGTTGGTATGATCGCTGAAGACGGAAGCAAGTTCGGATATGGACTGATCTTCACCGCTTTGCCTGAATCCATTGTGATTCTCGGCGCTCTCCCGCTTTTCCTCGGAAATTGAGGGGAAACGGTTTCCGTTGGGCGAAAGCCCAGTCGAACGAACGATGAAAGAGATGATACAATGACATTAGAAACACTTGCCAAAGACATAGCTGCTTCGGCTGAGAAAGAAGCCAATTCACTGATTAAAAAGGCCAAAAAAGAAGCAAAGAACCTGCTTGCAGAAACCGAGGCCAAAGTCAGTGAAATGCAGAATGAGGCCCAGCAGCGCGCTGAAAAAGAAGCGGGCCAACTTGCACGAGAATTGATCGCAAGTGCCCGCCAATCAAATCAGAAAGATATCTTGGTGGCGCGACGAAAAGTACTGGACGCAACCCACGACGCTGTTAGGAATACGATTGCAGACCCCGGTATGAAGGGCCGTGCAAAGTTACTATCTTCCCTGCTAAAAGAATCAGAAAAACTCGCCAAGGGTGCCTTCTTCATCCGACCAGTGGAAATCGACCGAGCCGCCATCTCAAAATCATCAGGAGATCGCAAACTCGGCGAATCTGTGGAAGGACTCGGGGGCTTTATCCTCGAGGCAGAAGACGGTTCGGTATCTTTTGACATGCGTTTTGACAATCTCTTGAAGCAAGCATGGACTGAACAGCTTTCTGCTGTAAACGAGACTCTTCTTGGATGAATTAGGTTGGAATTGTGATGCTCGGAAATACACCATACGTTGCCTCTCGTGCTAAATCGCGACGGCAAAAGTTGGCAGACCGAGCTCGGCTACGTCAGTTGATCAACCAATCCGTAGACCAACTAACAGTTGCCGTCGGTGACTTGGGCTACAGGAGCGAGCTTGACCTCTACGCCGGTAAACTAACGGGCGGAGACCTCGTTGAAGCAGCGCTCACACACAATCTCGAGTCAGAACTCATCAACATTGTTGAGATGTCAAACAAAAGGATTCGGCCTTTGATTGAAATTTACACCTCACGGTTTGAATATCAAAACGCCAAAGCCGTTCTTCGAGCGATTCATAATGAAGTTGGAGTCGATGAGGTAGGCAACAGTATCCTGCCAGAAATCAATGACGTGAACACACCTTGGCTCAAAGTCGTTGAGAGTTGTGATACACTGCATTCAGCAGCACAATTGATGCGTAGGAAATCATTCGGCCCTGCGATCTCGAAACTACCCGAAGAAGCTCTGCTATCCGAATACGAAGATACACTTGACCGGCACTATTTCGCATCTGCATTTACAGCCGTGAATGAGGCAAGAGGCGCTCCTGCTCGCTTGCTTTCTCGCTTGCTCTCTGCAGAAATCGACCATCGCAACATTTCGAACATTCTCGAGGCCAGTGCCGTAGGTATCACCTCCGAAAAACTGGCGACATTGCTCATCCCGGGTGGGCAATTGATTCCCAAGCGAGCATTTTCATCAATCGCCAACGGTGGGCGAGATGCCATGATCGATTTACTCAGGTCCGCAGCGCGCTTTGACATGAATGGCTTTGAGGTCGTTCTCGGGGAAGCAGAAGCTTCTCGGAGCCTTGACCCGGTCGTTACCTGGCTTAAGTCTCGTGAACATGCCATGATGCAGCGGATGAGCTACCTCCATCCCGTATCGGCTCTTCCTATCATTCACTATGTGGCCATGAAGGTCCAGGAAGTTTCAGAT
>CBFIHW010000279.1:0-1994 GCA_965662325.1 uncultured Pirellulales bacterium | reverse complement strand
CCTCTTACTGGATGAAGTCGATACTCTCTCGCTTGAAGCACAGGCACAGCTTCTGCGGACTGTTGAGAGCCGTGTTTTCGAAGCGTTGGGTTCGAACAAGTCGGAGTTCTTTCGAGGGCGGTTGATCGTTGCGACGAATCAGGACCTGTCTGCTGCAGTAAAGGCTGGCAAATTTCGGGCTGATCTCTACTATAGGCTGAACGTCGTCGAACTCAAAATTCCGCCTCTTCGGGATCGTCCTGAAGAGATATTGGAAATCGCTGAGGCAAGTATTCGGAACTTTGCACGCGACAATCAGACAACTGCCATCAAAATGTCACCGGAAGTCTGTGACGTGCTTCTGAACCATCCGTGGCCGGGGAATATCAGGGAACTTAAAAACGCCGTAGAGCAGGCGATGACCTTCGCAACGGGGGATTACATTCATCTGCGTGATCTGCCGGATAGCGTGCTTGGCATTCAACGAATCGATACGGGGCATGGCAACGAACCACCGGGCCCTCGGCCAATGTCTGACGTTGCGCCGGCTCCTGCCCCGGCTCCTGCCCCGGAGTCCTTGGCGGGTGCGCGAGCGCTGGGTGAAAAACAACACTTGCTCGAAGTATTGAAGGAATGCGGGAACAACCGCTCGCAGGCTGCCAAGAAGCTCGGTATCAGTCGTACTGCTTTGTATAAAAAAATCAGCAAGTACGGCATAAGTAGACCAAGCAATCTCTGAATTTCCCAGGGTATGACTTCTGGGAGGTTGCCCTGTTAACACAGGGGCTTTCCTATTCGCAGCGATCTTCCGTTAGGCGTTCGGTGCAATCTAACAGGTCAATGAATTGTGAAGAAACCTCAGACGCTAATCCGAATTCTGCTAGGAGTGTTTGAGTGGTCCGCTGCAATTCCGATCGATCCTTAGGTTGCCATGATTAGCCTGTTTGACCTCCCCCGCATAGAATTGCACACTGTGAGTGAGAGAATCTTACCCGTAGCACTGATTTTTCAGGCTCCGGTACAGACGGGTTCCTGACCGAACCTTTGGGGGGCATTCTTGATCAGAGTGGCTTTGTTGATGAGTGCTTGTGGGTTGCTTTGGTCTTGCAATTGCTATCGGCAGGTTATTGGGGACTAGCAATAGTTGGCGTCCCAGGTAGACATTTCATGCACGCGCTAGTCTGTCTGCAGAAGCAGTGTTTTGCGAGTGTCGATCAGCTGTCTTCCCGTTCACGATCCGGCTGCTCTTTGGCCTTTTTAAGATCTAACGTAAACTGCTCGATTGCATCTTCAGTATTTTCGTGGAATTCGAAGAGGCGGTCAAAGTGCACCAGCTCTAGGACCTCACGTGCCGGCCCATGGACGTTCGCTAGGCGCAGTGCACCATTTTTCTTTTCTTTCTTAATCGGCTTTTCGACTGAACCAGAGCAGCCAGTCCCTCGCTGGAAACGGCTTCGAGTTTGTCGAACTCCCTGATGATATCGTGTATTTCCGCCTCCATCAGTTTCTGTACTGCCCGAAGCATTTCGACTGAGGCTTGTGACTCAAGTCGACAAGCTACTTGTAGCACTGCCGGAACGTCGGTGTTGGAATTTGAGGAGCAGGTGATTGTGATCATTCTCCACCGCTAGAGAACCAGTCATAGTCAAACAAATCAGGAAGGTGTTCATGCCAAGGCCAAGATTCATCTGTGCTCAGAAGGTATGCAAGTGTTTTTTCTGTTTATCCAATACTGTGCAGGGTGAGCTGGTTCGTTTGTATGGCCACTTGCCGTGCTCGACTTTTCAGATGGTGATGGTAATCACCTGCCTGGCTCCTTTGCAGGTTGTATGACCTGGCGTTTCTCAAGATCGTAAATCTGTCCTTCTATGAGCCGTGACTCACTGTCTGAGTCGGGGCCGAGAAAAAATACCCCATTTTTCCCTAGCACCTGTGCTCTCGACTTTCTGACGAGTATCCCTGTGCTTTCATCAAGCCCAATTCCCAGCAGTTGTGGAAAACGTTTCACGACAGTT
>CBFIHW010000278.1:987-1999 GCA_965662325.1 uncultured Pirellulales bacterium | reverse complement strand
AGAGTGACCCATTTTCTATATCATGCTGGATCAAGATCCCCTCATCTTTTAACCGAGCCGTCATTTTCCATCGCTCGAAAGCATGGACTGACGCGGGAAGCCGTGGCTACGAGCTCATTATTGATAAGGATCACCTCCGCTGGTCATTAATCCATTTCTGGCCTGGAGATGCTGCAAGTATTCGGATGATCGAAAAAGTACCGACGAATAGGTGGGTACATATAGTTGTCAGCAGCAACGGAACAGGGCTGGCAGATGGATTGAGTATTTTTCTTGATGGCCACCAGACAAAAACTGAAATTATTCAGGACAATCTGACGCGTACTATTTTGGGAGGTGGTGGAAATACAATAACAATCGGGGAACGAATGCGAGACCATGGCTTCAAGAATGGTTTGATTGATGAATTTCGAATCTTCGAGCGAGCACTCACGCCTTTGGAAATTCAGGAATGCCACGAACCTGGCACGCTGGCAAATACTATCCAATCAAAGACTAAATTTGATGCTCTCAGTGACTATCTGGCAGATATTGACATAGACGTTCTGACTCATCGCAAGCAGTTGCAGAGTCTCTACAAAGATCACAATAAACTCCTTGAAAAGAGTGCAGAAATTATGGTGATGCGGGAAAGCCTTCAACCCAAGCAAGCTTATGTCCTGACTCGAGGTGAATACGACAAACGAGCTGAACCCGTTGAGCCAACTACTCCAAAAATTCTTCCTTCATTCCCTCCTGCATTTCCACGTAATCGTCTTGGTTTGGCCCGATGGCTTCTTGATCCTGACCATCCTCTGCTCGCTCGTGTTACTGTCAACCGATTTTGGCAGGCACTTTTTGGTGAGGGACTCGTCCGCAGTGCAGAAGATTTTGGTAGCCAGGCGATGCAGCCTGAATATCCGGAACTCCTTGACCTTCTTGCATGGAAATTTTCACATCCAACGGACCAAGGTGGATTTTCATGGGATGTCAAAGCGCTCTTGCGATTCATTATGACATCAGACACATATCA
>CBFIHW010000278.1:0-977 GCA_965662325.1 uncultured Pirellulales bacterium | reverse complement strand
CATCCAACGGACCAAGGTGGATTTTCATGGGATGTCAAAGCGCTCTTGCGATTCATTATGACATCAGACACATATCAACAAAGAAGCCTGGCTGATGAGAATACAATGGCACATGATCCTAAGAATAATTGGCTCGCACGGGGTCCCCGATATCGCCTACCAGCCGAGATGATTCGCGATAGTGCACTTTCAGTAAGCGGGCTTTTGGATGAAACACTGGGAGGGCCTCCGGTGAGACCATACGATATCGCAGAATCATTTAAACCGGAAAAAATTGGCTCCGGTACGGCATTGTACCGTCGGAGTATTTACACCTATTGGCGAAGAAGCGGCCCAGCTCCCGTGCTTGAGGCTTTTGACATTCCGAATAGAGTCGTCTGCACAGCAAAACGCGATACGACAAACACACCACTTCACGCTCTTATTTTACTCAATGGCACACAGTTTGTTGAAGCATCCCGAGTGCTTGCCGAAAATGTCTTACGCCTGAATTCGAATGATCTGTCAGCGGCAATCAAGCGGGCATTTTATGTTCTAACAAGCCACCATCCTGACAAAGACGAACAACGTATACTCATTCAAATGGTAGAAGACCAACACTCTTGGTATGAAATGCATCCTGAAAATGCACAGGAACTTCTTTGTGTTGGAGAGAAATCAAAAAGTACAGATCTTAACGAGACTGATGTAGCCGCTCTCGCTACTGTTATCAATGGTTTATTTGCACACGATGAAAGTGTGATGAAAAGATGAGCACTCCACCACTCGCTCCTTCCTGTTCAATCAATCGACGAACCTTGCTCAACACATTTGGCATGGGTCTAGGCGGTCTTGCCCTGAATGAGATGCTTTCCAGGGAAGTACAAGCTGTGGATGGAAACGGTGCCTTACAGCATGTGCATCATGCACCCAAAGCAAAACGTGTCATTTACCTTTTTCAGGCCGGCGGACCTTCTCAACTTGATTTGTTTGATAAC
>CBFIHW010000277.1:317-2007 GCA_965662325.1 uncultured Pirellulales bacterium | reverse complement strand
AGCCATGCTGTTTTTCGGACAGTCGGTTGGCCGTCATCACATGCTCGGTATCAGTGACAGCTGGCCTCGCTTGTTCAGCGACCCGTGTTTCTTCACGAAGTTTCACCTCACCCTCGAGAAGTTGCAGTACTTCCAGGACGATTGCCGGAGGAAGACTGCCCTTGGGTTTCCCGCCCGGACTGGCACCACCCTTGGTGACTTCAACCAGATCTTCGGCCCAACGATCAAAGTTGTCACTCCAATATTCTGCCTGGGAGATGGCAAGGCCATTTTCTTTTCGGAGATTGTCTGCCAAAAGACGCAGTTCAGCGGTGACGTCCTGTTCCCGCATGTCATCAAGTACACGTTGGAACAACATGAACCTGCTTCGTTCAAAGTACGCGGCCATGTCATCCATGATGTGGGACGCCTCGTTGCTGCTGTTGGTTTCAACTTCCGCAAGTTGCGAAAAAGTCTGTGCATGGATTTCTTTTTCACGCTCCGATACGCCAAACGAATTTGGGACGATGTTCGAGAGTGTGCCTGCAACCGCCTGCTGTTTTCGTGAGGCAGCCTTGAGTCGTTTCACAAGCGTGCTGCCTTCCAGATTCGCGAGTATGTTATTCAGTTCATCAGCTACTTTGTCGAATTCGGCCAGCAGCTCTTTCTGCTCGGTAACCGCGCCCTCCAGCGGAGACTGCTGGTCGGACGGAGGTGAATCGCTTTTGGCGTTTCCTGCAAGCTTTGTGTCCGGTAAGCCGAAACGCCCCTGACTTGGTTTACCCGGAGGTGTGTCTTCGGGCTTTGTCTTGCTGAGATCGTGCTGCGTTGATTCAACATCGTTGATGCTCGGTGCGGGAGTGGGTGAATCGCTTTCCGGCGTCTCCTCTTCACCTGGTTTGGATTGTCCCGACTGTGTTAGTCGATTCTTACCCACCTGCTTCCCTTGTTTACCATCCTTCTTGGGGGGCGATTGACTGGTCTGCTGGGCGGACTTGTCGAGCAGGTCGGCAACCGAAGGCATGCGGTTCGCTGAGATGTCTTTCAGGATTTGCATCATCTCTGCCCACTGATCCAGATTTTCGACAGCGATGTCTTGGTTGCGCATCGCCTCCTTGAGGAGCCCCTCGCCATTTTGCACAAGGTTTTTCAGACGACGACCATTGTTCCGTTCCCGGTCTGCCTGGTCGGTCAGTTTTTCCAGGTTCGTCTCGGTGGCAAGTTCCTCGGTGGGTAGCTGTCTCAGTTCCTTGTTGGTTTCGTGCAATTGCATCTCGCGATCACGAACGTCTAGGGACATTCGGTGCCATCGTGCAAGTTGGGTAGTGATCCAGATTGCGTGCTGCTCGGCATCGAGAACATCAAACACGGAAGTAGGAGAATAAACTCGTTCACGGTTCGGCAGGTAGTCTTCGACAAAGACACGCACTGCGATAGGTTGTGGCGTGATTTGATGGCTAGCAGGGGAAAACGCACCTACCAATTCGAGAAATTCAGCCTGTTGATGTCCCGCTCCCAAAATGGACTCGCCAGAGGCAATGTTGGTGTTCGTTTCATCTAATCCCTGCCATTCTATTCCTACACGTTGGACGCCGAAGTCATCTCGAGCGCGAATGGTGAATGTCACCACTTCGGAATCAAGAATCACCTTGCGCCTTGGCAAATTGTCACAGATGAGTGTCGGTGCTCCGTCTTCGGTCGCTTCGATGGC
>CBFIHW010000277.1:0-307 GCA_965662325.1 uncultured Pirellulales bacterium | reverse complement strand
TGAATTTTGGCTGATGAGTAACGGAGCAGTCGAAAAAGAAGCCTCCGCAGGGTCGGTTGGCTGGCCATTTACTTGTGCAGCAGCAAGTTCGCGCGAAGCACTGGCTAAAAAGGTTGCCTCGCTGCCTTTGACGGCGGAAAAGGAAGAGCCACGAATATCTTTCCTGATTGTCTCTTTGCGACCCAAATATGATGGTAGCTGTACGTTTGCCTTGATCGAACTGAGTTCAGGTCGCAGTTTGGGTTCAATTGCGATCAGTCCCTTGAAGTCACCTACCTTGACGAACAGGTTTGCCGTTTGGATTTGG
>CBFIHW010000276.1:0-2013 GCA_965662325.1 uncultured Pirellulales bacterium | reverse complement strand
GGCTGCTTCTTCGCAATCGTTGTGATGAACCTGATCGGCTACAACGCAGACAACTGCTTCATTCCCCAATAAATCAGCACAGCAATTCGATTGCCCTGGAACAGAAAAAGACTCCAGCCACATCACGGTGACTGGAGTCAGGATCAAAGCCAGACCGAAACAATGATCATCGATTCAACCTGGCTAAAAACAACTGGACTCACGCAGCAGAATCAACGACCACCTCAATTTGAGGAAGAAGTTGATGATACGTCCTCATTCGCAGCGAAGGCCTGCATGAAGGCCGAAGCCGTGCGCTGGCTGTTCTGGGTGGCGAAGGAGTTGGTCGACAGTGTCGACGTGGCAGCACCATTGGCAGTTGCAGACGAGTTTTCCTGAGCGTTAGCACCTTTGAACGCTTCCAAACGATCCAAGTTCACAGTGAATATGGAATTGGTGTCGGTATTCACACTTGCGATGGCACCGAGACCAACCACCAAAACCTCACTGTCCGTGTTGACCGTGCTGTTTCCAATCGATGATTCATAACCAGCTCCATACGCCTGATTGAAAGCTGCTGTCCAAGATGTTCCACCCACCGAATCGCCTGTAGCGGTCGCTGTCTTCAGAGCACTGGCAGCAATCGCATCCAACTGAGCAGCTGTGCCAATTGACGTCGTTGTATCTGAGGTTGTCGTGAAAGTACCTTTAATTTGTCCGGTCTCAGTTGACTCAGAAATATTGAGAGCACTTTTAGCTATCACATTGTTGAATGAATTCTGATAAGCACTGTCATAGGCTTTATGAGATTCTGTTTTGTACGCGTTTTTGAATGTCCTGTAATCTTGCTGCTCATTACTCCAAGCAGTTCGAGCTCCATCAAGCTCCGCTTCGCGAGTCTGAGAGTCTGTCATACTGTCAGAGATACTGGAAGTATCTCCATAGTAATACCATTCAAATACCAGCGTTTCCTTCTTAGCGTCACTGAGGTCATCGAAGTCCTGACTGTACTTACCATCGTTAAATATAAATTCTCCAGCCGTATTAAAGGTGCCATAATCGCCAGTCAGCTCTGGATAGAAATATGGTGATCCAGTAGGCGCCTTCCATTCTTCAAGTCCCGTTTGCGGGTTTACTTGATATCCGCCCCCCAATACTTCTGTCGCTTTTTCGAAACCAACATCATGAGCGACAGTTTCTGCCTCCTTAATGGCAACAGAGTTTGCTGCCACTGCTGCAGCCTGGATCGAGGCAGCCGCGGTCGAGGTGCCATTGGTCTGCATCAGGTTGCTCCCCTCCCCCATCTGCATCACGCCTGAGGCCAAACCGTCGAATTCCTGGGTTGCGGAGACGCTGGCTTCAACGCCAATGCTGGTCGTCGAACCCACATTGAACTGATTGTTGGTGCCGACGGCATTGTTGAACGTGGCGGTGCCGGCACCGGAGAACGTCAACGCACCAGGGGTGGTGGCGTTGATGATGAACATGCGCTTCGTCGAGCCAGACATGTTGGGGTCTTCAGAACCCGCGAGACTGGAATTCTGGGCGTTGGCCGCCGCCGGAGCCGCCAGCAGCAAAGCCGCAAGCAGTAGAGGTGTTTTCATGTTGGGTATGAGGAATCCAGAATGTCTTAAGGATTCAGTCGCACCCTGTCACTGGCTTCTGACAACGCGCCATAACCTTTTCTTAATTATCTTGGCGGTAGGAATTGGTGGGTGACGGGGTCGATCCAGGGCAGCAGGTCATAAGGGAGAAAACGGTCGGGATCGGCAATCCGATGCTCGAGTCACGACGGCGTTGTCCGATGTCATGGAAGCCACGGTCTGCGTGGTGCATCAAGCAGCCCCGGGCGTTGCTCAGAAACTGTTTGACGACAACACCGAGATCAACGCTTGCTCCGAGTCGTTGTTCGGTCGGAGGGCGGTTTCCGCGCTCACGACGGCAGGCGGTTCATGGCGAGATTCTGGACGTCCGAAGTCTTGACTTCCCATGACCACCGAACACCGCAACTGGGCCGTCGTTGCATCAGCAATG
>CBFIHW010000275.1:0-2023 GCA_965662325.1 uncultured Pirellulales bacterium | reverse complement strand
ATGCCAAGTAGAAGGTCTAGAAAATGCTCCTGATTACACTAATACCGACGCAGCTATTCGAACTGCAAAAACATTTGGGAAAATCACATGGACGCCAACTGTTACGGCCACTGGCTGTAGCGCGGTAACAACCGGCGCGGCAACAAATGGCAGTTGGGTATTTACTCCAGCGGATGGCACAGTGACTGTAACAGAAGCTGGATAAAAAGATATTTCAACATAGTTTCACCAGAAAATGACACAATATCCTCATGCTACTGACGAAAACGGCTTCATCCTCCCCCTCGTTCTGATTGTCACCCTGATCCTTGGAGCAGGGTTGATGGCAAGCACAACCCGAGCCTGGCTCGGGTTGACGGGGGCAGTACGTCAGAGTCAGGCCCGTTCCGCTCGTGAAGTGGCGGAAGCGGGTCTTGCTCAATTAATCGAAGCGCTCAACCGAAACCACGCCCATCTCCTCGTGGTCGATGTTGAAAACTGGAGCAATCCTCCATTATTTTCAGCCATCTGCGCCAATGCTTCAACAGGAGTTCCCGCAACAACAGGAACGATTGGCAGCAACGGCAAGTACACCCTGGAGAATTACAACTTCAACGGCAGCCCCTTCTATGGCGGCAAAGCCGATCTGCGCATGCGTGGGGAAATTCTCAAAAGCGACAACTCAACAGCAGCAGCAGCGATCGTCGAACAAACGGTGGAGATCAAAGCCAAAAGCTGCAACACGTCCTTCGACGAACCCACCACCACCAGCGGCTTCCCAGGCCTACTCGCACAAAATGTCGACATGGGAGGCAACGACCTCAAAGGCCGCCTGAGTGGCAATCTGCTTTGCTTGCAATGCGTCGATAATATTCCTAACAAATGTTCAGTTAGTAGTAGCACACCACTCGATAGCTACACCGAAGCCAACAAGATCTGCGTCGTTGGAGGCAATCAAAACCAAACAGAAGTGGATGGAGAGATCTATCTCAGTGCTATCGATCTGCCACCTGTACCGGTACCGCCCAACTCTATGAATGATCTTTACAACAACCCTCCGGACATTACCAGTAATACAACGATTGTTGCCGCTAGCAGCAATAGCAGTGAACTACTAAATGGAGCCTGCAGAGTGGGGCCCGATGGCATCACTCACTGCGTTGTCAACAACATCGACTTGAAGGGTCAAGACACCCTCACGGTGGACACCAACGGTGGTCCCATCCGGATCTATGTGGACGGAGACAGTGTTGACTTCGGAGGCAAAAGCGGCATGAAACACATCCCTCCCTCAGCGCCTTCCTCCAATTTCGGTTTCTTCGGCAGACCCATTGACCCCACCAATCAAAAGACCGATCAAGAAGTGATTCTGCGTGGACGTGCCAGCACCAACAACATGTGGGCCTTTTTCCCCGATGCAAGCCTGGGCATCAAAGGAGGCGCTGGTGACGATGTTAATTGTGATAGCACTGGTGAATGCACAGGCGGGGATATCTACGGTGCGGTCTGGGGCAAGAACTGGGGTTTGTCCAACGGCACTGGTGCCCAGATCGCGGTTCCAGCTGACATGGGACAACAGCTTTACAACAACTTCGGTACCGCCTACGGCATCGGCATGAAGGATTACGTAGCCATAGGCATTTCAAAATGGAGCAGCTTCATCATTGATAATCAGTAACAATCACCAGCCATCAAATTCGTTCACCACTCGAATGAGAATTCCATGAAAACTCGGTGAAGAAACCCGAGATTTTCAAAAACAATACTCAGCCCCAACCCACCCAGCAGCATGCTGACGACGTAAAATCAAAAAGGACTTAAAGGAGGACAAAGCAATGCATTTGTCCTTATCGCCAAAGACCACAAAAAAAAAGCTACCAGGTCTCAGGAAAAGCAGCGGCGGCTATTCACTCCCTGAAGTGATGATCAGCTCGGTGATTCTTGCCAGCGCAGTCACCATGTCAGTCCAACTCTCCAATTCCACCGTCGACGGCATGCAACGGATGGATCAGCGCGCCAGGCTCGATAGTGCGATCGCGGCCCG
>CBFIHW010000274.1:0-2034 GCA_965662325.1 uncultured Pirellulales bacterium | reverse complement strand
TCTTTGACTCTGACAATCAAGGTTGGGTGATCGCTGGAAGTGAAGAAAAAACCACCGCTTTGCTCATCGGCGAACAACTCAATTTGTTTGTCCGTGAGTGTGGCCGCCGCTTGCAGCCACTGCTCCTCGCCTGTTGCACGATGCAAAGCGATCAGTCCGGAGACCAGGAATGCGTAATCATCAAGGTAAGCATTTAGCTTTGCCTCTCCCGCAGCGTAACTTCGCAGTAGTCTACCCTTCTCTGTTTTCAATTCTGCGAGTATGAAGTTAGCTGCATCGGCCGCCGCTTTAACGTAGTCCTTGCGGTCAAGAATCCTTCCCGCGTCTGCAAGGCCACAGATCATCAACCCATTCCATGCGGTTAGGATCTTCACGTCGGTGATGGGCCGGATACGTTTGCCGCGTACCTGAAACAGGTGTTTGCGAATTGCCTCGATGTTATGGTTGAGGGTTTCGAAGTTGGTTTCTTGCTCCGATGCAATGGCAGTCAGCGATTTGCCGGGCGCAGGGGCAAAGTATTCACCTTCAAAGTTTGGCTCACCGTTCAACCGGAACACTTTTTTAAAGAGTTCGTAGCCTGGCGTTTCTTTTGACTCCTCAAGTTCTTCTTGGGTCCACCGGTAGAATTTTCCTTCCTCTCCCTCGCTATCAGCATCAAGGGCACTGTAGAAAGCCTCCCCGGGAGCTTTTAGTTCTCGCAGCGTGAAGTCGCAGATGCCTTCTACGACACCCCGGTATTCCGGATTGTCAGTATCTGCATAGGCTTCCGCGTAAACGGAAGCCAGTTGGCCATTGTCGTAAAGCATTTTTTCGAAGTGGGGAATTTGCCACAGTCCATCGACGCTATAACGATGGAATCCACCACCAAGGTGATCGTACATGGAACCGCTCAGCATGCCATCAAGAGTCTTGATTAGCATCTGCTTGGCGTTCTTGCGTGCAGTGTCATTGACGGCATCGCTACGACTGCGATCGAGCAGGAAGAAGAGGTTGGATGGTTCTGGAAACTTGGGTCGATTCGGTTCGCGACCGAAACCGCCGTTGATTGGGTCGTATTGCTCAGCGAGTGCGGCACCGACTTGGGTCACCAGACTTTCGTCAAGTCGATCATCATCAGGCTTTTCCTTGTCTGGATTCTGGTTCGCTTTTACAGCGGCGGTGAGGGTAGTTGCCTGTTGCGTGACTGCGTCTCGCTGTGTTTTCCATGCCTTGTCGATTTGGTCCATGACAGAGAGAAAGCCAACCGAGTTACCGCGGTCGCCCGTTCGGGCAGGGAAGTACGTGCCACCCCAGAAAGGTCGACCATCTGGTAGCAGGAAGACAGACATTGGCCATCCACCATTCCCAGAGATCATCTGCACAGCGGTCATGTAGATTTGATCCACATCAGGACGTTCTTCACGATCCACTTTCACACAGACAAATTTTTCATTCATCTGTTTCGCGATTTCAGGATCTTCGAACGACTCGCGTTCCATCACATGGCACCAGTGGCAGGCAGCATAGCCCACCGAAAGAAAGACCATCTTGCCTTCACGCTTCGCCTTGGCAAACGCCTCCTCACCCCAAGGATACCAATCCACCGGATTGTGAGCATGCTGCAACAAGTAAGGGCTCGACTCCCTGGCAAGCTGGTTGGCGTGTTTTGACGCGACTTCACCGCTTATGGAAAATCCGGTTGCCTCGCCGGCCTGGATGTTGTGTGTGCGGTCTTCCACCGTTCCGGAGTTGTTGTTTTGCCCAGTTGCTAAAGAGCTTGATAAGACACTGAAAGCACAGGCAAGTATAAAACAAAAAGCTGGTGTTGACTTAGGGAGAGATGCAAGCATGCCGGTGCTCTGGTGGGTCACGAATGGAATTATTAAAATAATCATTCTGCAATTTAGTGCCTTTTGTATGTTTCGTCCATTATTGTTCTACTTCTTCTGATGAGATCTTCGAAATGACCTCCCCCCATAGAATTGCACCATTGTGAGTGAGAGAATCTTGCTCGGGCGAACTGCCCGGAAAGGACTTTCAGAATGCCTCAGAAAC
>CBFIHW010000273.1:0-2035 GCA_965662325.1 uncultured Pirellulales bacterium | reverse complement strand
GATATCGCCACTGGACTGGGTGAATAACCGGCGGACCTTTGATGGCGTGAAGGTCATTCATCAAGGACACCGGTGGAACACTGATGCTTTTTTCCTCCATCCGGTGGGCAACACGCAATCTGGAAAAAACAGCAACCGCGCCGACGAGAAAGTTGACTTCTACGGAATTTATGCTGCACAGCGATCCACTGAATCCTTGAAACTTGATGCCTATTATTTAGGACTCAATAACCGACGGGAACAATACAACTACCAGACCATTGGCAGCCGACTTTGGGGAGAAACCGAAACTGGAAAGTTGTTTGCATTCGAAGGTGCCTACCAATTTGGCAGCAATAGTCCGGGATATGGAAATCACGACGCAGGATTTATCACTGCTGGCCTGGGTCACCGGCTACGCCACCTGCATTCGCACAGTAAAACAGATTCCCAACTTTGGCTGTGGTACGACTGGGCTTCCGGAGACAACGAGGTTCCCGCCTCTAGAGGCGACGGCGGATTCGATGCATTATTTCCACAATCGCATTGGTATCTCGGCTTCATGGATCTGTTTGGACGTCGTAACATCAATGATGTCAGCCTTCAGTTCACGACCCCCATACTCAGTCCGAAAGTTGAACTGACACTCTGGTACCACTATTTCTTCCTGAATCAAAAAACAACTCCGTACAACGCGGACATGACAGCGTTCAACCCAACCAATGCAGCAGCGGATCGTGACTTGGGTCAAGAGTTGGATGTTTTGATCAACGTTGCCTTGAATCCGCGAAACGATCTTCTTCTGGGATACTCGATCTTTCAGCCCGGCAAATACTACAAACTGACTCCAGGCGTCCCGAGCGATGCTGATGGACAATTCCTGTACCTGCAATACCAAACTCGTTTCTAGCCAGAACCCACTCCAACACCAGCGGATTCACGCCAGCAAAAAAAACGGCGTGACTGATGATTGAGTCACAATCGACTCATTTACCGATGCGAATCAGACCGTCGATTGTATGTGCAAATAAGGAGTCATTTGCGAAACTCAAACTCGCTCGATTCCATGCACCGCCAACGGGCCCAAGATCATTGATCGCAATAATCGCTTCTTCGTTTAGCGTCTCACTGTCCCAACGAATCACGTACACCGTACCAGCCATCGTTGGCAAGTAAAGACAGCTGCCGACCACCGTCGGCAACTGTGATGCATGGTGTCCCCAACCATTGCCCATGGATCGCTGGTCACCCATCACCACGTTTCCACTAATATCTTTCATGTCGTTCTCTTTGAAGGCCCACTTGGTAATAGGAAGTGGCACCTGCTTCTTCTTAGCCCTCTTCAAAGCGTCTAACACTTTTACATTCATGTCCTCGGGGCCCCACAACAACTCGTCTTTTTGTCTTTCGGACCCTGGACGCATCTGCACGGGCAGTTGCAAATATTCGACGCGTCCATTTCTGGAGTCAACCCTTCCCAGCCACGGTTCTGTGTAACTACGAAAGTAATGATAAGGTCCCGCGAGCACGTTTGATTGCTGGATAATCGATCTTGGTTTCTTGACATTCGTAATATTTCTTATTTCCGTCTTCCATCCCTCAGCACCATGCATTCGCACCGAAACATTTTTGACAATCGAAACTTGCCGTTTGATGTTTCCGGTCCATGCATCAACCCACAAATGATTTCCGGCGTCAAAAACCAGAACATGGTCCCCCACAAGATTGTAGGCCATCGTGCTCATGAACTTCGGCAACGGCAGCGTCCAGAGGGTCTTCCCATCAGCAACATCAATCATGGAAACGCCTGTTGGTTTTTCGGGGGGTGCATGCCCGCCACCACGACCGACAATCATCACCTCACGACCATCTGTTCGAGACATGAGTAGTGGCACACACCCCATATTGACGCCACAAGTCGTTGCCCACCTGTCTTGGCCCGTCCGAAGATCAATGGCTTGTAGTTGCGTCCACTCTTCGACCGGCGCATCACCGTGATCGTGTGTGAATTTCCCTCCCTCATCCGGCATGTAGCTCTGTTTGATAAAAACCACAG
>CBFIHW010000272.1:0-2044 GCA_965662325.1 uncultured Pirellulales bacterium | reverse complement strand
AATTTTGGCTTCAAGCTGACGATATCAAAACCCACGATGAAATCAGCCGCAGGACCAGCCGTAGCCCCCACAACCGTATTGCCCACCCCCGCAATTTGATCTAACAGATCAAACTCAAGATCCGTAGATGCAAGTTCCCGAATCTGATCACCCACGCGTAAGCGGTATATTTTTTTACGGCTGTCAGCGAGAACAACTTGGTCAGGATCACTGGGCAATGTAAGCGAATTGGTCCAATTAACCTCTTTATTTGGATCACTCGCAGGCTGGAATGGTGTCCCAATGGTCTTTCCGGTACGCCAATCCAGCAGAACAGCCCTGCCGTTATTCAACGGCAAGAACAACCCACCCCCTGCCACAACGCCGCCGTCTGTTGGTTTTCCGGCTGAGAAGCTCATAGTTAATTGTCGGAGCTTCCCAAGCTCCCTTTGTGGCTCGTAAACGATGATTGACTGACCATCAACCTGATTCAACATCAGGCTTCGATTCTCATCGATGGCGATTGGTTCTTCGAACCTGATCGCTACTGATTTCTCGCCTGGGTTTTCGATGGGACCATTGGTCGAACCGACCTTTTCAGCCTCTGAGTCAATTTCGAATAGGGCAGCCTGAGTCGTGACACTCTGCAGTACATCGCTGCCTGGTGGCATGCTTAGCAAAGCGACAGGTACTCCTACGTCGGTTCGCCAGATTTCTTCCCCAGTTTTGGGATCAGCAGCGGTGACACGAATGGCTGAGGTGCCGCGCAGAATCCTTGCATACACCAACGCATCATCCGCTGAGTAGGGCTTTCCAATGAAGGTATCAAACTCATGCTTGATCCAATCACGAATCACTCGACCTGTATTGATCTGAAGTTCATAGCGACCAATTCGCGTACCAGTGATCCACATTTGACTTCGTCCCACAGCCATTTGTGTAGGTGTGGGTTGCTCATAAAACGGCGGCAGTTTCGCCGCCTCGGTCACCTGATTAGTTTCGGCTGTCGGTTCAATATCGTACACAACCACCTCACCAAGATCGGTCAAGACAATTAGCCTGCGTCCCTGAATGATTGGCGGAACACGAACGTTTCCAGTAAGCCGGAAACTTTGGGTTTCCTGAACCTGCCCACCAGTTTCGTCAACACGAAGCACCCTGAGTTTTGCATAGTCACTGCCAGAATTCACGATAACAAAAACATGGCCCAGCAGAGGGACGGGTGGAACACTGACAGTTCCTGGTTCATGCCCTACATAGAAACTTTCGACACAAGATCCGTCACGCGTATTGAGCAGATAGAGATTGCTATGATCCCCAACGACATAGGCCCGTTTGGCTCGATCATCGACACCGGGTGCAACATCGAGATCCTGAGGAACCTGGGACACCCATTTTGCTTCACCAGTTTCGACATCCAGAGAAATCACTCTGCCAGAATTCGTTGACACATAAATCTCATCACCGTTACTGATTGGCTGCCCAAAAGGCTCCCCTATTTTTGTACGCCACAACACATGTCCATCGTCTTCACTGCAACGCAAAACTTCTAATGTTGAGGACTCACTTAGCAATACGCCGTCTTCAAGTCGCAAGGGCGGCAACTCTTTCGAATATCCAACAAATTTTCGCCACCTCAGTTTTCCGTTCTCACCGTCAAATGCCAGAATGGATCCACCAGCCCGGAAATAAAGAGTGACTTCTCGCAACTCGGGAGCAACTTTTCCTGCCAAGGTGGTCAATAACACGGAATCCGCACCGCCGTCTTCCACCACGGCATCACCAACCTCAGGCAAATCAGCTGAGGGTTCAACCAAACTCTGCTGGATGTCGCTGGCTTCCAAAATCAATTTGACGAGTCGTTCATTTTCCCTCAGATCAGGGAAATTTCGCAACAGTGCAGTACGAGTATCGTACGCATCCTTCGTATTCTTGCCCGCGAGCGAAGCCATCATCGATTCTTCGGCTTTATCTAGACTGATATTTCGATTGATATCACGTTCGACCCGAGCTCGATCCTCTTCCAACGACAGCAACTTTCCTTCCAGATTCGTACGATCGGAAG
>CBFIHW010000271.1:0-2053 GCA_965662325.1 uncultured Pirellulales bacterium | reverse complement strand
CCCTCAATAAATGAAATAAGTTCCTCACGGGAAGAATTTTCTTCTCCCTCAAAAAATTTGAGTTGATTGCAGCCATCGATTGGTCGATCCTTTGGTAGGGCTGAACCGAAAAGAGCCGCAAACGTGGGCAAAAAGTCATGAATTGATACCATTTCATTACTTTTACGAGCTGGGATTCTCTTGGGCCAACGTATCATTCCCGGAACACGCAACGAGCCCTCAAGAACATCTCCTACCTCACCACGAAATGGGCCCGGAGAACTTCCAAGATAGTCATCATTCAGTCCTTCAAATTGAACAGGACCATTATCAGACAAATAGACAACGATTGTATTTTCTTTGATTCCGGCAGCATCAATCGCAGAAACAACTTCACCCACTCGAGCATCATGCTCCATCAACATATCCCCATACGCCCCGGCAGCGGATTTTCCTTTAAATTCGACTGCAGCGCCAGATGGATAATGCACATGAGACCACCCGACGTACAGGAAGAATGGTGACTCTTTATGTGCATTTTCATGAATAAATGTGCTTGCTGCTGCGGCTATGTCTCCCTCAACCTTGCGACGATAATCAAGATCATAGGCTCGAACTTTTTCAATCTCACCGTTTTCTTTTGATGACCATATGTAGGGCTGAGTTTTTGAGATGGCCTCTTCACTCATTCCAGTTCGACGCATGGATTCAGGATAAAGTGTTCCGTCTGTGGTCTCCAAAATACCTACCCCGTAGCTATCAAAACCTTGACTTGTAGGAAGGCTTTGTTGCTCTTGGCCCAGATGCCATTTCCCAAACATACCGGTGTTGTATCCATGCTTTTTGAACAGCTCTGCCATGGTGAACTCTTTGGCTTTAAGCGTACTCGGTGTACCGGCAACAATAATGCTGTTGAGTCCTGACCGGACACTGTACCGTCCAGTCATCAATGCCGCTCGAGATGGCGTACACCCCGGTTCAACAAAGAACTGCGTGAGCACTAAACTCTCTGAAGCCAAAGCATCAATGTTGGGAGTTGGCATGCCACGAATCTGACCACCACTACCATAGGCTCCAATATCACCGTAACCCAAATTGTCAGCGAGCATGACAACAACATGCGGGTGCGTATCGCGATCGTTCGCATGTGCTGCGGCCATAATCAAAGCCTGAAAAGCTATAAGCAAGAATATTTGTGACGTACGAAAATAGTTAGCCATCATTGAAAAATTGTTTTCCTGATAAAAATTCCATCACATTTGTTGGGTGTTCCAACTAATATGATGTTTAAAAAAACTAGATACACAAATAGCCTAGGCCAGCCCGCTCAGAGACTACAAGGATTCAACATGACTCTCAAATTGCCTATGGCTTGAGTCATTCATAATATGGGGTGATTCGCTTTTCAAGCGGCAACTACAGGATTAACAGCATAGCCAATCAATGCCGGGCACTCAGAATGACCACTGAAACTGCGAATGGTATCCGAAGCTATCATTGCCAAGAAGATTTTTGTAGTTGGTCTTTCGCCAAGTAATTTCATTCCCGATACGTAATGATGAACTTACATCCCAATATAAATTTGCAAAGATTGTGCTGTTGTATGTTCTTCCAGTCCCTCCAAAAACATCTTCCGGAACACTAACAGCAATATCTTGGGACAAGGGGCTGTCGACACCATAGCCAACATGGCTATGCAGATCTGCTCTCCAAAAAGCAAACGTCTCGATCCATCCTCCAGTCGAACGAATGCCTTTACCTGTCAGATTATTGAAGTTCTGGAGGATTGCGCCGTTGTATGTCCCAAGTGCTTCGCCTGTATAAATTTCTCCGGCAATACCCCAGACCTCTGTGAATTGCCATCTGTAATCGGCAGCAAGGCCCCAGACATTTGCTACGCTCCTACGTTGAATCTTTGGGTCTATATTGCGAAGCTGGCCGACTACTGCTGAAATTCCCGTTTCGAACGGCCGCACCGCTTCAAGCCCTAACTGTTGCAACGGACCAAAGCCAAATGCGAGACGCGCCTCAACATTTGGCCATCCATTGTCCTCAATCAATCGAAACTGTGGAT
>CBFIHW010000270.1:0-2062 GCA_965662325.1 uncultured Pirellulales bacterium | reverse complement strand
ACGATAGTTGATAGCTGCGACAGAAATTCCTGCGTCGAGCAACGCATTCAACTTTTCGGACTTCAGCTTTTCCTTACTACCACTCTTGAAGCCACCACCATGAATGTAGACGGCCAACGGTGTTGGAGTCTCTGAATCAGCGAGCCAGATATCAAACACATTCCGCCCGTTTTCTCCATACTTCACATTCTCAAAGCTTGGCTGTCGCCCAGACTGTGACTTTGCACTACCGAAAAATCCACCACTCGGTGGGCTTGTGTCATTCATCCGTTTTCGCAGCGCAACGACTCGCTTCAACAACTGCTCTTTTTCCTTATCTGAAAGTGAGCCATCTCCATCAACGTCAGCTTTTGGGTACCGCTGGATCGCACGCCGGCTTACGGCAGCCTCCTCGTCCTCCGAAAGCACCCCGTCTTTATTTGTGTCAGCCTGAGGAAAGTACTCCAGAATCTTTACTGCAAAGGTATTTTCTGCTTGTGAGAAAGTCGCCCCATACATCAGGAAGACAAAAAAGATAAACGAAACGGTCAAGGCAATTTTCTTCATGAGGTAATCTCAGTCTCCGTGAGTCAGTAATCTTCTTGGACGCTCTTCTATTTAACCCCATTCCCCGCACTTTGTTTCGAATCTTCTATCCAAAATGAATTGAAGAGGCATTCTCCAGCGCAGGCACTCCGACCAGTGATAAACCATTGAGATAAAAACGGTGCCGCAAATGCGACCCAAGGTGTCCTTTCGCAGAACCAACTAGTACGATCGACTCAGGCTTTTGTATTATCGCGTCAAGTCGAGACACGACTGCTTCTGCTTCAACCTCACGCCGTCGGGACGTACCAACACCTGTCTAACTAACACTGTGCACATCATTACTTGTCATGTACCCTGTTCTTGGGCATCGATTAATTCTTCATGCATGAAAGCTTATAGCTTAGACAAGACATGATGAAAAAAATCAGGCTGGGATTTTTGATTGGCATTTTTGCATCAATTAGTGGAATTGTGCTCGCATTGAATGCTCAATCAATCGCTTTTATGGGCATGCAAACGTATCCTACGCCACGATCAGACACGAGCTATGCTGTGCAGGAACATATCTTGCAGCAGATAGCTTTGCTCCTTCTGGCGTTTGGACTTCTGCTCAACCTCATGATTTATCGGGAATATCTTCGTACGCCAACTCGTGATAACTGATGCGACGTCAGCAGTGAACGGAAGCAATGTTTTCCATTGACTACTAAACTGTGCAAACGGGTACTCTCAACCGTATTCCAGAAGATCAACTCCTCAGAAGATAACTCATTATGCAGTACCTTTTATGCAGTACCTTTTTCTTGCGGCAGTGATGGGGATACTCGGTTCATTCCCGATCTTGCTGTTCGTAGCAATACGAAAACAACCGTTATCAATGATCACTCGAGCACTTCTGGTCTTTCTTGTGCTCGCACCCGTCCCCTTTTTGCTTTTTGGATTTCTTGCAAGTTTCGAACCGGGGGCTCACTGGGGGTGGCGTGTTGGCTATGGCGTATTTTTACTCTGGTCTACCATCACAGCTGCGAGGCTTTGTTGGGTGAAACCTAGCCATCGGGAGACCATCGATTGACGCGCACTCACTCCCAGCAGAGCAAGCAACCGACAAAGCCTTCGATATAGAATAAGAAATTGATTCCAAGGATTCAGAAATCGAAAGAGAATGAAGTGCACGAATACGATCAAACGAGATGTGCTACAAGGATTACGACTATCGAAACTACTTCTGAAAAATTGAAAGAAATCTGGTATCACTTTTCATCTACACCGTTCGAAAGCATTAGATAGACTGGGCTCCACTATGACATTCCGACTCTGCCGTACCTTTCTCTGTGTCCTCTGCTCTGGTTTTGTACCGTTGCATGAATCTCAATCGGCTCCAGTACAACCAAACGTTATCCTCATCTTCATCGATGACATGGGCTACGGTGATGTCGGCTTTAATGGCGCGACGATCCCCAAAACTCCCAATCTCGACACAATGGCTGCTGAGGGAATGGTCTTTGATGACTTCTACGTCGGCTGCGCGGTCTGC
>CBFIHW010000269.1:0-2089 GCA_965662325.1 uncultured Pirellulales bacterium | reverse complement strand
GTGCTCAATATCATTCGCTTCAATTGGCACTTTTACGCAGTTGCGGGTTTGGGCATTATGTCACTTGTGGTATTCAGTAACTTCGTGCCTGCGCCTTTTCAATGGTTAGCACTCTCGGCCTCGCTTTTCGCAGCAATTACGATTTTGGTTTCGTTACTGGCCTCTTATTACATTTATGATGTTTCCAATCTTTATCAGCTTCCTTGGTTGCCTGATCTCAATGAAAAAGCAGTCTTAAACATCAACGCAGGTTTTGATGAAACGAGCGGGCGTCTTAAAGAAACCTATACCAGCATCGAGCTCCAAACCTGTGATTTTTACGATCCGAAAATGCACACCGAAGTGTCGATAAAAAGGGCGAGAACTGCTTATCCCCCGCTGGAAAATTCATTTGCCGTCTCAACAGAAGAGCTTCCGTTTGCAGATCACTCCTTCGATTCCGTATTGGCCATTCTTTCGGTACACGAAATTAGGGATGGCAGGGAACGTGTTCAGTTCTTCAAAGAGCTGGAGAGAGTGACCAAGCCGAATGGGCAAATAATGATCACCGAACACTTGAGAGACTTCAGCAACTTTGCAGCCTATACGATCGGCTTTTTTCACTTTCATTCAAGAGCAACGTGGCTGGATACATTTCAAGAAGCTAAGCTCACTGTGAAGCAAGAAATAAAAACTACCCCATTTATTACCACCTTTTTGCTTGAGAAGAATGGACCTGTATGTTGAAAGAAGGGCCATTTCACTGCGGCTAGTTTGATCGGTGTGAACCCCGCTGCAGTGTCTGAAGCAACAGGGAGCACCAGCCCAACGGTCGCAAATTTGTCAGCGGAACTCGGCACGATGCATGCTCCAACGATGGACTCGCTTTCATCAGCGATGAACTACACCTGCGTCTTTGCAAGAGATTCGCGAGATTTCAGAGCGAAAAAACGCTGGCTGGAGAGATTTTCTACCGTTCTAAGCGGCGTCCAGAGAAGCGTACGCGAGAGGCTCGTGTGGTGGCGTCTGTTGGCTATTGAGAGGTTAGTAATGCACGTGAGAGGGCAGTTGCAGGCTGGTGTTAATCGTCCCAAGTGAAGAAGGTATTTGCTGCCCATTTGAGCAGCAGGTAACCCACGAAGGACAGAATTGGGAAGATGATCCAACGCCACAGATCGGATGTGATGTCGTGAATGGCAAAGTTCATTGTTGTGGCTTCCTTGTAGACCAGTAGCACGACTCATGTTTTCACAATAGATTTGGGCGATGCAGGCTCTTGCTTTTATCCGAGAGAATCTTACTCACTCAGGGGCAGAACAATGAGCAGAACAAGAAACTGGCTGAATTATTGGCTTCCAAGGTTAATTGCCCTATTCGTACTGGCCTGCGTACTGTTTTCGATCTGGATTTTCTATATGGCTTTTACGGCTGGGGTCTACGGCGACCCGCTCTGGTTTCGGTAAATTTCGCGGTGCGTTGCAGGCAATCAAAAGTGTTTGAAAGCTGGCTATTGAGCGAGAGCTTTGGCTAGACACGAGTATTGGTTTTCCGGAAAAACAACCCCCAGAAGAGTGGGTGTGTCTCACTGCTCTGGTGTGTAGCCAATAGGTGGCCAGTCATGCATGATATAGAATATTTGTGCTGAGGTTAGCGTAGATTTTAAATGCGTTTCGATAAAGATCAGGGCTGCTGGAAACCAGACCCGGGTCATCCTGCTGTAGTGAGGGTGAAGATGCAAAAGCGTTGTGCCGGATTCACTCTGGTTGAGTTGTTGGTTGTTATTGCCATCATTGGTGTGCTTGTCGGATTGTTGCTACCTGCGGTGCAAGCTGCGCGTGAGGCGGCAAGAAGAATGAGTTGCAGTAACAACTTCAAACAGATCGGTTTGGCCATCCAGAATTATCATTCTGCATTCAAGCAACTGCCCCGTTATGGCGGCGGAACCGATGGCTTGGGAACCAATAAAAACATTGGAACGGAACCTGGTTGGACAAGATCAGGTTGGCACAATTCTCAAGCGTTAAGTGCACGTGTTGCGTTAACCCCCTACTTCGAACAGCAGGCGCTTTGGGAGCAGATTTCAACACCAACAGATTTTGATGGTGATGGA
>CBFIHW010000268.1:0-2093 GCA_965662325.1 uncultured Pirellulales bacterium | reverse complement strand
CGAATTCATGGTGTGTTCCAGTTCGGTGTGTTCCAGTTCGGTGTGTTCCAGTTCGGTGTGTTCCAGTACGGTGTGTTTCAGTTCGGTCTCCAGTACCTGAATTACTGAAATCCAGTTGCTTCGTGAGTTTATCGATGCAGTTGGCTGCGAATGAGTGACATGATTGCAAAGGAGTAAACATATGCCTCCGCCTAATTTGAAGATATTAGCTTACGAAGACACCGATCTTGGGCCGCTATGCTTGCGTCGGCGCGAGTTGTTGTCCGAACCGGGAACCGTGGTGACGGAGGTCACTTTGAACCATGAATTCTTGATGAGCAGTTACAACACTGACTCGGAACGGGCGATATCCAGGCGATCAACGGATATTCACGGTGGTTCGGGGCTCGATGCTTTGGTTGGTGGATTTGGTCTGGGTTACACTGCCAGGGAGCTGTTGGCAGATCAACGCGTCAGGTCTGTCGAAGTAATCGAGTATCTGCCACCGGTGCTGCAGTGGTTGAAGGATGGGTTGATCCCCCTGTCGGATGAATTGAATGAAACGCATGGGCTTCGTTTGACTGCTGGTGACGTGTATCAATATTTGTTGGATGAGCCTCATAGGAAGTATGATCTCATCGTGATCGACGTGGATCATTCACCTGCAGATCAGTTGGGCTGCGAGGAGCATGTTTTCTATACCACTGCTGGTTTGAGGGCTGGGCGAAAACATTTGACAGAGGGCGGTGTGCTGGCCGTTTGGTCCTATGCCGAAAGCAGCAGTTTCGCGGAAGCGATGAAGTCGGTGTTCGGCACGACGCATGTCGAGCCGGTTCGTACTTTCAACCCCATGGTTCAGGAAGAACAGACCGATTGGCTGTTTTTTGGTGTGAAGTGACCGGTGACGTTGGGTGACTTGAGTCAGATAACGCCAGGCAGGTCATATCCCGAGCTCCTGTTTTGCTTCGATGAATTTCTCAATGGCGAAGTCAATGTCCTGCTCCGTGTGTGCTGCCGAGATCTGGGTTCGGATACGGGCCTTGCCCTTGGGTACCACAGGAAATGAGAAGCCAATCACATAGACACCTTTTTGAAGCATCAAGTCAGCCATGCGTGTAGCGAGCACCGCATCTTCCAGCATGATCGGAACGATAGGGTGCTCCCCCGGAAGCAGGTTAAACCCTGCCGCTTCCATTCCGGCGCGAAAGCGTCTTGTGTTGGATTCCAGCCGATCTCGTAATTCAGTTGACTCGCTCAGCAAGTCAATGGCCCGCACCGAGGCAGCAACGATTGGGGGAGCGACTGAATTGGAGAACAGGTAGGGGCGTGATTTCTGTCGCAACAAATCAATGATCGGTTTTCGTCCGCTGGTATAGCCGCCGCTGGCACCACCCAGTGCTTTCCCGAGCGTTCCGGTGATGATGTCGACCCGTTGCATGCAGTCATGGTGCTCGTGTGTCCCGCGTCCGGTTTTTCCCATGAAGCCGACTGAGTGCGAATCATCCACCATGACGAGTGCATCGTACTTTTCAGCCAAGTCACAGATACCTGGCAGATTGGCAATATGGCCATCCATCGAAAATACGCCGTCGGTTGCAATCAGGCGGTATCGAGAAGATAGACTGTCCTTGAGTTTCGTCTCCAGGTCTGCGAGATCGTTATTGCGATAACGATGCCGCTGTGCTTTGCAGAGGCGAATTCCGTCAATGATGGAAGCGTGGTTCAATTCATCCGAAATCACCGCATCCTCTGCTGTCAGGATTGTTTCGAATAAGCCACCGTTGGCATCAAAGCACGATGTATAAAGAATCGTGTCCTCTGTGCCCAGAAACTCGCTCAGCTTGCGTTCAAGTTTCTGATGGACCGCCTGAGTTCCGCAAATAAAACGTACGGAAGACAAACCGTAGCCCCACTCATCCAGGCCCTCATGAGCTGCTTTGGCCACTTCTGGGTGTTCCGAAAGTCCCAGGTAATTATTGGCACACATATTCAGAACGCTGTCACCATGGTTGACCTGGATGTGGACATCCTGCGGGGTCGTGATCGTACGTTCTGCTTTGAACAGGCCTTGTTCACGAATGTCGTTGAGTTGGTTCTCTATGTTCGTCAGGAAG
>CBFIHW010000267.1:0-2095 GCA_965662325.1 uncultured Pirellulales bacterium | reverse complement strand
CCAATATGGCAGCACTCAATGGCCCATTGATCCACTCGGTATGCACGGTGACCATGTCAGAAGTCAGATCCAAGGAATCTCCAACCTGAATCGTACCAAAAGCAGGGGACGCTACAGACTCAAACTCCCATGCGCTTGGGGGGTTGAACACGGCTACAAACTGCCCACATCCCTGCGGGACAATATCAAAAAAGCGGTCAATGGGTTGCGTGGGAAGCATTCTTTCCACAAATGGATATTGTTCTCCTTGCATCTCAAGCTGTTGAATCGACCACTGGGAGGCCACCTCAAACCAAGCGTCCACGTTACAGAAATCGAAATAGGTATCCTCGCAATTCCACTCTGCACTGCCTAAGACCCCAATTGGGCCATAGCACGCATCCCGATCCAGTTCGGCGAAGAGCGGGCCAGGAGGATTATAGTCACTGTTTAGGTAGTCCTGCACGCAGTAGTAGCTCCCAGGTAGGTGTACATCACAACCGGCTGGCTGCACACACAAGTCTGGATAGGCCTCTATGATTCCCGTGTAGGTACATGAATTGTCATCGCACGGGGCTGATTCGTCATAGTTGCACGCCAAAGGATCCGTGCAACCGCCAAAAACGCAGCTGTAATCTTCGTTGTAAGCTTGGGGATCGTAATTGCATGCCTGCTCGTCGGTGCATCCCTCGATGAATTCGCAGGTTCCATCATCGGAATTGGCCTGCGGATTGTAATTCAACCCAAACGGATTTGTGCAACCCGGTTCGATAGGTTCACAGTCTACGACCTCTAACGAAATATTGCCTGAGGCGAAGTCAGAAGCGAAATAGCTCCAAATCTGACCTCCATACCAACTGTCTGTCAGAAAGCCCATTCTAACCTGAAAGGTATTGGTGTAGTTCTGACAATTTTCTGACTCTGATTCTTGGTTATCTATAAAGAAACCAAATCCATCCCCGAAATGATAGACATCGTAATATTCATATGACTCCGAAAAGTCCTCGTACAGCAATTCACTACTCTGTGCATCACCAAAGTAGAATTCGTAGCTCAACTGTTGAGGCTGGCAAGAAGTGCTCAATTCCACTTCAAACGTCACCATGTGGCCATTCAACTGAGCGGGGAGATTGATTTCCTGCCAATCATCGGTAGATTCTCCCTGAACAAAGGACTGCGAATACAGCTCGGTGGTTCCGCATATATCACACACGCCTGCATATTCGCACGAGCTTGGATCCTCGCAGATAGGAGCAGGATCATAATTGCATGCAAATTCGTCCACGCAACCGGGGTACTGACACCCTCCCTCACACACGCCACCCTCGGGATTGTAATTGCATGCAATGGGGTCTGTGCACACAAAGTCCACGCACGAACCATCATCAAATGTGGCTTCAGGCATATAATTACAGGCGGCTTCTGAAGTACATCCATAACAGGAAACGTAGTCGCAAGAGCCGTCATCAAAAACAGCTTGTCCGTCGAAGTTGCATGCTTGTGAATCTGTGCACCCGTTACAGTCCCAAAATTCACACCCGGGTTGGTTATCGTCGTATGTCGCTTCGGGATTAAAATTACATGCCGTTGGGTCCATGCATCCAGCAATAGCCAAACATGGATAACAAGATCCCCAACAAACAACATCCAAGTCCTGTGTCCCTTCCACAAAAAGCTGCCTTCCCATCATAGCCCAATCAAAACACTCCGATGACTCATTCCAGATATCCGTCTCTGACACAGCTGCTGCATAGTCTGTGAACCTATAGAAGTACTCACCTTCAGGCAATTCGACGGTCCCAAGCCAAACATTCGATGTGTCTACATCCATGAAGACCGAGACATTCATCGGATCGACAGAATCCGACCAAAAGATGTCGACCTCTACATCAGCGAAGTCAACTGTATCCAAATAGGTGGTCAAGTCTACCGCGAACGTTATCAAATACAGACAAGATCCATCGTCTTCTTGAGCCCCATAGAAATAATTCGATGCCGTTGGATCGGTACAACCAATTGGAGAACAATTCGAATTGCACGTCTGCCAGCACCAATAGTCGAGGTCAACCGGCCCTTCCCCTCCCAATTCAAAGGAGCGCCCGCCCTCTTCGTAACA
>CBFIHW010000266.1:0-2118 GCA_965662325.1 uncultured Pirellulales bacterium | reverse complement strand
CTCCTCGCGGAGTCCATCAGCTTTCCTAACCGCGTTTACCTCGTTAGTGGCTGGCTCCAACATACTGGTCAGTGATTGATGGGCACGACGACGTGCGAGAAATGTCTTGCTACGATTTCCCGCAATGGTCACTAACCATGGCTCAAGTGGTCGACGAACATCCCACTTATCAACATGCTTTGCAAAACGCGAAAAAGTCTCTTGAGTCACATCCTCTGCATCTTGACGATGGCCGAGGATTTTCAAGCAAACGCGAAAAACGAGAGGGTAATGCCTGCTTACGAGCGTTGAAAATGCAGTTTCATCGTTCTCGCGAAATTGCTGGACAAGTAATGCGTTTGAATCCTGCATAGTCCGCTCACAATCAATCGAAACTTGAAAAAAGTCACAGTGCTGCGTGCGTTTACCAAGTCTTTGTTGAGACCACTGGCAACATGATGCCATGGGCCAGACAACGCCAACCGCGACTCACGATTGAAAGACTTTAGCGACCGCTGAAGAAACGCTTTAATGCAGTATCTGCCGCATCACGAGAATTATCCGTGATTGACTTTTGGAAGCCTTTGGGAAGTTTCCCGGGCTTTTTCTTCTCACGTTTCTTCTTATCACTGGAGTCAGTCAACTCGCTCACGGACAAGTCGGTGCTGTCACCGCCTGCCCCCACGCCTTCATCCTCACTGTCGCCTTCTTCGACAACTCCTTCGCCTTCCGCGATGACGCCGGACTTGATTTGAAACTGACGTGTCTCTGGATCTGAGAGCTTCCGCACTCGATCAATTTGATCAGCCTCGTTGAGCCAAGAATCAACATCAACCTCCTCAAATCGACTATCGTGTGAACCGGCTTCGACGGTTCGCGCCGCTGCATCGCTCATGTCGGCAACTTCCGGCTTTTTCGGAGCCTGCAGTCCGTGCTCAATCACAACTTCAAAGTTCAACTTCCCGACACGTAACTGATCTCCACCTGAAAGAACCTTTGCCTTATCGGTTGGCAATCGCTTGTCGTTTACATACGTGCCGTTGCGACTCTTAAGGTCCTGAATCAACACCCGATTATCTTTAAGCACGATAATGCAGTGCTTTCGGCTAACCGATTCACTCTTGGGTCTTAACTGGCATGACTCACTGCGGCCAATAAGAAACTTCTCGCCCGACACACTAAGTTCACGTCCTTCGTGGCTGCCACTAAGGACCTTAAGCATTACCTGCATCAATTACTCCCGATTACTCATCGGTATGATATTAAGGGGTGATTCATCCAACCCGAATGGCTTAACACGCGATAAGCGCACCCATCTACGAAGTAAAGGCATCGTTCTTGAAACTGGTGACCGTGAGAGTAGATAAGCTAGCAAACACATCACTGCAAGAAACTGCCGAACACTGAATCCTTCAGAGTTTGGTTGCGTGGCCGGAATTATAACAGTTGCGCAGGTCGGTTTCGTCTAAAAATCAGTGTCGAGCGATTTTTTGTCCATCAGGCCTGCCGCTGAAGTCACCGAACTGCCCACCTGGCAGCGAAATTTGCCGCGAGGAATTTGTGGCAAGGTATGGCTGTTCCCTCAGCTATTATCGAACCCGCCGACTACAACGGCACCTAACGCCGTGTTGTCCACAGCGGGGAATCAAACCGTTCACGGCGAATTTGTTCCGCATCGTAAACTTCCTCATCAGAAAGCGTCCCCAATTGCCAGTCTACTCCCAGTTTTTCCGAAAGATTTGCAACGATTTGCGGGACCAACTGCTCGACATTGAGTGGCCTCGACAACAAATCACTGACGCCAGGAATTTGCGGCGCGTACAAACTGGTACACAAAAGCAGGCTGCCGTGCTGAAGTACGGCGGTGCGGCTTTTCCGCTGCGCGCTACCGAGAACCTTGTATCCACTCACGATCAAGTCCTCCGCTGTACGTCTCTGAAAACATAAAAATTGGGAGTTCCGACTTTCCGACGGCGGCTCCAAACCGGTGCAACGAAAAGGTACAGCCTGAGCACCAAAATTAGCCAATGCTTCAGCAATGGCTGCATGCGTTTGCTCATACAAAACTGAACGAGGCCCGGCTGAGCCGGGGGGCACAGGAATCGTAACGCTGTAGGTCAGTTCTTGGTCGTGAACGAT
>CBFIHW010000265.1:0-2144 GCA_965662325.1 uncultured Pirellulales bacterium | reverse complement strand
ATAACAAAAAACGGATCGAAAATGATCAACGCTGTTTCTAACTCTACCGTACCTCATATCACTATTATTTTGGCGGCATCCTATGGAGCAGGTAATTATGGAATGAGCGGCAGAGCTTTCGGTACTCGATTCACTTACGTTTGGCCATTTTCAAAAATCGCTGTCATGGGTGGAAAACAGATGGCGGGAGTCATGTCTATCGTAGGACGTGCATCAGCCGAGCGCCGAGGGCTGGATTTCGATGAAGAGGCCGATCGTGAACGGGCTGAGGCATCTGAATATTGGCAAGACGAAGGATCTGATGGCCTGTTTGCCACCTCTCGAGTTTCTGACGATGGAATGATTGATCCCCGAGACACTAGGGCTGTTATCGCCATGTCACTATCAGCTTGCTACAACAACAAAGTCGAAGGCACTAAGGAGTTTGGCACATGGCGAATGTAACCCCAATTAAGAAATTATTAGTTGCCAACCGAGGTGAAATCGCTAGGCGGATCATGCGGACGGCCCATGATATGGGAATCAGCACCGTCGCAATTTTTGCTGAAGGTGATGCTCGAGCACCCTTTGTGCATGAGGCCGACACTGCAATTTCTCTGGAAGGTAGAACCAGCGCAGAAACCTATCTCGACGTCGAAAAAGTGATAAATGCATGCAAACGCAGTGGCGCTGACGCAGTTCACCCCGGTTATGGATTTTTATCTGAAAACGAAAACTTCGCGCAAGCGATTATTGATGCGGGAATCAAATGGATAGGCCCATCACCAAATGTTATTGGGCTAATGGGAGATAAGCTTTCGGCGAAAAATTTGATGCAGGAAGCCGGAGTTCCGACGCTTCCAGCAATCGAAATCCACGATGATACCGATATCAAAAAATCCGCTAAAGAGATCGGTTATCCAGTGTTAGTCAAGGCTTCGGCGGGAGGTGGTGGCCGGGGCATGCGTGTCGTTGAACAAGAAAGCGACTTGGAAAGTGCCGTAGAGGGCGCGAAAAGAGAAGCCGGCAATTCTTTTGGTGACGACACCGTATTTCTTGAAAAATGGCTTGATGTCTCGCGACATGTTGAAATTCAAATACTCGGTGATACGCATGGCAATCTGGTTCATTGTTTTGAACGAGAGTGTTCTATTCAAAGGCGACACCAAAAAATCATCGAAGAAGCACCTTCACCTGCTGTCACCGACGAAATTCGTTCCCAGATGGGAGATGCCGCTATAGCCGCCGCAAAAAAACTTGGCTACTCCTCAGCCGGCACAGTCGAATTCTTGCTAAGCGATGAGGGCTTTTGGTTTCTTGAGGTCAACGCGCGGCTCCAAGTTGAGCACCCTGTGACCGAGGAAATCATTGGAAAGGACTTGGTCAGAGAACAAATCAGGGTGGCCGAGGGCGAAACACTCTCATTCACTCAAGAAGACTTATCGATCAATGGACATGCTATCGAAGCCAGACTTTACGCGGAGAATCCAGAAAAGAATTTCCTTCCATCTCCTGGCCCAGTGATCGCTTGGGAACCCTCAACCGTAGGTAATGCACGCTTTGATTCTGGGGTAGAGACTGGAAGCGAGATCACTACTGAATTCGATCCGATGATCGCCAAGGTAACGGTTCATGCTCCCACCCGGAGAGAGGCCGCTTCTCGCCTAGCGAGGGTTTTGGAAACCACCCGAATTCAAGGTTTAACAACAAATCGAGACTTCCTAGTTAATACTCTAAGAACAGACGAGTACATTGCAGGCGACACGACCACTGACTTCATTGACAGAGTGAATCCGGCAAGGACTATTGAAATTGACCAAATCAGTGTGGTCGAAGCAGCTATCGCCGTGTCGGTCGAAGCTCAAGCTCGACGAAGAGCTAACGCGAAAATCAATAATGGGATTAGGAGCGGCTGGCGAAACTCAACCATGCCGAAAGAACAGGTCGAATTCAATGTTAACGGCAATGTTGTGCAGTTAGCCTACCAAACCAACAGAGATGGTAGTTTTGGCTTCGAGGCAGGTGAAGAAGATTTCAACGTCAAATCACTTGCCGCAGGCGATGGAATTGTTGAACTTGATATTGGAGGACAACGATCTAGTTACTCGATGGATAAAGTGGGTGACCAATGGTTAGTGCACTGCAACACCCACGATCTTGAGTTA
>CBFIHW010000264.1:0-2157 GCA_965662325.1 uncultured Pirellulales bacterium | reverse complement strand
CCATGTGTTCGACAGCACCACTGGAGCAGGTGGCTTCGTTACCGGAAGCGCTGTTACTGCTTTTGTAGATGTCGGCAGCCTCAGCACTTCTACTCCTGCCCTTTCCGACTTCGTCACCGGCACTGCAGCACTCCTCGGTGCTAATGCAGTTAACGTTGGTGATCAAAGTGCTGTGTTTGGCACCTCCGCTGGTGCAGCAGGTGGATATGCACTTGCCACTGATACTGGTGCCCTCTACTACGACGCCGACGGTGATTTCCGTACTGGTGCCGAGTTGATCGCTACCATCACTGCTGCTTCAGGTACTTTCGCTCCTTCAAACTTCTTGCTCGGCGTTGCTTGAATTTAGAGATCAAGATCAAGCCCCTCCTCGGAGGGGCTTTTTTACCGCCCTCAGGCGGTTTTTTTGTGACCAGCTAACTGCATTATCCCAATCGGCTTGCACTTGTTCAAATTGCCAACACCAAGGCTTGGATATTTAGACTGTTATCTAGATCCTTATTCCTTCAAGAAAATCTTATGGGTTCACTACAGGGAATGAACCAGTTCAATCCATTGGGCAATGCATGACGACAGTGAAAGCGAAGGGGGCAAACCAACAGAATTTGATTCCTTTTCAACACGCAGGTATTCGATAACAGAAGCATTAATTTGCTCTTGATTGTCGAGATCAATCGGGGAGAAGAAGGGCTTTCCATCAAACACTTCATCGATACCTGCAAAGTCATTCACTAACAGGCGTGCGCCGCAAGCAATAGCCTGGAAAACACCCCAGCTGACCACATAGGGACGCGTGAAATAACAATGAAGATCACTACGACGAAACAACTGAACCAACTCGCCGTAATTGAGTAAGCCTGTAATGTGCAGCCTTTCTAGATCCAGCTGCCCTTCCAACTGTTCAAGCATGAATTGTTTCCAACTACCACTCGGGTGAGGGCTTGGATAACTATAAGCTGAACGATCTTGTCCAAATACAATGACATGCAACTGAGGAAACGCCTGTTGAGCAACTGCAGCAGCTCGCATAAATTCAGGAAAACCACGGAGTGGCTCCATACCTCGCGTTCCATAGGTCAACAACAACTGATCAGATGTGAATTGCAGTGGTGATTCACGATTGGCCTTGAGAACAAGTGGATCAGCCGGAGGCCCGGGGCTGAAAAAATCAAGATCAACGCCATCAAACACAACCTGAATACGATCCCTGATGAATACTGGAAATTGATCCCTTTGCCAACGTGTTGGACAAACCAGCTGATCAGCCTGTGCTGCTTCCTGGAGAATAGGAATATTTCGACATTCTAAACGACAAAAATCATTAATAGAAGGATTAAGAATCAACTCTTGGCTATTTGACGGCGTAAAATACCACTCCAAATAGGAAATCAAGCGAACATTAGGCAATAATGATTTCACAAAAAGGCCAAACCCCATGCCGCCATGGCAAATCACAACATCAGGGATAAAACCCTCCTGCTTATGCAACTGATCAAGCGCACGAAGCACGGCTTGTCCCTTGAGCACAGCAAGCTCAGCCGATTGCACATAGGCATGCGTCTCAGAACCTACATCTCGATGCAGCTTGAATTGACGAAACTGAACCCGCGGAAGAACAATATTCTGGGGATTATCCGATAAACTGAGAAAATATGTCTTGCCGTTGGTATTCAAAGCAAGAGCAGGGGCAATATCCTTAAACTGACCCGGAAAGTTACCATGGATAAAAAGAAGGTTCATTCGAAACCATCCTCCATCCACTGGTAAGTACTACTTAGCTGTTGGCGCAATTGGTTTTTAATTTCAGAGGACACATTGGCAGCCTCACCACCGCCAGCATAAACAGGCTTTTGCTGAGGGCATTGAACAAAATTCAAGCCAAGAAAATCGAGAATTTGTCTCCATGCAACATCAGGCTGCGCAAACAATTGCTCACTGCGCATCAACAGCAATTGTTGGTCAGAAAAAAACTGCTTAAAGCGGCTGATTTGTTGCTCATACCGTCCACGACTCACATAACTATGCTGCTGATGACTTCGATGCGGTTTGCCGGTCGCTAAAATCTCATCACTATCCTCTAATCGCTGCGGCTCCGCAGCCAAAGCATCCTCCAAGCTCAATGCTTCCAGACCCAAACGCTTGCTGTGGAAATACTGA
>CBFIHW010000263.1:241-2158 GCA_965662325.1 uncultured Pirellulales bacterium | reverse complement strand
CCTGAACTTGTTGAATATGGAACACCCGATGCATTCGGACGGATCATGCTTCAAGACTGGGAACTCGGACTGGCCGTAAATCATGCACTTCGATACATCAAGCCAGATGAGGATCTCAAGAAAAGT
The DNA here is from genome assembly GCA_965662325.1 of uncultured Pirellulales bacterium. Classification (GTDB taxonomy): domain Bacteria; phylum Planctomycetota; class Planctomycetia; order Pirellulales; family UBA1268; genus UBA1268. The sequence continues at coordinate 2,032 of CBFIHW010000263.1, read as the reverse complement.
GTCCTCAACGGCACCATGCGGACTCGAGACGATGTCGAACGTGAAGTACAACGAATGCTTGCAGATGACAGCATCCGAAAACCGAGGATCCTGCAATTTTTCAGAGAGTACTTTGACTACGACCAAGGAGGATATATCTGCAAGGATACCCGGTCTCTAATGACAACGGGTATCAGTGGAAAAACCAGGGGACGTCACTATCGCTCAATGTTCGAGGCCTCAGCAAGTACCGACCGACTCATTGAGTTGATTCTCAAGGAAGACCGTGACGTCCTGCGACAACTACTGACCACACAAAAAGTAGTTGTTACGAAAAATGACAGTGAATACTTTGGGCAGCCCCGAACCAAGGCTGACAGAGTCGCCCTGCAAAAAGAGGTGAAAAAAGCTGCTGAGAAACAAAAACTTCAGGAAGAAGCAGAGCGAAACGCATGGATAGCAGCGAACCCTGGCAAAGAGCCACCGAAAAAGAAAAACCGGAGACAAGCCCCAACGATTAATGTGAACGTAGAGGAGGCACCCTTCGAAGGGACTGATATTTTCGCACGAGTCAGCCATCGTAGCTTTGGTGCCGGATCACTCAGCCCAAAGCGAATTTTGACCCGGGCACCTGAAGGACAGCGACTGGGCATCCTCACACACCCAAGTTGGCTCGTTTCTCATTCCGATGCCATGGACAATCACGCGATCCGGCGCGGACGGTGGATTCAGGAGCGACTTCTCGGCGGTGGTCTTCCTGACGTGCCCATCACTGTTGATGCCATGCTGCCAGATGAACCTACGAAAACCCTGCGTGAGAGAATGGAAGTGACAAAGCAAGACTATTGCTGGACATGCCACCAGAAAATGGACCCGCTTGGCCTTCCGTTCGAAATGTACAACCATGCCGGACTCTTCCGAACATCAGAACTTGAACGACCAGTAGACACGACTGGTGAAGTTATCAATTCTGGTGATGAAACACTCGATGGTCCAGTCGAGGACGCACTCGACCTTATCCAACGACTAGCTACCAGCGAACGCGCTGAGCAGGTGTTTGTGCGACATGCCTTTCGATTCTGGATGGGACGAAACGAAACACTCCATGACCGCGTCGTTCTTCAAGATGCACACAAGGCATACAGGCAGAGTGGGGGCAGCATGAAGGCTCTTCTCACGTCACTTCTTACATCAGATGCATTTCTTTACCGGAAACCAGAACGAAACCCGTCACCCTGAAAGAAAGCCGCTTGTATGTTTCGTCTCTTCATCGCGCTATTCACTATTGAGCTATGCATGCTTTCATCAGTTGCGGTGTGCAAGCAACCGAATATTGTGTGGATTTCGTGCGAGGATATCAGTCCGCATCTTGGCTGCTATGGTGACCCTCACGCCATTACGCCCAACTTGGACAAGCTTGCCCAAGAAGGAACACGCTATACAAATGCCTTTACAACCGCTGGGGTTTGCGCGCCATGTCGTTCGGCAATCATTACAGGGATGTATCAAAATAGTATTGGCACACATCACATGCGTTGTAACGCAACACTCCCACCATGGCTGAAGCCATTCCCTGTGTACCTCCGGGAGGCTGGGTATTACTGCACAAATAACAGCAAGACTGATTATCAATTTTCAACGCCAACAAAAAAAGAGATATGGGACATATGTGGCGCGAAGGGACACTGGAAGAATCGGCCTGAAAAATCACAGCCATTTTTTGCTGTCTTCAATTTCACAGGGTGCCACGAAAGCGGAATTGCTTCAGAGTCGAAATATAAATCCGTCACCGCAGAACTCTTGCCTTCTCAG
>CBFIHW010000263.1:0-231 GCA_965662325.1 uncultured Pirellulales bacterium | reverse complement strand
AACGCAACTATGAACTGATCACCGCAATGGATGCTTGGGCAGGTGAGCTTATTCAGCAACTCAAAGACGCTGGTGAATATGAAGACACGATAATATTTTTCTGGTCAGACCATGGAGTCGGTCTTCCTCGAGCTAAACGATGGCTTTATGACTCAGGAACGCGCATCCCTTTCATCAGTCGAATTCCCAAGAAACTCCAAGAACCTGGTCAAGGTCAAGCGGCTTCTGTCA
>CBFIHW010000262.1:0-2159 GCA_965662325.1 uncultured Pirellulales bacterium | reverse complement strand
CACAAAACCCAGCAGGCCAAATTCAAGGCGCTCTACGCCACCATCCGGTCTTGATCATCTTGGTGTTTTCATTTTGGCCTGCAAGCTCAACAAAATAGTTGTTGGATATTGAGATTCCAATCTCCTCTTTTTATTTGGTTATGGCATTGCAGGTTTGGGTACCACTTCCATGGGCCGTCATCCTGGCTGTAGCGCCATTCCTGACGGGTCGGAACCAGGATGGTGCCTTGCAATTCCAGAGCACCGGCAAGATGGGCCACGGTTTGGCGGGTTGTAACAACCCCATCCAATGTCGCCATTAAGGCAATGGTGAGGTCCAGATCATGGCCAGGATTTTCAATCAACTGATGGCATAACGAGCCGTGGCTTTTGCGAAGGTGTTGCCACCGAGGCTGTAGATGTTGCAGATCTATCCAGCATCTCTGTTCGTCGGCTACCAGTGCTTGGATATCCTCTTCATTGAGTCCCCGTTCTTTTTGCTGCTCATTGGTGGTTCCACCCAGCCACCCTAATCCGAAGACGATCCTCCCTTTGGCTACAGGCTGCAGTTTTTCGGACAAGTGATTGACAAGTTCGGGGTCCGGTCTGAGCTGTACGGGAGGGGTTGCCGTGGGATCATTGAGTGTTCTGCTACTGCAGAAAAGAGGCAAGCTGCCGCTGCCAATGTAGATTTTATTTGTATCACTTTGATTGTCTCTTTCGTCTTTTTTGTCGATTATGTGAATATTAGATGGCAGTGAGCGTTTGTAGAGGTCGATAAGACGTGTCTCTACTTTTACGATAAGCCATCGGCATCTGTCTGCGACTTCGGGTAGAAATCGCATCATCATAATTTGATCGCCGATTCCTTGTTCGCTCGTCACGATAACTGTCTGATTTTGGAGAATGTCAGATGTTGGGATTGGCTTAGGGGCGCCACTTGTGCTCCGGCGTGGGTTGCTCCATCTCCATTCGTATTCCTTCCAGCCTTCCTGCCATTGTTGCTGGCTGAACAGGGTTAAAGCTAGGTTGTGATGTGCATTTGTATGGTTGGGCTGCATCTGGAGAACAAGCCGGTAATACTTCTCTGCTGCGCTCCATTCGCTGCGTTGTAATTCAACACCAGCTCTTGCCATTTGCCAGCGCCAGTCGCGGGAGTCTGAAGGCTGTGTTTCGAGAGCAGCAATGGCATGATCGAACTCACCCAATTTTGCCAGGGCATCGGCTTTGAGATGTTTTTGTCGCCAGTTTTGTCTCTCGGTAGGGTTCTGAAAATTGATCTGATCGAGGAGTGCAATACATTCCTCATATCGTGCTAGTTGAATCAACAGCTTAGAAAGGCCAAGCTTGGCAAATTCGTTGTTTTTGCTTACTTCTCGTAGTTCGCTGACGAGCGCATTAAGTTCTTGTAGAGTCGCGTATTTGGTATGACAAAGACTGATTGCTAGATTCAGTGTGATTGGCCATTCTCTTCCCCCTGATTGTCTCCATTGATTGCCCAGATCTGCAGCGCGCTGCCATTGTTGTTTACCCATTGCTGCCCGCATGGAGCCAAAGACCTTTTCTCTCTCTTGTGGAGTAGCTCTTCTAAAGGGAGTAGACTGCTGGTGGTTTGGATTAAAGGAGGGCATGTGCAGTGTAGAAAGAAAGACCTCGGTCCAGAAAGCTTTAATGGAATTAATATTTAATGTCTAAACATTTTGTGGGTATTGCATGGGTTTTGCTTTGGAAGGCGTGTAAGTGGGAGATAGTATCAAGTTTAAACCTTTCGCTGATTAGATGGTTTCGGAGGGTCTTAAAAATCTAGGTTTTAAGAGTTAATCAATAGAAAAATTAAATATACATGAATTGACCCTAGAGAAGCTGATCCTGCTACTCATTGATCGATGCTGCATAAGACTCAGTGGTTAGCTTCTCAGTGATTAACTTCAAGGCGCTTTACGCCACCATCCGCTCCTGATCGCCCGCCACCGGCAAGGGTGTGGGTTTGGATCGCTCCAGCAACTGCGTCACGGTGTCGATCACGGTTTGCTGGTGCTCTTGGTCCAGTTCCGGGAAGATCGGCAGGCTCAGCACCTGGCTGCAGAGCTGCTCTGTCACGGGAAGGGAGCCCTGTTCGAGCTCCAGGTCGGCGTAGGCCGGCTGACGGTGGATCGGGATGGGGTAGTAAATGATCGTGT
>CBFIHW010000261.1:0-2164 GCA_965662325.1 uncultured Pirellulales bacterium | reverse complement strand
TTCGACAAGGTACCGTCCAGCAGGACTGTCTTTGGCAATGGCACCAGCTGGTGAGATATGATCCGTGGTCACGCTGTCACCGAGTGCAAGAAGCACGCGGGCACCAGTAACACTTGTTGGTGGTGTTGCCTCGCTGGTCAGTTCAGCAAGAAACGGTGGCTCCTGGACATACGTGCTGGTGTCCTGCCAATCGTAGAGCTCGCCCTCTGATGTTGGCACAGCATTCCATCGTTCATTGGAGTCCCAGACATTTCCATATCGACTCTGAAACTGCTCGGGCACGACTGCTGTTGCCACCGTTTGCCGCACCTCTTCCTGCGTCGGCCAAATATCTTTTAAATACACGGGCTGACCATCACTACTCTCACCGAGCGGATCAGTTTCAAGATTGATATCAATCGTTCCAGCCAGAGCGTAAGCCACCACCAGCGGCGGGCTCGCAAGCCAGTTCGCCTTGACCAGCGGATTCACGCGGCCTTCAAAATTTCGATTACCCGAGAGAACTGCTGCAGCAACAAGATCGCCTTCTGTAACTGCTGCCGCCACCGGTTCAGGCAGTGGACCCGAGTTTCCGATACAGGTTGTGCATCCGTACCCAACGGTTTCAAAACCAAGTGAGTCAAGATCGGACGCAAGGCCCGACTTCTCAAGATAATCTGTCACCACACGCGATCCGGGAGCCAGGCTTGTCTTCACCCATGACTTGGTCGACAGGCCTTTTTCAACTGCCTTACGGGCAACCAGACCAGCGGCAACCATGACGTTTGGATTACTTGTATTGGTACAACTCGTAATGGCTGCAATGACAACGGCGCCGTGTCCGATTTCGGCTGAATGCCCGTTGTTCGCAACCGTTGCATGAGAGGTCATTTCAGCTTCTGGCAGAGCAAACCCACGATTTGCTGCCGGTGCCTTCAGGGCATCTTGAAATGCTTCCTTCACCCTGACCATCGGCACCCTGTCTTGCGGCCGTTTGGGCCCAGCGAGACTCGGCACCACTGTACTCATATCAAGCGAAAGTCGTTTTGTGAACTCTGGCGTTGACGCCGACGCTGTGTGAAACAATCCCTGCTCTTTCGTGTACCGCTCAACCAGTTCAACCTGTTCGGCACTGCGGCCAGTGAGCCGCATGTAGTTAAGCGTCTCTGTGTCAACTGGGAAGAAGCCCATCGTTGCACCGTACTCAGGCGCCATGTTTGCAATGGTCGCACGATCGGCGAGTGTCATGCCAGTAAGCCCGGCACCAAAGAACTCTACAAACTTACCAACAACACCTTCTTTGCGAAGTGCTTCTGTCACCGTCAGCACAAGATCAGTCGCAGTCGCGCCAGCTGGAAGGCTGCCAGTTAATTCAAAGCCAACAACCTCTGGCATGAGCAGCGAGAGAGCCTGGCCGAGCATGACAGCCTCGGCTTCAATTCCACCAACACCCCATCCTACAACACCAAGACCATTGATCATGGTTGTATGGCTGTCCGTGCCAACGAGTGTATCCGGCACAGCGACAGGAATATCCCCGCCTGCTGCATCAGGTCGCAAAAAGACACCACCAGCCAGAAACTCGAGATTCACCTGATGCACAATACCAATGGCAGGTGGTACGACTCGGAAGTTCTCAAACGCCTGCTGGCCCCAACGCAAAAATGAATAGCGTTCTGCATTCCTACCAAATTCAATATCCACATTTTTGCTTAGTGCATCGGCACTGCCAAAATAGTCGACCTGAACAGAATGATCGATGACAAGATCAACTGGCACGAGTGGATTGATTTTGTTTGCATCACCACCAAGTCGCTTCATTGCCGCACGCATGGCTGCCAGATCGACAACACATGGAACACCAGTAAAGTCTTGCAAGACAACTCGAGATGGCTTGAAGGGAACCTCAACCGCAGCAGGCTTTGCCGCGTTCCAGGTGGCAAGATTTCTGACATCTTGCTCAGTGACCTCGTAGTCATCACAGGTTCGTAGCAATGCCTCAAGAATCGTGCGCAGACAATATGGTAAACGGGAGGTATTCGTCACACCGGCATCATCAAGTCCGCGAAGGCGATAGAGTGCAGCGGTGCCGGAACCAGTATCGAAGGTTGATCGGGCGGAAAATGGATCAATCTGCGTCGCAGCCATGAAGAAAAATCTCACTTCTCGAGGAATCAAAATGGTG
>CBFIHW010000260.1:0-2202 GCA_965662325.1 uncultured Pirellulales bacterium | reverse complement strand
TCGATTGGCTCGCTGTAGAATTCCGAGAAAGCGGATGGGATGTCAAACATCTATTCCGACTGTTTGTAACCAGCGCTGCCTATCGACAGGCAGCGACAGCGACGCCTGAAAAATTGGTCAAGGATCGCGACAATCGCTTGCTTTCACGAGGTCCTCGCTTTCGAATGGATGCTGAAATGATTCGTGATACGGCCTTGGCTGCCAGTGGTCTACTCGTCCAGAAAGTAGGTGGCCCAAGCGTCAAGCCATACCAACCCGATGGAGTCTGGAAGGCGGTTGCCATGCCAGAGAGCGACACAAAAAAATATGAGGCGAGTACAGGTGCTGATCTGTATCGCAGAAGCATGTATTGGTTCTGGAAACGATCGGCTCCGCCAACTTCGATGAACATTCTTGATGCGCCGTCACGTGAAGTCTGCACGGTGAGACGAGACAGAACAAATACCCCATTACAGGCACTTGTCGTTTTGAATGACCCACAATTTATTGAAGCATCAAGGGCATTAGCAGACGATGCGCTGTTTTTGGGTGGGAGCAATGACGACCAACGCATTGATTACATCGCAAACAGACTTTTATCACGGCCACTGGCTGAAGCCGAGAAGCCTATTGTAAAAAAATCACTGGCTGACTTGACGACTTGGTACAAGGAACATCTTGAAGACGCACAAGCTGTCATCACAGTCGGCCAATCACAGCCTCGTCATGAAGATGCTGTGACGTTAGCAAGCTGGACAATGCTGACGAATCAACTTATGAATCTGGACGAAGTACTTTCCAAATAAGCCATACGCAAGGCGTGAATCCATGAATCCACCAATCCGATCACCGCTGGACGAACTGGGGCTCAACCTCACACGCAGACGTTTTTTTGAACAAGGAAGCCATGTCCTTGGTGGTGCGGCATTGGCATCGCTTCTGCCAGGTGGGCTCGCGCAGAGTGCGCCTAACACCCAAAACAATTCGAACATAGAGATACCACGTGTGCCGGGCGCCATTGGACCTCACTTTGCCCCGAAGGCAAAACACGTCATCTATCTCCATATGGTTGGCGGACCGCCGCAGCAAGATCTATATGACTACAAGCCCGTAATGAATGACTGGTATGACAAAGACTTACCAGAGAGCATTCGGAACGGCCAACGTCTGACAACCATGACTTCTGGTCAGAAGCGATTTCCGATTGCACCTTCAAAATTCAAGTTCAAGCAGCATGGTGAAAGTGGCATGTGGGTGACTGAGCTCTTGCCATGGACTGCAAAAATGGTTGATGAGATGTGCTTCATACGAAGCATGCATACAGAAGCAATCAACCATGAGCCTGCCATCACCTATATGCAGACAGGAAATCAGATCACGGGACGCCCATGTCTCGGTTCATGGACAAGTTATGGCCTTGGTAGCCTGAATGAAGATTTACCAGCGTTTGTTGTGCTCGTTGCCCAATCGACGAAGCCAGCGCAGGCGCAGGCAATTGGTGCGCGACTCTGGTCGAGTGGCTATCTTCCGGGTGAATATGCCGGCGTGAGTTTTCGCTCGAGTGGCGACCCCATCCTCTACCTCAATAATCCACCTGGTGTTCCTGATGCCGTTCGCAGAAAAACACTCGATGGACTGCAGGCTTTAAACCAGCAAACGTTTGAGAAGATCGGTGACCCTGAAATACGAACACGTATCGCACAGTATGAGATGGCCTACCGCATGCAGACCAGCGTGCCTGACCTCACTGACATTTCTCAGGAATCTGAGAGCACACTTGCGCTGTATGGTGATCAGGTAAAAAACGCAGGGTCGTTCGCCAACTCGGTCCTCATGGCACGACGCATGGTGGAACGCGGTGTCCGGTTTGTACAGCTTTACCTGAACCATTGGGACACACACAGTAACGTTGCGAATCGTCTCCCGAATGGTTGTCGAGATATTGACCAGGCCTGTTACGGATTGATCAATGATCTGAAGTCTCGTGGGCTTCTTGATGACACACTTATCGTATGGGGTGGTGAATTTGGTCGAACCGTCTACTCACAAGGTGGGCTTTCAAAAGAAAACTATGGTCGTGATCATCATCCACGTTGTTTCACAATGTGGATGTGTGGTGGTGGAGCCAGACCGGGGCAAATCTACGGTGAAACTGATGACTTCTCGTACAACATTGTGAAAGATCCTGTACATATTCGAGATTTTCATGCCACGGTGCTTCAC
>CBFIHW010000259.1:0-2202 GCA_965662325.1 uncultured Pirellulales bacterium | reverse complement strand
TTGGGCTGTTTCACCAGAGACATGTGCTCTTTTCATTCCTATCGTTTTAGCCGTCATACTCATGCCGCTTGGTATGGGAGGGAGGCATCCTCTTGGGCAGCTTTTTCTGAGTGCTGCAGCAATAGCAGCAGCTGGTACATGGCTTGTCCGCTCGTATCACACGAACGATGCTGGCTGGCAGTTCAGTGTTCTTGATCTTCTGTTTGCTGCTGGATTAGCCGTTGCTGTCATTCAGGTCATACCTATTTCAGCAGCTCTCATCAAAAGTATTTCACCACATCTTTCAACACTCTTGCCGTGCTGGACAGACGGTCCATGGACTCTTGGACAGTGGAACACGATTTCATTAGCTCCCGGTGAAACATTTGTCGGCATTGGCATCTTTGTTGCGCAGATAATTCTTGTCGGATGTATTTTTCAAACAATCCAGTCAAATCAAGATATTGAACGAATCCTGCTGGTTGTTGCAGTTGCCACTGGTCTTATGGCGGCACTTGGCGTTGTTCAGTACCTCACCAGTAATGGAAACTACCTCTGGTTCTATGAGCCTGCTTTTAACGATACACGAAGTATTGTGACAGGAACTTTCGGTTGTCGAAATCACTACGCAAGTTTTCTGGCAATTGGTGCTGGATCACTCATCTGGTGGACTTTTAAACCCGAGCAAACAAAGCGAGACAGCAGGACAACATCACAGCTATCATCTCGAGGCAGCGGAAGGCGACAACATTCTTCGAATACACCGATCACCTCCGGGATACAGGTGGAACACCGACTGGCCATTGGTCTGGTAGCACTTGGAATCACCACATTTGCTGTGCTACTCTCACTCTCCCGCGGTGGCACCATGAGCCTTGCGGCAGTTGGTCTTGTCACTACAGGAATGCTTCTCAAGACTGGCCGTATTACCCCAAAAGTAGCCGGTGGCTTACTTGGCGTATTTCTGCTGATTGGATCGGCTCTGACTATTCATGGAATGGATCGGGTCAATGCACGGCTGGATACCATCTGGACTGAGCTTGGTGCCATATTCAGTGACACTGACGACGCCAATCTTGCTGGTCGCCGTGAGGTATGGCAGGCAGCGGTAGAAACAATCACTGACTTTCCAGTACTTGGAACAGGCATCGGAAGTCATGCTGCCGTCAGCAAAGCTTACATGCCACCAACTGATAAATTAATTTTTACCCATGCAGAAAACAGCTATCTAAATCTTGGTGTCGAGACTGGGCTTGTTGGTCTTGGGCTCGCTATCATCAGCCTTGTTATTGGACTCACATGCTGCGCAGTTGTGTTCTTCAAGGGCACGTCGCAGGAACAAATAATTGCAATTGCACTGACCGGTGGGCTGACCACAGGAACCGTTCATGCCGCCGTTGATTTTATTTGGTATGTGCCAGCATGCTCGACATTGATGATGCTTCTTGGAGCATGTGCTGTGCAGCTGGCGTCAAGCCATATTCACGCTCTCTCACTGCCACGATTTACACTTGACCGAGTCTCCGCCACGATTGCAAGTGTTGGTGCTGTTACCGTGCTTGTTTTTATTGGCCACCAACAATTGCAGGCCGCCAAGGCACGGGCTTTCTTTGAAGACTCAATCAAGCAGTCACGCACGCTTGAAAAACTCAGCCGACAAAGCACAACTCTGGTTGCACAGCAAGCTGTGAAAACCGAGAAAAAAAACGCTGACTCACCCGCTGAAAGCATCGATGAACGCGGTGTTGTCACAGAACTTGAAGCACGGATTAATTCTCTTGAGAAAACCGTTGCTCTTCAGCCAGATCATGTGCATGCTTGGACTGATTTGGCGTTCTGCAAGCTGGAACACTTTGGCCTGACACGAAGGATCGTAGGTGAAACAGTTGGGCTCACTGAGATCCGTCAGACTGTTGAACAGACACAATTTGAATCGACCGAGGCTCGCATCACATGGATTCAAAAGGTCACTGGCAATGGCTTTCAAGATCTCACACAAGCTATGAATGCCGCACTTCGGGCCGTAACCGTTAACCCCTGTGCAGGAAATGCATGGTGTGTTCTTGCATCAACTTCATTCCTGAACACGCAAGATTCTGACTTGCCTCAGGCATGTACTGAACAGGCGATGAGAGTTCGACCGCATGAAGGACAAGTGCTTTTTGAGGCTGCCAATCAGGCTGAGCTTAGTGGTGACGCAACGCGTGCGATGCAACTTCGGCA
>CBFIHW010000258.1:0-2216 GCA_965662325.1 uncultured Pirellulales bacterium | reverse complement strand
GCTTGTATCTCTCAGCATCAGCCTGAGTTCGCGTTGGCATCCCGCCCTGATTTGTTGCATCGAACAGTGCCTTGGCCAACTGCATTTTCTCAAGCCCTTCATCAAGAAACGCTGCCTGCTCCGCTGTGTTCAATTGGACATATTTTTCCGCAGACTGCTTTGACAATTGACCAACAGAACGCCCCAAATCTCTCCTCACCTTATAGATTTCTTTTGGTGGCATGAGATCTATATTCTGCATGATTTCTCGTATCTTCTCTTTACTCGATGCAAAGTCTTTTCCTTCCACAAGAACCTTTTGCTGCATTGCCATCGTTTCTGCCGCAAGATTTGGCCCTCTGAAAGAGTAGATAAGAATGACTCCCATGACAGAACCACCAATGCCATACAGAAGAAGCTTTCGAAAACCATTTGGTTGTTTTTGTTGCTTTTGTTTCTTTTTTGCCATGACAAATTTTCTCAGGATAATTTCAAGCTAATGTGGGGAAGAGTTTTACATCATGTTCCATCGCCTTCATCAACATCAGATGGATCATCGCCATCTCCAATAGCAGCGTACTTAAGAAGCACCTCAATATTCATGTCATTACTCATTGCTTCGACATGCCCATCACACATGACAAACTGAGTCACACCGGGGTGAAGACTGCCAAATTTTCGATTGTTTGTATCACGGAAACTTGAAGCCAAGCCACGAGCAGTGTCTCGGAACAGTGTGTGGGGAGTATCTGAAACAAAAACTGCCGTGTCACCCTGATTGTAGTGTTCCATAACGCCCGCTCCGGCAATGGCCGGAGGAATATGGCGATCTCCAATGACCATTGTTGTGGACAATCCGTCGGTAATTTGAGCAGGCCGAACTTCTGAGAAAGTATGAATCACACCAGCACGTTTTGGGTCGGGCCCACCTGTTGATGGTGTTGCGTAATTAAAATACGTGCCACCGCAAGCAGAATAATCACCACCTGCTGCAACTCCGATCCCTTCGGCGACAGGCGGCTGGTTATTGTTATCAAAGTTTCTGTCGGCTGCTGGGCTGCGTCGACTCGGGCAATAAAACGTATCAACTGGTATACGAAAAGCAGTTTCGTTTGAAGAATCCCAACATGGGACTGTTGTGTCTGGATTTCTTGCATTGAATATTTGCGATTGCTCAAGAAACGGAAGTAGTCGAAATGCCCACGACACATCGTACGGATCACGCGTTTTCCGGCCACTTGGAAAATGCTTCTGTGCATCTGCGTGAAGAGCAACCGCAAGCCCAATTTGCTTCAAGTGGTTTGTACAAGAAATTCGGCGAGCCGCTTCTCGAGCCTGTTGGACTGCTGGCAACAACAGGCCGACGAGAACTCCAATAATCGCAATAACGACGAGCAGTTCGATTAATGTAAAACCAGTCGGATTATAAAGTGATTTTTTTGAATTTTTCATCTCAGGGCATGTGGCTCGTGTGAACACTATTCTTACTCCCGCTTAAAAAATGAGAAACAAACGATGCTTTCTGCGCTCTATGTTTTCGTTGGCTCAAGGCCTGGCATTGTTCCGGTTGACGTAGCAAATCGCTCGGCAGAGAGACCTGCCTGCTGCAAGATTGACAAATACAGATTCGGAAGCGGATGGTTTTTTTTCTGATCAAATGCAAGATGTTGCCCATGCCGAAAACCACCGCCTGCAAAAAGCACCGGCATGTTCTTATTGGAATGGCTTGAGGCATTTCCCAAATTGCTTGTCAAAAGAACACTCGTTGTATCAAGAATACTATCACCTCGCTCATCGACTGCTTTTAATGAACGAAGAAAATCTCCCCATGAATCAACGATTGCTTTTTCAACGATTGCCAGTTGAGAAAGTTTCTCTTCATCAAGCCCATGATGACTTAGTGTGTGATATCCCTCTTCGACGCCGTCGAGTGGAACAACACCTGATCCACTACCAAAATGGCACACAACATATCGTGACGAATCTGTTGAAAGAGCTAAACGAATCATGTCACTCATGAGCCGCTGTCGAGCAATAAAGTCATTTGGATTTGCAATATCCAAAGGTTTTGGGGCCTTCACATTTGGCTTTGGCCTATGCACCCATACCTCACTTGACGCTAATCTTTTTTCAAGATCTCGGACACTTGTGAAATACGCATCAAGTCGATCTCGGTCACCAGCACCTACTCGCCTCTTCAGAGAACGTGTGTCATCTGCGACAACGTCCATGATGCT
>CBFIHW010000257.1:0-2230 GCA_965662325.1 uncultured Pirellulales bacterium | reverse complement strand
GACGCCTATGGTTGGTATCGAAAAGGACCAATCGGACCGGATTTCAACATCGACGAAGTCCTACCCCACCTCTTTCAAAAAAGCCTTGACCATATCAAGACTCGTGCCGCAGACGAGAAGCCTTTCTTTTTATATTTACCGCTGCCAGCACCACACACCCCCATTGTTCCTGTTCCACCTTTCAAAGACGCAAGTGGAATGAATCCCTATGCAGATTTTGTGATGCAAGTGGACCACCACATGGGTCAGTTGCTCAAGACATTGAAAGATGCAGGAATCGATGATAACACGATGGTATTTTTCACAAGCGACAATGGTTGTTCACCTCAGGGAAATTTCAAAGTTCTGGCAGAATATCACCACGACCCAAGTGCCGGTTATCGTGGACACAAAGCCGATATCTACGAAGGGGGTCATCGAGTTCCCTTCATTGTGCGTTGGCCAGCGGGTATCAGTGCTGGACAAAAAACGAATGCACTTGCCTGCCTGACAGATCTGTATTCCACCATGCGAGAGCTGACAAATCAGGCAGCCAACGACAATGGTGGTGAAGACTCCTTCAGTCTCATCCCAGCTTTCAAGGGTCAGCCCACCGGTCGTGAAAGTCTGATTAGCCACTCCATCGGTGGTTCGTTCTCGATTCGCGAAGGTGATTGGAAACTATGCCTTGCTGCCGGCAGTGGTGGCTGGAGCGCTCCACGCGAACCGGAGGCCAAAAAACGGGGCTTGCCGCCCATGCAATTATTCAATTTGAAAACCGATCGAGGCGAACAGACAAACCTGGTGCAAAAAGAACCAGAGAGAGTTTCATCACTGCTCAACTTGTTGAATGAACAAGTCGCTCAGGGTCGCTGCACCCCTGGCAAACAAGTATCCAATGACCGTCAAGTTTCATTTTTACCCAAAGGCGTTTCGCTACCAGGACCAAACGGTAAATCTGAAAAGTAAAATTGTAAGTTGGACAACCACGCCGCACGCACTCTGGCAACTGTATGCAAACGCCCTTCAAATCTTTCCAGAAACAGGCGTTTCTGATTGTTCTTGGCTGCTGGCTCATGGCACCTCTTGGTAACGCACCCTGTCGTGCGGCTGAACCGAATGAAGCTGGAAAATCGGGCACAACGCCTGTCGATACATGGCTGGCAAAACGTGGTGCCCTGATTCTGGATGATCATGGCTCATTACAACGTGGTGGCAAAACCATCGCAAGATTTCCCGGAGCCGTCAAAGCACGAGCCTCTGCCGGTCTCTGGACCAGATCCAAAGATCAGAATGTCTGGCGTTCAACATGGAAGCCTGGAATGGGTCACACACCCGTTGCCTCCTATCAGGGCATCGACGTAAACGACTTAATTATCGAGGTCACGTTTCGCTACGGAGAAATGACGGAACCGTGGCACCACCAATGCTTTCGAATTGCAGTAGACAACCGCCCTGAAGTCACCGGTCATGTCGTGTCTGCCTGGGCGAACCCCAACAACGACTTCATCGAACAGGGTTTTCTACTACAACACATCCGAAAGCAAAAAGACAAAACCATCATCGAAGACCTGTTGCTGGACCAACAATCACTGCAAGTCCAGGCACATCAATGGTATACGGCAGTACTGGAAGTCGTGAACGATGAAGCTCTGTTCCGAATGGGACCTCACGTGGCATACGCCAAAGCGGCGCAAATCGGAATGCCCAAGAACCTTGTCTCGCTGACTCTGGGCACCACATGGCATGAAATCAAACGCGTGCGCATCTGGAAAGCAACAGCAAACCCATCGTGGCCTTCACGCAAAGATAAGAGCCTTGAATCAAGAAAAGAATTCACACCACACATCCACGATTACAATCGTGACAATGTATCCCCACGATAACGATAATTTACGGGTGTCGAATCCATGCATGTTCAAATGAAAGAGCAAAACAAATCGCAGCCAGCCTCCCCTATCTTCCTCAACGGATGCTTCCCGCATCGTTCGATGATTTTGAAGGTTCTGCTTGTGCTGGCGTCGGCAACGGCAAGTGCAGCTGAAAAGCCGAACATCCTGATCATCTTCACCGATGATCAAGGCTATGGAGATGTGGGCTGCTATGGAAGTACTCTCAACAAAACACCACGACTTGATCAACTTGCCGTTGAAGGCACGCGATTCACCTCGTTCTATTCACAGACTGTTTGTGGCCCTTCCCGCTCAGCGTTGCTCACGGGCCGGCATCCCATCCGCAGTAAAGGTTGGGG
>CBFIHW010000256.1:0-2235 GCA_965662325.1 uncultured Pirellulales bacterium | reverse complement strand
GTGCCCCGGTGTGGTTCACATCTTCGCGTTTGAGCCAGATTTGTGCTCCGCCTACTGCTTCGGTCAGTCTCCGAGCAAAGTACAGCGGACTGGGGCGGCCAACGAAAGTTTTCAGGAGAACCTTCAGTTCACGCTGAAAATCGGCGTCGAGTTTTGCTTTTTCGTATTCTTCAGAAAGCTGGTCCAGTGCCTGAGTGAGAGTCTCGGGCACGAATCGGCCACCGAAATCACCGAAACGACCGCGGGCGTCAGGGACAGAAGCGGTGGCACTCGACGTGTTGGGTACGGTACTCATGGGAGCAATTCTCTGGCTGGACAACTGGAAGGGCCGTCGACAGACCACCCCGCAGGCCTTAAAGACCGCAGAACACGTGCCGACATCACCGACCCCGATTCTCACTTTAGTTGACGATGACGTCAACGCGACCGCTGGCAAGCCTATGAAAACCCCGAGATTGCAACGTGTATGTGGTGTTGATTTTAGTGGTGCAATAAATTCTGGAAAAACTGCCTGGTTGGCGGAATTAGAAGCTGATTGGTCGTCGGGCACTCTGCAGCTGGTCCAGTTGGCATCTCTTGGAAAATTAGCTGGCTCAGACGAACGAACTGAAGTTTGTCGCTATTTAGCTGAGCAAATTTCCAGTAGTCGAGCCACTCTTTGGGCGATGGATTTCCCCTTTGGGCTTCCCCTTGAACTGGGGGGCGAGGACTGGAACTCACAACTTGAGATGATTGCGAATTTTGAATCACAGGATGGAGGTGGGAACCTCGCTGCAGTGTTCGGTAGACAGCTCTCCGTGACCGCGCGCCAGATCATCCCGAGTGGCCGCCTTCGCCGAAAAACAGACGTTGAAACTTCCACCCCTTTTGATAGTTATCACTATCGCATTATCTACCAAACCTTTCACGGAATGAGAGATGTGTTGTTGCCTATATCCAAGAGCGGTGAGACTGCTGTGATACCGTTCCAGTACCATCGCCTGTCATCCGCGAGACGAATTGTGGTCGAGTCCTGTCCGGCGAGTTTTTTAAAACGTTGGAATTTGCCCCATTCTCGCTACAAGCAATCTGGAGGGAAACCACCGACCACTGTACATAGATCAAAACGATTGGAAATACTTCGAG
Organism: uncultured Pirellulales bacterium; assembly: GCA_965662325.1. Classification (GTDB taxonomy): domain Bacteria; phylum Planctomycetota; class Planctomycetia; order Pirellulales; family UBA1268; genus UBA1268. Next base: position 1,110 of record CBFIHW010000256.1, on the reverse strand, counting down.
GTATTAATGATCTGCCAACAATCCGCCCAGCCAAAGACGGATCCTGCAATCAAAAATCAAGGAAAAAATCTGATTTTTCGAGCAAGGCTGAAGATCAGGAGGTTCCTTGTGCGTTGGGAATGTCTCGTCATCGTAGACGCGTGATCATGCAGGATTCCGGTGGAGACGCTCTCGACGCAGTACTTGCTGGTTTGGGTGGTTGGCGAGCATTTCACTGCACGAATCATGCTGATGTGTTGCGTGATACACGTTATTGCCTGGAAGGTCGAGTTTATTCGTAATTTATCCGTGTCGATCGGATAGTTGTGATTGTCAGTGATTCTTGTTCCATTAACTAGAGAACGTCTCTGTTGGTGGGGCATTCCAGCTCTTGAATTTGGATCATCTCTTGCCTGAACTGCCGGAAGTCGAAACCATGCGTCGTGGAGTATTGCCGGTAGTGGGCAGTCGCATCACTAAGGCTGAACGACCAGTTTGCCGTTTGAGGCCAATCTTATTTGAGCCAAATATTCGCACCTTTGACCGGAGAGTGCGTGGCCAGGAAATCGTTGATGTGGGACGACGTGGCAAGCGGGTCATGATTCACCTTGGTAGCCATGACGTCATCGTGATTGAGCCAAGGATGACAGGCTTGGTATTGTTGGCTGATCCACCAGGCCTAGCCCATCTGAGGTTACGTTTAACTTTAGCAGGCGGCCCGAATGACCAACTCCTGTTTTGGGATCGACGCGGTCTTGGAACGGTAAGACTTCTCTCGCCTGCTGAATTAAAAATCAAAGTTGACGACAAGTTGGGACCTGATGCATTGAGCATGTGTCACAATGAATTGAGGGAGAAGTTGAAAGCGAGTCGGCGCGAGATCAAGGTCGCCCTGCTTGATCAGGCGGTGGTCGCAGGTATCGGAAATCTCTACGCAGCGGAAATTCTGTTTCTCTCGGGAATCGATCCGCGAACGCGCTGTGACTCCCTGACGAGGCCGCAGTGGAAACGCATACAGCAGGCAACCCTTGCCGTTTTGCACGAGGCGATTGAGCATGAGGGAAGTACTCTGAGCGACGGGACCTACCGAAATGCACTCAATGGCGAAGGCGGATACCAGAATTATCACCG
>CBFIHW010000255.1:1659-2250 GCA_965662325.1 uncultured Pirellulales bacterium | reverse complement strand
ATAAGCGGCAAGAAGAACATTGCTAAGACCGCAGACCTTGCGTTGTCGAGTGACTATCAGAACGGCGCTTATCCCGCATCGCTGCTTGTTGATGGCAACAAAGGTAATTTTGCCCACACCAACAAAGAGAAGAACCCATGGATGAAAGGTAATTTCCCTGCCCCTGTTCAAATCTCAGAATTTCGAGTGTGGAATAGAAAAGGTTTCGAGAATCGTTTCAACAACGGCAAGATCGAATTCTTCAACGGTAACAAGCTCGTTGCCGCTGTCGACGTAAAAATCAAGGGTGGTGGAAGTGTTGACGGAAGCAAGAATCGAAAGCTCGGTGAGGTCTGGGGCACACCAGGCATCGAGTTACTCAATAGTTCTGACCGCAACTTCCGGCCCACTGACGCGATCATTGGGGAGGATGGAGCACTGTACGTTGCCGATTGGCACAATGCCATCATTGGCCACATGCAGCACAATATCCGAGACCCCAATCGAGATCACAAGCACGGCCGCATCTTTCGCCTGACCGCGAAGGACAGGCCCCTACAAGCACCAGTCAAAATCGCGGGTGAGCCCATTGAGGCGCTGTTGGAAAACCTA
>CBFIHW010000255.1:0-1651 GCA_965662325.1 uncultured Pirellulales bacterium | reverse complement strand
CCTGACCGCGAAGGACAGGCCCCTACAAGCACCAGTCAAAATCGCGGGTGAGCCCATTGAGGCGCTGTTGGAAAACCTGAAGCATCCCGTCGATGGTGTGCGCCACCGGACACGTGTGGAGCTAAGTGCACGGGATTCAGACGCAGTGACTGCTGCGGCGCAGAAGTGGTCCAGGGACTTCGACCCCGACAACGAGACTGAAGCCCATCACCTGCTGGAAGCACTTTGGCTGCATCAGCAGCATGGCGTTGTCAACGAAGACCTGCTTGATACTCTGCTGGCGTCCCACGTTCCCCATGCAGCAAATGCCGCAAAGACAGTCAAGCATTTGTGGTACAAGGTCGAGTCTGGTGCAAGCGGTTTTGCGGCACCAGCCGAACTGGAGTTTGTTAAATTCGACACTCCCAGCCACCTGAAAGGGAAAAACAAAGATGCTTACCAACTGGGGTCAGTGGTTTACCAGCGAGAGTCCCATTGCTCAACCTGCCACCTTGCTCACGGCAAGGGTAATGCAAACGTCTATCCCTCCTTGCTAAACAGCCCTTGGGTTAATGGCAACAAGGAAAGACTAATCAAGCTGGCACTGCATGGACTTCACGGTAAAATCCGCGTCAACGGCAAGACCTATGACCCTGCACGGGGCGTACCCCCAATGACAGCCTTCCGAGATCTGTTGAACGACGAAGAACTGGCAGCCGTGCTGACTTTCGTTCGCAACAGCTGGGGAAATCAGGCAGAACCGGTTGATGCGTCCGCAGTCCGCCGAATCCGTTCTGAAACAAAGGATCGATTCACGGTTTGGACACCGGACGAACTGACCAAGCAGCACCCCCTCGAACTTGAACTGATGGCAGAAGTTGACAAGCAACCTGAGGTCGAGTTTTCCAACGATCAGCTTGAAACAGAACTGATGAGCCAAGCCACCAGCGACATTGCTGCTGAAGCCATTGCAAAAGGCAATGCCTTACGTGGAAAGAAGCTCTTTTACGAGTCAGCCGCTGCATGCTACGCCTGTCATGACCCGCCGGGTCGAGTCGCGAGACTGGGCCCAGCGTTGTCAGAACTGAAAACTCGTTTGACCAATGAGCAACTGGTTGACTCGATTCTTCGACCCGCTGAATTGATCGAGAAAGAGTATGCACAGGTTAGTGTATTAACTGTTGATGGCCAGATTTTCACAGGTATCAGAGTGTCGGAAAACGACGCCGAACTTGTTCTCAGGAACGTGGCCAACCCAAAGCCAGTTGTCATTCCACAGGATGACATTGAGCAAGTCAAGGATTCAAAAACGTCTCTGATGCCTGCAAATCTCGTGAAGCAACTGAAGAGCCGTCAGGAATTCAATGACCTGATGAGATACGTGATCGAAGTAAGACGTCGATAAGAACAGAAGGTCACTCCCAGCCCTCAGGGACTCGCCTGCGAGCCTCATGCATGATTGCCTGAAGCCGACACATCGTCGGCTTCAGGTTTTCTTTTGGAATGGAATCAAACGCCCGTCATGGGACATCCCCAAAACACCACGCAAACGAATGAACCAACAGCCAGCATTTCCTCGGATCGTGCCCAAAATGGTCATCGGGAACCGACATGCGGCCATGGCTTCTCTGTTTCCCTTTCACCGCAACTGACATCCTCATGTGTGCACAGG
>CBFIHW010000254.1:0-2252 GCA_965662325.1 uncultured Pirellulales bacterium | reverse complement strand
CAACCTTTTCGATCAATTCGCAGCCATTCAATTCTGGCATGCGTAAATCAGTCACCAACAAATCAGGTCGCGACGCCTGCACGGCTTCCCAAGCCAACTGTCCATCTACCACGCAGTCCACGCAATGCCCGTCCTGCTCCAATAAAGAGCGCATTAACGCTGTGTGGGTTGCACTATCTTCGGCCAGCAGAATTTTTGCCATGTAATTGCTTTACCTTGCCCTTCTCGCCCTGTTTGGCACAGTGACCATAATTCTAAATCATTTTGTACATCATACTGTACACGCCGTGGTGTTACGGGCCGTCTTTTCCAGACGCAAACTAACGCCCCACGCTCAATCAAGGTTGCCACGCCCCCATTGCGCGTGAGGCTTGCATTTTGCTATTCACCAAGCGGTCATCCAGTTGCTAAACCCATGCCGAGACGGAGACTGCTGACTGAGCGGGGCAATCGCATGTCACCACGATCATTCGGATTTGGAATCCATCAACTGCCAGTCGCAATCAGGGAGCCGACCTGGCACATGTGCAGCACGTACGCTTGACAATCAACGAAAACACGAAAACCATACGTCTCACGACAACATTCAATCCGTTAGAGCACCCTCATGCCGTACTTCCGTGTTCATGACAGCCACAAATTGGTTCTTACCAATTTTAAGGTCATGTTCACCTCATTTTGCCAAACACGCAACTTCACCAAAATCAAACGCTACAAAGCATACTTTCTTTCGAAGCAGGAACGCACGCAAGTGCATTTCACTGTTCGAGACCCGTATCAAAAAGCAATTTCGCTGTACAAGGACAAGTTTCAATTCACGCCTCGGAATGCTGATCTGACAAAACCGGTCAAATGGGAGAAACCGCAGCGAATTTTCTTCCCTGTCATGGGACTTTCAACCAAACGAGACAGCGATCAGAAGATTCAAGAATCACTGATCAACACGCCATTTGATGAATTTGTTCAACTTCTGGAAAAGTGCTATTGGCTCGATGAGCATACCCAGCCTCAACACTGGATTCTTAATCATCCACGCTATCCGCTTTTCAAGAAAATCCATGTGAATCAGAAGCGACTCACCATTTACAAAATGGATGAAGCGGGAGAACTCGACGCCTTTGCGGCGTCAACCGGATTTGACAATAGCAAGCGTGCCAACAGCACAGCTGAAATCACGACCCCAAAATCATTCAGCCCCGAGTCCATTCGCACCATCAACCACATCTATCAACAGGACTTTGCTGATTACGGGTACCCGATGCGTTAGATGTAAAGAGACCTGGGTGCGGACGACTGTCAAGAAATGTGCGACAAACCATTCGCAATGAATTTTTTTGCAGCGTCAGGTGACCCCTGTTCATACAACTCTTTGCTCAGAAAAACCTGTCACATCTGCTTCAAGGACGTAACCCACTCCGGATTGGCGAAGACAGCCAGTCGATGACTCTGATGTGCGTTTGGATGCCAGATCCTGATGAGCTTGGCTGACCATGGCATCTGCTGACCCGCCACCAGAGTCTGCACCAGTCGCTTGATGATTTCTCGTATGGATGAAATCAGAAATTGTGCTGCATGTTGAATGTACAGCGGAGGAAGCCCGAAGCATCTTTCGCAACCGATGCAAACGCTCTAAGGCAATCAAGGCGGTTTGCCCCGCCAATTTTTTGTCGTTGGAAGTGACTAGCTCAGCAAGCGTCATCACCTCAACTTCCAACTTTGCCAACTCATTCACCAAGCGTTCCTCGGGCTCGCCATGATCCGCCTGAACCCGCTTCTGAGCAAATTTTTGATCCAGTGGTGACAGCATCTGATGGCCGCCACAGTATTCTTTGTCAGCATAACGACCAAGCGTCTCTGTTCGGTCCACTTGAATGGTGCGTGGTGCCTCAATCCCAAGCTGAACTTTTGACTTCTTCAACTGAATGACACGCACACAAACATCCAGATCACGGAATTCTATCGACTCGCCTTCTTTCCTTGACAATACCAACATTGCAGCCTCCCTTTTCGCAGACGTAAGCATCACAAAACAACCTAACGCCTCACGATACTAAACACAAGTTCAGTATTTTTTGTTTTTCCTGCATGAATTGCAAGCAATTATTCACGCGTTGATCACTACCCGAACACAAGCCCAGACCTACCCAAACCCGTCAGTAGGCAGTGAACGGCAGAACGGATGCACCAGTTCAATCAGCAACTCACGCGGCCAACAATCAAGCTGCGATCAATCTTGGCAAGCTAAGGAGATC
>CBFIHW010000253.1:0-2261 GCA_965662325.1 uncultured Pirellulales bacterium | reverse complement strand
TAAGACCGTTATTAATTTAGGTAAAGATGCAGACGGAACAGACCCAAACCAACAGAATTCACCTGCATATCGATTTCCTTCTTCTGGGCACCCGAGTGGAACAAATGTTGTGTTTGCGGATGCCCACACCGCTTTTCTTCAAGAATCTATTCAGCCGGATGTTTATTGTCAGCTCATGACATCGAATTCGACTGCAGGAAGATCGCCACCTCTCTCTGCAGGTCTTGCTAGTGACGTTTTGGGTGTTCTTCCACCCCTGAGTGACGGAATGTATTGAGGAATTCCTCAGAGGATGCGTAGAAAACAAACTGTCCGAGTAAGTTTGAAAAATTTATGTTTCCATTGAAGACAGTATCTTTTTGCAATAATATTGAGCGATATTTTTGCTGTTCTCGAATTTCTAGTGCCTTCACAAATCCCACGCTTTCCTTCGCAGCTACCGTTACTGCTACCTTTTTTAATTTAACGTGAGTACCATTCCCTGTGGATTCAGGGGTCCATTTCGAAAAATTTATTCTCGAAATAGGTGCTCATCATGTTTATCCAGGATTTCTATCTTGGGCTTGATGGCAAACAGCGTGTTGTGGCGCTGGGTGCCGCAGGTGCGTCTGGCCTCTGTCTGATTTGCTGTGCTCTGTGGATTTTTTCAGGTGGCCAGTCGGCCACACTTACTGATGAGCAATGTATTGCAATACTTTCCGGTGAAACAGACGCTGATCGAAGTCAGAAAGCTGCCGCAGCTGCTACTCTCTCGGCGCCAACTTTAAAACAGATAGCGATTGTTCGTGCCGGCCTCGCGCAGGGCTCAAAGCCATCTGTCGCTTCAATACAGTCAAACTCCCAAAGCCAAGCAGCACTGCAGGCATACAGGCAAGCACAAACAATTGAAGCGAAGGCATCACTACTAACCGGGTTTGCGCGTCGACGCAACTACGATGTTATGCCCCTTATCGTTCAGGCGATTACTAATGACAGTGTCATTCTGTCTGGCCGGGCGGTTGCAACTGCACAGTATCTTCTGGGTGTTCGTTATGAGACCTCTATCAGCCAATTGAAAGATCCAAATTTTCGAAAAGAAATCGCTGATATGGTGATGCACGACTGGCAAAATCTACAGAAATATCCAAAGTTCAGAGAAAATATTGGTTCATGAACAATCGCCTTAGCGAATGGGAGAAGTAGCTATGCTCAGTACACGGCGTTCAAAAAAAATAAGAAACTCCGGTTTCACGCTTATCGAGCTGTTGGTTGTGATTGCCGTTATTGGCATTCTTGTTGCTCTTCTATTGCCAGCAGTCATGCAATCAAGGGGAAGTGCTCGTCGTACATTGTGTGCCAATAATCTCCATAACCTTGGGATTGCGTACCAACATCACATTGGAAAGATCGGTCGTGGTATGTCGGCGTTTGATTGGCGACAGTCGATATTACCTGAATTGGAAAACAAAAAGGATTTCCTGCTGTGCCCAGATGATCCGAGACAGACGATGTACGACGTCGATGATTTCACAGTGTATATCGTGAATAACAGACGTTCGATTCCACTCGAACCCGGGCCCTGGTGCTGGATTGGTGACTCAGACTTCTGCCAGCAGTTTGCTGACGTTCAAGTGACGAACCCAGACGCCTACTTCATTGGGTTTGAAGACCTTCGCTACAATACGCCATTTGATGGCATTGTTCTTGTCGAACCACTGGCTGAGGGTGGCGCTCGCCTGACACATGTTGGTGGGCACCCCCACGCCTATCGCCACCAGTTAAAAGGCCCAACAGGAGAACTGCTTGCAGATCCATTTGATAAAGGGTTTGTATGGGAGGTGCATGGTGTTGACAGTAGCTACGCCGGGAATAGCCGTATGGGAAGATTTCAGACGGACGGTAAAAAGATTTTGATGTTGGAATATACAAAGCCCGTAGCGAATGTCGTGGGACCGGATGCAGTAGGTGTTTTCGGCTTTTACGACAACGTTGCACCTCGGCACGATGGCATGCTCAATGTGCTCTATGTTGATGGGCATGTCGAAACAACAACACCGCAGGCTATTGATCCAAACGATACGGTAATCCATGACAATAAATGGTGTCCGAATATCGATACTCAGCTTCGTATGACGTCGTACGACTAGTCGAGAAGTGTGAACATCCGCTTATGCCTACCAGAGTCCGGTACGACCGGCATAGGTCGTATGAACCGATGACTTCGAGTCACAGTCACTGAGCACTGTAGATTCTGTCGAAATTAGCCAGAGCGTTATTGGGCA
>CBFIHW010000252.1:0-2276 GCA_965662325.1 uncultured Pirellulales bacterium | reverse complement strand
CTTGATTTCCTGCCTGATCCCCCCATGCCCGCACCCGCAAGACATACTTGCCAGCATCTTCCAGCGTGAAGTCTCGCGTCACCTGACCACGCGTGGGGAAACGCTTCCCTTCAAACTGTCGACGCGGCGCTGCCTCAACATCTGTGCTGGCAATAATTGTTCTGACAATCTCATCAGCGGCATCAACGTATCTCTCAAAAAGAACCGGAGAGACAGATAAGACATCACCGATATTATCGAATCCATATCCAACATCATCACTTGGAAACGTCTGTGCAAGTTGGAGATCGACTCCGAAGAGATCACGAATCGTGTTGTCGTACTCGTGCCTGTTCAGTCGCCGAATCGTTACTCGACCGGGCCGCTCGGGACCAACACAATCGACTTTTAAGGCATCGTCAAGAATCCACTGTGCAATGAGCTCTCTTTCTTTATCAGAAGGCTGCTCTACATCATCCGGAGGCATTGCCCTGCCCTGCACCTGACGAAGTATTCTTCTCCAGTTCTCTCGATCGATTGTACGAGCATGACTCGCTGTATACGTATCAATGGCAATGCCCGACTCAGCATCATCACCAGCATGGCAGTCAATACAGTAACGACCGAGAAGGATTTGTACGTCTGCAAACGGAACCGCATGCGCGCAACGTACAAAAAGGCTCACCAAGACTGTGGCCATCCCAACCCTATAAAGCAACAAATATATGAACCGTGACAATTTCAAAAGAACGGGTGCCGTGCGTGCGATCAACTTTTTACGTACTACGTATCGAGTGGATAGAGCCAGATTCGGCCTTCTCCATCGGCGAACAACTCGATATTGAATCGGTCGCCGTGAATCCACTTAATCCATGAACAGTAGCGAGTGGGGAGCTCATTTACCTTTCACTCACCCAGTTCGATTTTAGTCACCCCGGTTTGCGGAGGAAACCGCGTGAATAACGTCGTTTTGCGAGCCAAACGTTCTATTTTCACAAATAAGTCCCCTTTAAGGCCCTTTATTTGAAGGCCTTTTAATAAAGGGCCTCTATATATAGACGCGCAATTAATTGTCCACGATAGGTGAATGCAGACGGTATTAAGTAGTCGTTATTTGCAGTCAAAACCGAAAGAAGGGCATATTTCGATGAACGTGTTCGTCATCCCTATGTGTACGCTGCTTGGACTTGCCAGCGTGAACGCTGTCCACAATTCATTGACTCCAATAGAAAAGTACCACGTACAGGAATACTTGTCGGAACCGGAAAAGTCCATCACACCGGAATTTGTAAAAGACATATTTGAATCCGTAGAAATGTGAACTGCCTTGATGAGTGAGCATGAAAGTAAAAAAGACCGTGTTGTTCATGCAGCCTTCGGATGTCGTACCGAATTACTTGCCTACGCACGTTCACTTCTTGGAAACTTTGCAGCAGCAGAGGATGCGGTGCAGGAAGCATTGATTGTCGTTATGAATAAATATGATCAGTTCGAGGAGGGTACGTCTATCTTGGCGTGGTGTCGCTCGATTGTCCGACTTGAGGTGCTGCGTGCAAAACGTCGGTATCAGCAAGACATGTCACTTGCGCAACGACTCTTGGACGATGCAGTTGACGCCGCCTTTGATGAATTCCAGATACATAGAAAACATGATGAGTCAACGTCTCGGCGCAACGCCATACGGCATTGCCTCAAAAAAATTACTGATCGCGGCCACGCTGTCTTGAAATCACGATTTACAGATGAACTTGGATATAAGCAAATTGGGGATCAGCTTGGCATGACCGTTGAAGCGGTACGAAAGGCACTCTTTCGGACGAAGAAACAGCTTCATTCGTGTGTTGAAAGCAGACTGAGAGTTGCCTCATGAATACCAATCAGACCAGAGATGAATTATTTGAGCGTCACTTGCAGGGCGAACTAAGTGACGTTGAAAAAGAACACGTTGCCGAACTGCTTGATAGTGATGCTGCCGCCCGTCAGCAGTTCGTTGAACTTGCTCAATGGGACACCGAGCTTGGTGAAACGATACGCGAACATGCAGAGCCTAAAGACATTCTGCCGTCAGGCAAAGGAACTTTAGAGCGCGGAGGTAAAAATACATTTTTGCTTTCTCCGTTCGCTACGTTAGTTACCGTTACCGTTTTGTTCATCATTTTTAGTAGCTTCCTGTACCTGCAGATACGAACAGGTTTTGCTCCGGAAGAAAAAATCGTTCTCTCACAAACAGCGAGCAGCCCAATTGCCACGATCACCGGGTTGAAGGGTTCACTACTCTGGACGGGGAACCAGGGTGA
>CBFIHW010000251.1:0-2295 GCA_965662325.1 uncultured Pirellulales bacterium | reverse complement strand
TCTTTGCCAGTAATTCACGAGGTGGGTTTCTTGGATTGCTTGCCGGCTCGATAGTGGTGGTTGCATTTCTGTTACCACGCGTCGGGAAATTGAAGTTTGCGTTTGTGCTCGGTGGTGTCGGTTTCTCTGTCTGGCTGCTGATCTCAGCCTTGGGTTTTGATACTCGCTCGAGGGAACGTTTCGAGACTCTGCTCGACGAGCGAATCATGGAGGACCCGCGTTTAGACCATTGGTCCGATGCTCTGGTAGCTGCGAGTCATTACCTGCCGTTCGGTTCTGGTTTGGGGACTTATCGTTACGCTTGTCTTCCGTTTCAGGACCAAGGCGTTCCGCTTTGGTTTGTGAACGCAGATGGCATGCCGATTGAATGGCTGGTCGAAGGCGGGGTCTGGCTACTACCAATGCTTGCTTTGGGGGTAATTGTTCTGGTTCGCCATGTTCGGCGGATCGGCTCTGCGCTGAAGCGTTTGGATAGTGAGGGGGCTGAGCAGTTCTCTGAGGCCGGCGTGTTCATTGCTTATGCGAAATCCGTCCGAGCAGTTGCTCTGTTTTCGATTCCAGCATTACTGGTAACGCAGTGCTTTGATTTTGGCATCACTTTGATGCCTCTTCTGCTGACATTTGCAGGAATAAGCTCGGCAGTTTTGCGGATTTCGGCCGACATCAATGGCCCAGTCATCAATTCAACAAAGTCACCGTTGGACGATTGTGATGGAAGCAAGCACAAATCTGATCGTGCCAGTTTTTTCATAACAATTGGCGAAACACGTTGCGTTGCTTTTTGGGGTCAGGTTTCAGGGCCTGTTGTGTTAGCCATGGTCACAGTTGGATTGGCCATGTCAGCAAATGAGTTGCACGTTGCGTCGGTCGCTCAAGACGAAATGAGCTGGTTGCGGCGTGAGCGTAAGCAGAAATTGCTGGTTGATGTACCTGGTTTTTCTGGCCACTTGGCAAGGCTGGAGGAGCTTGCGTCGGCGAATCCCGGCAAGGCACTGATTTGGAAAGCCGTTGGTGAATTCAGGATCGCTGAACAACAGCGTTTGGGGGCTGAACGGCTGTTTCAACTGCAGCCAGATTCTGTGGATTCTCATGCGAGTTGGCTCGAAATGAAAACGGTGAGGCATGCTTCTTATGGTGCTCAGGGACGAGGTTCATTTTCTGCTTGTTTGTTGCCTACGCAAAGTGCCGATGAGTACCGTAAGGCCAGGCAGGACTTCATCAACGCACTGCTATTGAATCCACTTGACCCGGCTGTCCGCATCTCTCTGTTAGAATTGGATATGGTCGCTCCTAATGCAAACGCAGCGTCACCTGAACTGTTACTGCAAGCTGCAAAATTGCGGTCACGAAGCGATTCCTTCCTGGATTGCCTGCTTTGGTTTGCGTCCGATTATCCCGGGGCTGACAGTTTGCCAGAGCTTGACACGATGAGAGACGCGTTGAGTCAGGAGCGTTTGCAGGAAGCGAGATAGGTCAAAGAGACTTTCACCAAGGAGAAGCAGGTCAGCAGGCAGCATTTCTCGGACGCGATTTGGTCACAGGACCTTGTGCGTTTTGGGGACGTTGAAGAACTGCTGGGGGGTGGCATTGATTTCCGTGCTCGATGCCATTCATCTCGTCAGGGGAGTTCCGTCTCTTGCATATTTTCCTCCCCAACACTTGGAGGTAAATGGAGTGGTGTCGCACAAGCAACGGATCAGGTCTCTTTATTGGGGTGAACGCAGACACCGACTTCTGCCAGCGGTCCGAGTTGCAAAAATGCTGGTGGCCAGGATGCTGGAAGTCCTACCGATACATTCGAGTTCTTTTCGCGGTAACCCGTAAATTACCACATTTCCTGCTTTGTGGATCGGAGTACGATGTAGGGAGAAAGCAGCGAGGCGTCAGCCTTGGCTTTAGCTCGCTGCTCGAGTTGATAGCCGCGCCGTGCAAGTGTTTTAAGCCGCTGATTTGCGTGCCGACGTTAGACAAACTTGTGCCAAAACTGGATGTAATTCACATGAATCGAACGGGTCACCGTGGACGCGGTTTTGCGATGTTTTGCTTATGGACGGTGGCAGGTGTGCTTTTGGGCGTTGGTACTGCGTACTTTATTTATGCAAGGCAGCCGCCATTATTCGAGTCAGCCGCAACACTTCGTTTAAGACGTGTAGAGCGAGAAGAAAGCGACAAGAGTGCTGAACGTGATGATGCACAGCGAAGCCAGCAAGGTTCCGAAAATGACACCGACGTGGAGGTTGCGGATGTAGCGAATCCGATTTCTGGATTTCGCATGACTGATGATGCGACTGAAGA
>CBFIHW010000250.1:0-2333 GCA_965662325.1 uncultured Pirellulales bacterium | reverse complement strand
TCAGTTTGTACGGCATCGGGGTAAGCTGGTTCTCCGCGACTCTGGTTCTCCGCGACTGTCGGCGAGGAAACCGAAACTATACCTAGACACCGTGGTTATTATACTTGTGGAGACGATCTAGATATCGTCATTCAGGCACTTACTTACTTCACGAAAAAGTCCGGCAAAGGCAATGCACTACCGAAAACACATTCGATCGCACCGATCATCACGCTCAGCCCGTAAGGGCTTTACCCTGCTTGAGTTGCTCTTGGTGCTCGCAATCCTAGTCATGGTAATCGGGATTGGCGTAACCAACTTCACCGGAGTGCAGGCTGGAGCGAATGTCTCTGCAACCGAGGCGATACTAATGTCGCTCAAAAGTAACATAAAACAGTACCAAATCCGCATGAACGGACTCCCCGAGAGCCTCGAAGCGCTTCGTGATGGGCCTACCGACGCCGCCAAGAAGGCGAAATGGGTTCAACCAATTGTTGAAGAGATTCCCAAGGACGCTTGGGATAACGACCTAGAATACAACGTCAACGGCGGGAGTTTCGAGCTGAGGAGCTCGGGGTTAGATAAACAAATGAACACCGACGATGACATCACCGTGGAAGGTTGATCTGTACTTGCTCGCTGATTTCGCCGGCGGGACGGCTCCGAACGCAGACTAACTGCAAGCAGCAGACTAACTGAAGGAGCGGTAACTTAAGTTCCTCAAGCCCCGCCTGGGATGAATCCATTGTCACGCCGATCAGCCTTCACTTTGCTCGAACTCCTGTTGGTGCTCGCCATTTTTGCATCACTGGCAGCGTTGACGATGCCAAAGTGGGGCATGTTGTTGAGTGATCGTCGACTTGTTCGTGCGGGTGATCAGTTGCGGAGTAGCGTCGCGCGATTACGCGTTGAGGCTATGAGATCTGGGCGAGTCATCATGCTCGAGGGCATGCTGGAGGGTTCAAGTTTTAGGGCCAAACCCTTTTACTCCGCTTCCGATGCGACCGAAGCAATCGACCAGACGGGGGCGGGTTCAGCGCTTCTTACTGGTGCAGATCAAGCTTCTGCTGTTGTGATTGAACAAGACGAATCGGCTATCGAAACCATCGAGTTGCCGGAAGAAATCGTTGTCAAAGGTGTCAGCGTGGTCTCAGCGGCCCGCGCGATGGAAATTGAACAATTGTCTGTTTCAGATCAAGGTCAGGGCTGGAGCCGACCAGTGCTCTTTTACCCAGATGGATCGACGAGTACCGCTTTGATCAGCTTGGCTCATCCGACAATGGGAAGAGTGGTTGTGAAAATTCGCGGGATAACCGGCGATGCTTCTGTTAGTGAGGTCCTGGCGCCATGAGGCACACGACTCTTGTTGTTCCTGCGAAACAACGAATCAGTTACCGAGCCAGCAGGTCACGGGGCTTTTCGTTGTTGGAAATATTGTTGGCCCTCGCGATCCTCGGAGGCTCATTGGCGATTCTCAGCCGGATCGTCGACACGGGAATTTCCGCGGCTCGCGAGGCTCGGGATCTGGCCAACGCTCGTATGATCTGTCAAGCCAAGCTTTCTGAAGTGCTGCTCAATAGCACGGCAGGATTCACACCGCAGACGCAGCCCCCCACTCCGGTGGACTCTTTCGACTCGCAGTCCACGACGCCCTTCGAATTCTCAGTCGAAGTACAGCCAGGCCAGCTTGGAGGTATTCTGGTGATCCGCGTCGTGGTGGAGGCAAAGAATCCTGACGGCGGTGAGCCACTCGCTCGGTACTCTCTCGTTCGGTGGATGATTGATCCAGCGTTGGGGCTGGAGGAATTGGAGGCCGAGGAAGAGGCTGCTCGTGAGGAAGCCGCTGGCATGGAGGGTTCGGCGTGATGAGTCTTCAACGCAAAGTCATGAGAGCGTTTACGCTGCTAGAGGTATTGTTGACTTTGGCAATGTCCGTGGTCTTGATGGGATTGGTCGGCACAGCATTTCAATTTTATGCGGTCGACATGAACGTGCGCAACATGGATATCCAGCAGACGCAGTTGGCGGCTTCTGTCATGCAGATGATTGAAGATGATTTGCGGGCAACACTGCATAGTGAACCTGCTGACATGTCGGGTCTCGAAGAACTCTTGTCGTCGAGCCTTGGTGGTGCAGAAGAAGGTGGACAGAGTGGCGGTAGCAGCAGTGAAGAAGATCTTTCAGCTGCAGGGATCAGCATGGAAGTTGAAGAGGAACCGCTGGATGCCATCGAAACAACCAGTCTTGACCTCACCAGTGGTGTGGCTGTGCTACAGACTCCCGGCCTGGTTGGCAATCAGTACCAGATTCAACTTGACTTGAGCCGCCTGCCGCGTCTGGAGGAATACGTTCAG
>CBFIHW010000249.1:0-2340 GCA_965662325.1 uncultured Pirellulales bacterium | reverse complement strand
TATCGAAACGAGACAGCACGGCTGTTGCGCGACTCCGACGCGCGGGCCTCGTTCCTTTTGCCCGCACTCGAGTTCCGGAATTGGGAATTTTACCCACAACAGAATCCACCTTCGGCGGCATCACTCGAAATCCATTTGCACTTCATCGCACAGCAGGTGGATCATCAGGAGGTAGTGCAGCTGCCGTTGCGTCTGAAATCACCCCCATTGCGACGGCAAGTGACGGTGGTGGATCCATTCGCATTCCAGCTGCATGCTGCGGACTCTTCGGTCTAAAACCTACACGTGCTCGAGTGCCGCTGGGTCCAGATGGGTTCGAAGCATGGGGTGGCTTGGCGGTATTGCATGCGGTCACCCGCTCGGTTCGCGATAGCGCGGCGTTACTGGATGTCATGTCCGGTACAGCAGCGGGTGATCCCTACACTGCACCACATCATGATGGAACTTTTTTGCAACAGGCAAAACGCGACCCGGGCATGCTCCGCATCGCCATGGTCAAAACAATGCATCCGACCACAGAAGTTGCTCCAGAGTGCCTGCAGGCGTTACAAGAATCGGCGGCCGTGTGTGAATCGCTGGGACACAAAGTCGAAGAGACGACGGATGAATTCAATCGTCAATTTTCATTTCAGGAACTACGCCAGGCGCATGGGCTGACCGTTCTGGTAGCAGTCCGCCGTCGTGTTCTCACACGTCTCAAGGAAATCGGCCGCGAACTGCGTGACGAAGACCTTGAACCTGTCACGCGTTTCTATCACGACTATGCCGAACAGTACACGGCAGTCGAACTCGAAGACGCACGCAATGCGTTTTTCCGAGCCGCTCGGCAAATGTCAGACTTCCTGTCACGCTACGACGTGATCATGACGCCCACCTTGGCAACGCCGCCAGTCAAACATGGAGAGATCTGCCTCACGGGTATGGCTCAACAGGTAATCGATGGCCTGCTGCAGTTCATCCCATGTACACAAATGGCGAATTGGACAGGCCAACCGGCGATGTCCGTCCCACTCAGTCAGACTCAAGCCGGCCTGCCGGTGGGAACTCAATTCATGGGTAAATTTGGGGACGAAGCCACTCTATTCCGTCTTGCGGGACAACTCGAAAAAGCCCACCCTTGGGACGCCCGGCGTCCCAAGCTCGATACGACCACGGCTCATTGACCAAACTGGGTGAAGAGTGAATTCGCTGGTCATGAATGGTTGCCACTGCCAGGCGTCTTATTTGCGACAAGTGAACCAGCACACCTTCCCTGCCTGACTTGTCTGATCCTCGACATGCCAAAGTGACACCGCCCAAGAGATAGCGAAGGCACAAGCTGCTTTCGTAAACAAGCAAGTGACCCACTTCATAAGAGCACTACACCGTTTCATAAGAGCACTACACCGTTTCATTAGAGCCCTACACCGTCAAAATTAATTGAACACAGGACTCCCCTAACTCTGCCCAAGGTCTCAATTGGTTCAAGCTTGCGGGAGACAATCCAGATCTGGGCGAAATTTAGATGCCCGGTTCCGCCGCGCACTCTGCGATTGGCCTTTCCTGCCGAACACAAGAGATTTCTTAGGCCGGTTGAGTCTCACGATTCATACAGCTCGAGGTAGGATCGTTCAGATAGTGTCGATCAAAACGACGAAACAGCCTGAAAGATTCCCTTTCAACATGCTGCACCTGAAGGCCGATTTTAACCTGCGTACACGTAATCGCACTGCGGCGTGTATACCTCGCAAGGTTCCTGCGTGATCCAATCTGTTTCTTCCCAGCACGGCAGGTATTACCTGCATGGGTAGCCTCCAGCTATCATCGCGATCATATGAAAGGTAAAGGCATGTCAGCATTTATCAAGTCCTGTATTCAACTGCCACACCGACGCACCTTGCAGCGTCTAGGCACTCTGGTCGTTTTGCTTGCACTGACCGGAAACTCCAACACAATTCATGCCCAGTCAGACCAAGATGGTGGAGTCTGGTTTTCTGCAAATACTCAGGGTGTTCTTGGCAATCGCTGTGAACACAAACCTGGATTGCGTTGGTGGTTTGATGGCCATCTCCGCTATCGGGATGATTCAGGTGGCTACAATCAGAGTATCATTCGCCCCGCATTGGGCTATGCGATCAATTCAAATACAGCATTATGGTGGGGATATGCATGGATCAACGAGTTACCAGCTAGCGGCGCACCATCATTCAATGAAAACAGAATGTGGGAACAACTGACGTGGTCAGGTAAGTGCAACGCTGCGAGCATCCTGAGCCGCACAAGGCTGGAACAGCGATTTGTCGAAACTGGAGATGACACAGGTTGGCGATTCCGACAGCTACTCAAAATAGATCAACCTCT
>CBFIHW010000248.1:0-2364 GCA_965662325.1 uncultured Pirellulales bacterium | reverse complement strand
ACCTAAGCACTGGAGTGACCGGCTTAGACATAGGTGCAATCACGCTAAATATTAATGGCAGAACAATTTCTCTACGTGACGCGAGCGTGAGTCAAACATCAAACACAAACTATATCCTGCGTCTTCCACAACGTGTTGCAAGCCTTGGGGGCGGATTCACCATCACAATCTGGTCAAGTGATATACGAAGCATCTTGGATCCAAATGTTGGCTTGGACGACGCAATTGAATTCACCTTGCCTGATGCGGGAATGAATACCGATAGCGAAACAGGTGCACGATAGCACTCTAATTTCGGTAATGTTGTCTAAAAAATTGGTGCTGGCAGTGCATTGAAAGGCAACGTGCATGACCATTGCATGCTTCGTGAATCGCTAGAGCTATGTGACGCAAAGCTGGATCAACTTGCTTCTAAGCCTTTTGGCTGTGTGGCTATCTAAGCTTTCCACTGTTTACAAAAATGGTTGTCCTTCTTCCCAAAAACATCAAATGTTTACACAACTGGTAGTCGCTTGGGCAGAAAACCTACTCAATAGTATTGACACCGTAGCCTTGTCCGCAGTGAAAGTAAAACAGCAGCAACAACTCACGAACTATAAAAGTTGCCTGATAAAAGTTTGCTTCTCATTCCAGCAAAAAAATGGGGCAGATTAAAAACGGAGTCAGAAGCATCGAGACTCGCTGCCCTTTTATATAGTCTGAGGCAGACAACAGACACTCCCATCACGACGTGACATCCCAACACACTCTCCAGAATAGAGATTCGAGATTTACTGAGGGATTTTCATGCTCATCTCTATGGTTTTTCACAAGACCGTGCAGTCAGGGTAGTACTCATGTGTCATCGATCCCAAAGATTTTGCAAGTAAAAATCAAACATATCAATTCATCATCAGGTGAATGAAGCGTCCTTGGCAGAGGTGATTACTAGTGCTGTGGATTCGCTCACAAGAGGGCTATTCGAAAAGTGTGAGTACGTGTTACATCTGATTGTCTTGCATACTCATATCTGAATATGAACCCAGCCAAGGGAAGAAGCGTCTTGATTGTTGTAGGGATATCGACATGTGCAATCAATTCACTAAAAATGGCCTACTTTGATATCTGGCCTGTGTTGTGACACTGCCTCGGTCAGGAATCAAAAGGGGTCTTCCGGTTGTCTGTGCTATCAGCCTGAGCATTTCGTATGTGGCGATTATATCAAAAGTGCTGCAGTTCACTTTTTTTTAGACTACTCGATAACACAACCATCAAACCTTCTGTTCCATGCACTACCTTTCGAAAAAGTTTACTGTCATTGAATCATTTCGAATGTACCCTACCCACGTGGTCGCATGGCACACATCAGGAAACCTCTCGTAGCTCGAGTAGCTCACTATTGAACCTCACAATGCATCGGCTATCCAAGGGTTCACTCAGTGAAATTCTTGATCCGAGCATCATCGTAAGCCACCATATCAGAACTGTGGTAACGACCCCAGAACAAAGAAAACAGGATGACTATACAAGACTGGTAACCTGGAGCATGGTGGTTCAATGATCCGCAAAGGGCTCAGAACGAATGGGACCCAAGATGAGGTCTCTGTGTGGATCGATGTGCCTACGCAAATGTTCCAACTTTTGGCAGCCTGGGGTGTCTCGTTCATTTTCGGCGGCAGCCTATTTGTCCTTTCTTACTGAGTGATCCCAGCTCAACCATCCTATTCTCGACGAAGAAACCTCCCGTCGAACAACCCTTACGACCGAAATAAACCGTATAGGTATTACCTTCAGTCGGAGCACTTTTTATGTACGCCCTGCATGGCCATCAATTCAGCCGAGTTTTCTGTCGGTACGGAATGGCTATTTTTACATTTGTTTTTGTACTCGCTAGCGGTGTCCACTCAGCAAATGGCCAGACTCCGCAAGCAACGTATCCAAGCGTGCAAGCTTCGCAGGAAAATGATCAAATTTATTTTACTGGAACTGATGACAGTGCATCCGTTGACTCTGTCCTGGCTCATTCGGATGCTCTCGCAGAACCAATCGCTGAAGGTGAAATAGAGCCAAGCTCACCTCAAGGTTCACCGACCGAGTCGCTCTACGACACTATGGTCTTCAGTTTCAGCGGTGGCGGAAGCTGCGATCCCTCAGGCTGTAATAGCACCACTGCGTGCAGCATCTGCGGACAACATGCATGCGGCGGCTGTAGAAGTTGGGAGCTTTTTCAAAACTGTACGCCTCCTGGCATGCTGCAGTGGATGAAGGCTCGCCATGATCATGGCAATGCATGTTGGACTGGCCGTGTCGATGCCGTCATGCTCTGGCGAAGTGCACCGTACAGTAGGGAACTTGTTATCACTGGCCCTGGACCAGCTGGAGCTC
>CBFIHW010000247.1:836-2389 GCA_965662325.1 uncultured Pirellulales bacterium | reverse complement strand
TTTGGGATACACCTTAGGTACTTGTCCAGTTTTCTGGGACCGCTTCAATTATCCGATTGATATCAAGGCTTAAACAAAAAATAGGTGTTCAGTAGGCCAGCCCAGCGCCGAGAGGCCTTTGAGAAACAGCGGCTAAAGCAGGAGGAGTCCTAAGGGCTCAACACCCGAAAGCCTTAAGCGCTCCGCCTGTTATCATAGATTTCGTCGTGTATCCGTTGAGCCGCTTCTTCAGCTGCAAGGATCTCGCGTCTAACGAATTCCTGAAACTATACCTCAGGAGAAATCCCACGTAGACTCCTTGGTCTCATGCGAAGGCTCGGCTCACCCTCTAGCGGTCGAGGCTTCCACAACTTTCGTGGGTTCGCCTTGCGATGCATGAGATTCAGCTCGATCACCGTCCCTACCGCCAACCAAGAGACTAGAAAGCCTACGACCGGTATCAATCCGCTGGATATGCCTGCGACCAGGATCGCTAGAAATAGAAAATATGCCTGAATCAGAAGTCTTTGTGGCATCTTGATGCCCCATTTCGAATAACAACTTCAAACTACCAAAACGGTTGGTGCCTGTCTTGACACTTATTACACAAGTGAGCCGTGGGTTAATCGCCTTAAGCGCAACGGATGCATCCTGAAACCACCAAGAATGAAGTATTTATGAACGCTCAGATGGGCTAATTTGAACCCAACACTAGCCATCCTGAGTCAAATCCCTTCGCAACATCCCCGGTGCAGCCCAAGGTAGGCGAGTTCTTTCTATCTTTGTTGTGACGCGCAGATAATTCAGCTGTAGATTCTCGGCATGACCACAAGATCACTCGCATAGACGAACTCATGCCCAGGAGCTACGCTGCCAAAGCAGCGTAATCAGCACGTCGGACTAAGGGTAGAGCGCCTTCACCAGACGGATGCGTTGAGCCGATAGATGGTCCCGTCGATATCGAGAGTGTCGCCATCAACGACACGTGTTTTGGCAAGGGCGGGGATCGCCAGAAACGTGTAGATAAT
Organism: uncultured Pirellulales bacterium; assembly: GCA_965662325.1. Taxonomy (GTDB): domain Bacteria; phylum Planctomycetota; class Planctomycetia; order Pirellulales; family UBA1268; genus UBA1268. The sequence continues at coordinate 1,382 of CBFIHW010000247.1, read as the reverse complement.
GAGAAATCGCATTGTTTGAATTTACAATCTACAATTACTTCAGTTCCTCGCCGAGCGTGCGCACCAGATGTCCAATGTTAGAGGGAGAGACCGGTCAAGTCATTGTTCCAGAATGTTCTGGCGACGAGCGTGCAACGCCTTTTCGACGGCGTAAAGCAGTTCGACACGGGGAACTGGCTTCATTAGTCTGATGTCTCCCATCTGAACGCCATGTCCATGAACAGTTGCTTCGCTCCCATATCCGGAAAGAAAGATTGCGAGGAGGCTTTTATCCACCTCCCGCAATGTCCTTGCAAGCTCTGGCCCCTGAACCTTGCCAGGCATTGTTATATCCGTGACAAGCAAATCAAAAGGTTGGTTGTCGCGGAAAACTTCTAAAGCTTGGTCTCCGCTGGCAGCGGTTTCGACAGAATACCCTTCAGATACAAATGTGCTTCGGAGAATGTTGAGTAGTTCAATCTGATCATCGACGACAAGAATGCGCCATTTGCCATCACAATTTTCTCGAACTTCAGCTTCGACACTTTCGGCAATATGCAACGCGGT
>CBFIHW010000247.1:0-827 GCA_965662325.1 uncultured Pirellulales bacterium | reverse complement strand
GACGACAAGAATGCGCCATTTGCCATCACAATTTTCTCGAACTTCAGCTTCGACACTTTCGGCAATATGCAACGCGGTGTCAGCCTTAGTAGCTGGGAAGTACATTTTAATGGAAGTGCCAACTCCCACTTCTGAATAGACCCGGACAAAGCCGCTACTTTGTTTGATAAAACCTTGGACCATTGAGAGTCCCAGACCTGTACCAAATTCGATTTCCTTTGTTGTGAAAAACGGGTCAAATACTCTGGCTCGGTCAGTCGTTTTTATGCCTGCTCCGGTGTCAGTAATCGCCAGCATAACGTAGCGACCCGGCGACACATCTTCCTCGATGTCTTCAACCTGGCTCTGGTCGACGCGCATGTTGCTGGTTTCAATCGTGAGTTTGCCTCCTTCAGGCATTGCGTCCTTTGCGTTCATGACAGTGTTTACAATTGCGCTTTGAAGGCTAGTGGGATCAAGGCTTGCTCGCCAGCACCTGCTTTGGAGGATTGTTTCGATTTCAATGTTGGATGGAATTGTACGTGACAGCCAACCTTCTGTTTCCTGGACAATTTTGTTTATGTCCAAGATCGTCGGTTCCAGAGATGATTTTCGAGCGAATGCGAGCATCTTTTTGGTCAGGTCACCGCCGCGTTTGGCCGCAGCGAGTGCAGCCAAGATGATTTCGTCCCGGTCGCTGTCAACCGAAAGGTTGTCTTGTTCTTTCTTGTCTTGAAAAAGCTCCAGATTGCCTTGGATAATCGCAAGGAGGTTGTTGAAATCGTGCGCGATGCCCCCTGTAAGCTGGCCAATGGCCTCAATTTTTTGAGCTTGGTTCGCGATCCTTT
>CBFIHW010000246.1:0-2390 GCA_965662325.1 uncultured Pirellulales bacterium | reverse complement strand
TGCCGTTCCACAGCATTCTTTTTGAGCGGCTTGTCGCGATGATGAAACGCCCCGCCAACGCTGGTTACCTGATCTACATTGCCGACGCGACTGGCTACCTCGCCAGCGTAGCAGTGCTGTTGTGGAAAAACTTCGGCGCACGCGTGTCGTCGCCTCTGGAATTCTTCGTCATGATGGCCTATGTGATCGCCGTGGTGGGTTGTGTATCGGTGCTTGCCTCTTTGGTGTTCTTCATTTTCAAAGTAAGAACCAAACCCGAGACGACCGCAGCGGCACAACGCATCGACAACTCCTACCAAGTCGCCCCGCCTCTTGTGTCAGACTCAAAGTCACCAAAAGCAGACCGGGCTCCAGAGTCCGTGGACGGGTGAGTTCAGTGGAAAGTCCGACGAAGTCGCGTTAGATAAGACACTCCTTCACTCACTGCCCGCTTTGCTCTGCAGTTTGCCATCTCAAGGGCTAGCAGGCTGGATTGCGAGATCAAACTGGTGCAAAGACCAGGGGGTAGTCAGATCTGCATCATCTAGGTTCCAATAAACTCTTCCAATTGGCTTAATGCCTTGACGTTTCACGCGATTATGACTTGTTTGATCGGAGACACCAAGCTTTTGACTCAGTTTAGCAGTGGTAATTAGCTACCGACTCGCTGGACTCATAGGACCATTATGCAACTCCCTTTGAGACCTAGCCATTCGCCTAGCATCTCGCAGCCATCCACCCAACTGTGATTTCAGACACTTGCATATTTCATCTTCCTCAATCTGACTTAACTCAGCATCCCTCCATTCAACGCGCCAATTCTCACCCTTTACGATAGGATGAAACACATAAAATAGTTTTAAAGATGCGGGATTAGTCGGAAGATCACATATGATCCAAGGTTGCTTCTAACGTTCCGTATGCGAGATTTTCTGACGCAATGTCTCCCATCGTCGCCAAAGTGGGTATGTGTCGGATAAGCAACGCCCTTCAGATAGTAAAGCTAATATTTCTTCTGCGATGTCGGTAAAGGAATTCAGGTTGGATAGACTAATCATCACTTTAAGTCCCTGTTGTTAGTCGATGCTCCCGACAGCCACCAACATCGAACATAGCTGCAGACTGCTTTAATTAGAACGGGATAAATTCCTTCCCGATAAACGCTGCCTATACTGGAGTCGATATGCCCCATAACGTAGTCAATAGCTTGTTGATCTCGACAATCGCCAGCAACCGTTTCGAAACAATGCCGAAGGGCGTACTGCCCAACACCTTTCTTATTGACACCAACACGATCTTTTAGTTTTTTGAAAGTTCGAGATAATGGATGAGAGGTGCTACCGTCCTCCCACCATGGGCGTCGACTCTTTGTGAGAAACACTCATTGATGGAGCCGCTCATGAGTTGTGATAGGACGCCGAGATATAGCGTCTCGCAATGCCTCAACGGTTTCGTCCCAGAGCCAAGCACCACGTGCTATACCCGTTTTTCCTCTCAGCTCGCCTAACCATTGATTTTCAAAATCAATTTGTTCGATCCGCAGTCTTCCTATGTCTGCTGTTCCGTATCCACAATTGAGTCCCAGAAGAATAAATGCCCTCATAGGCGTACCCGCAGCACAGTAAAGCTTCCATATTTCTTCTTTTGTCAATTTCTTTGCTGGCTTAGCTGCCTGCTCTTTTCTTTTGATAGTTTTCGAAACAGACTTAGACCGATCGAGTAGCATATTCTTCGAGTAGACAACTCAGCATCGTTTGCGTATTTAAAGATCGCTCGGCACAAACGTAGATGGTTGTCTAGAGTAGTAGATCCCCAAGTTTTAGGTAGCGAGTTTCTATAATGCTCGAAATCCATCGCGTGAAGCGGGTCCAAGCGATATCCTCTTCCAAAGAATTTCACGATCCGTTTTGCTGCACGGTGATAATCGTCTATTGTTCGTTTCGCTACAGCGCCATCCTCATAGCGCAACTGTCTTGAATCAAGAAATATATTGCACAACCATCCCACGTCATCACCATTACGTGATTCGCCGGGATTACGTCCATCAAGCAAAGCATTCTTGTCACGGTCCCATTTTTTCTCGGCTGCGCGAGGATCACTCCAAGTGCCGAAGAAGTAAGTCTTTCCTCGCACCCTCTTAGCCCATTGACCATTGGCGTGCGCGTACAAGGGATAGTCTTTACGGGGTTTACGTGGCTTGCGTCTAGGTGACGCTACGTTCGAGCTTGTCATGATTGCTCCCGATAAGCAGTTGTGACTTGCCCTGCAGTGTTTCCGCACTGACGGGGTTTTTATTTAGGCAGAATGCCTACAGCAGCATTGTCGGGCGTCGTTAACGACCAGAGGAAGCACGCCCAGGAGGATTCGAACCTCCGACCTACGGATTAGAAGTCCGTTGCTCTATCCAGCTG
>CBFIHW010000245.1:0-2415 GCA_965662325.1 uncultured Pirellulales bacterium | reverse complement strand
TGTATGGTCCCGAATTCCATTTGTGGTCCAAGTCGGGCTGCGATCTTGACTGGCAAATACGCGCACGTAAATGGTTTTCGCTGTAATGGTGATCAGTTCGATGGTGCGCAGCCAACATTTGCCAAAATGCTTCAGTCGGCCGGCTATCAAACAGCCATGATAGGAAAGTGGCATCTCAAGAGTGATCCGACCGGTTTCGATCATTGGCACATCTTGCCAGGTCAGGGGTCGTACTATAACCCAAGGATGATTAACAACGGTGAACTGGTTCAGCATGAAGGATACGTCACCGATATTATTTCTGACTTATCAATCGATTGGTTAAAAGACGTAGATCGATCCAAGCCATTTCTTCTTATGTCCCAGCACAAGGCGCCTCACCGCGAATGGTCGCCTGCCTTGCGGCATCTTGGTTGGAATGGTGATCGTGTTTTCCCAGAGCCACAAACACTGTTTGATGACTATTCCGGTCGTGGCCGAGCCGAGCACGAACAAGACATGACGCTCGAAAAAACCTTTCGACCACTCGATGCCAAACTTGAGCCACCTCGGACAATTTCAGATGCTCAGAAAAAAGAGTGGGATGTTTACTATGGACCCCGCAACGAGGAGTTTCGTAAGCAGGGTTTGACTGGAAAAGATCTTGTTAAGTGGCGGTACCAAAGGTACATGCACGACTACCTCGGTTGCGTAAAAGCCGTTGATGAGGCAGTTGGTAAGCTTCTTGATTATCTGGATTCAGCGGGGTTGAGTGAAAATACGTTGGTCTTGTTTTCATCGGACCAAGGGTTTTATCTCGGTGAACATGGCTGGTTTGATAAGCGATGGATTTATGAAGAATCGCTCACGACGCCGTGCATTGTTCGGTGGCCAGGCGTGACGCAGCCAGGTACGACATCAGATGCAATTGTGTCCATACTCGATTTCCCGGAAACGTTTCTTGAGGCTGCTGAACAATCCATTCCATCCGATATGCACGGGAAAAGTCTTGGTCCATTATTAGCTGGTCAACGGCCAGACGATTGGCGAGAAAGCTTTTACTATCACTACTATGAGTTTCCAGGAGCTCATAGTGTTCGGAAACACTACGGTGTTGTGACAGACCGTTATAAACTCTTTCATTTTTATGAGCCCGATATGAATTATTGGACGCTCATTGACAGGAAGCAGGACGCTCATGAAATGAAGAATGTTTATGATCAAGCGCAGTATGCAGAAGCACAAAAAGAGTTGCATGGAGAACTTGATAGATTACGAAAAGAGTTGAAGGTGCCACTTGTTGATCCGCCGCGACGTGGCCAAAAAAAGAAACAGAAGAGTAAGCAAAAGTCATAGCGACATTTGCTGTATTAAGAGGCTCTTGTTTTCCAAAAAGGGTAGGGGAATGCTTTCAATCAAAACGTGGGTGATGTGCTTTGTTTACTTCATGCTGTTGCTTGGGATGTCATCTGATCTGACGGCAGATCCACTTGTGTTTGATCTTTGGCCAGATGGTGTTCCACTTTCCGGGCAGAAGGCCGAATCTTCCGAGGAAGTGCGAACAAACAAGAATGAAATTCTACGGATAACCAATGTGACTCGGCCGCAAATGACGGTGTATCGTCCAAATGATCCAAATGGTGCCGCAGTACTTGTTTGCCCCGGCGGTGGCTACAAAATTTTAGCCTATGAGCATGAGGGCACAGATGTTTGTGAGTTTCTTACAGAACATGGAGTGACGGCAATTCTTCTGAAGTATCGTGTTCCATCATCACAGGAAGTTGCTCTCCAGGATGCGCAACGAGCGATTGGAATGATTCATCATCACGCAGAAGAATGGGGCATTGATCCAGATCGAATCGGAATGCTTGGCTTTTCTGCAGGCGGAAATCTCACTGTTATGACATGCTTGCATGGAAGCGAACGCACGTACGAAATTGATGAAAAGCTTGATATTAACAATCCAACACCAAGTTTTGCTATTCCCGTTTATCCAGCCTATCTCGTTGAGCGTGGTACTGAGGGGCCACTCCTTTCGGCTATCACTGTGAAAGATACATCACCACCACTGTGTCTCGTTCATGCGGCAGATGATCCTTGGACCGCGAGTAGTAGTTTTCTTCTTGCCGTTGAGTACAAGAAGCACAATGTCCCTTGTGAGGTGCATGTGTACGCAAAGGGTGGGCATGGTTTTGGCATGAAAAAGAAGGGCCTGCCTGTTGATGCGTGGCCCGACCGAGTCGTTGAGTGGATGGACTCGATGGGTTATCTGACTGGAACTGACTCGAACTAGTATCCGGTGGTAAAGCGATGCACCATGGTGTGCTTGTACGTTTCACCAGGATTTAATCGACCAGACGGCCATTCGCCGTGCCAGTCTGTCTGGTTTATGGCATCCGGAAAACATTCTGTCTCAAGGCAGATCGCAGCATGTTG
>CBFIHW010000244.1:0-2447 GCA_965662325.1 uncultured Pirellulales bacterium | reverse complement strand
GACCACCGCGGATGAGAACAATTGAATGTTCCTGAAGGTTGTGCCCTTCGCCGGGGATGTAGACTGTCACTTCTTTTTGGTTCGATAAACGTACACGAGCAATTTTCCGTAGAGCAGAGTTAGGTTTCTTTGGAGTCATCGTTCGAACTTGTAGGCAGACTCCGCGTTTTTGCGGGCATCTATCAAGTACCGGTGATTTCGAAAACCGGCGTTTTGGTCGTCGACGGCTACGGACAAGTTGGCTGATCGTGGGCATGGAGCATTTCGTTAATTGGGTTTTGTTTTATTTTTTGTGGACAACGACATTATCAGGGTGAGAAAGTCAAATTGGCCGATTCTTATAGCTGTAAGAATCACGTCCACAGAGGGAATAAGGTAGCTAAAAAAAGGACGCAGAGGAAGCGGCCTCAAGAAAATCGCGGCAAAATACCCGTCTGAGGAAGCGGCGCATTGCAGGTTATGCATATGCAGGTGTCAGGATTTCACCACGACATCCGGCCAAGCTGTCTCCGTGCCACTGCTGCCAAGGATCTGTCCATGCAGTTTTTCGAGCTGCTGAGAAACCAGTATTGACGAGGTGTCTCCCCAAAAGTGCCATGAAAGCAGGGCGCCAGATGCCTCCCTGAAGAAATGTTGGCGGAAGGTACGTCGAAGTTTCATGACAAAAATTTTTGTTTCCAAGGAGCACAATTGAACCTCGTCGCATTCCGAGGCCCGTATGACGTCCAGGCTGTCCGGCAACAAGAATCGTGCCGGCCAGAAGTTCAAAGCCTGTTGCTTCACCCGCATTTCCTCCAATGGCGAGGAGGCCTCTTCGCATTCTGCTGCCGGCCAGTGCACCCACAGAGCCATCAATAAACACACGGCCGCCAGTCATGCCTTGTCGATCGCCAGGGAGAGACCCAACAGCATTGTTTGCTGCGTCACCGTGAACATGAATTTCGCCCCCTTGCATTCCGCACGCAAGCCAATCAGCCGCCGATCCTTTGACAAGAAGCTTTCCTCCGCTCATCTGTTCTCCTGAATGCCGACCGACATTCCCTTGCACAACAATTGTTCCTGATTGCATACCTGCTCCAAGAAAATGAACCCGTGAGAAGTCACCAAAACATTCGATTTGTTCATCTTCTGGGTTTCCATCGACACGAAAGAAGTCACAAAGTCGTGCTGGTTGGTTGTCACAAAGTACTGGTAGTTGCTTGATGTCAGTAAGACTTTGTGTTGCTGTAAACTCAGGAAGAAGGCCCTGAACAGACAGAGATCGATATGGCAATTCGTTATCTAACGAGTTGGTCCGAACAGTGAGAAGAAGAGGCATGGCAAGTGAATGAGAAAAGCAGGTTAAAAATACTCTTGAACGCATTCTCGAATGAGAAGGTAACAGCACAGAGTATCGTGAAAGTACAGTGAGGGTAAATTACGGCACAGTCAGCGGGGTCATGGCCGCTCGCAGCTGGAACAAAAGCACATGGTTTTCCGAATATCAAAAGTATTGGCTTTTTGACCTTTGGTATGTATCTCTGTCGAGTCCAGTTAGTGAGTTTTGAGCTTTGACCTTACGGGTTGCGCGAGTCTTGTCGTCCGGCTACGTTCAATTCTGGTCAGATTTACGCCGAGTGCCGGGTTTCTGCGTTGTGTCTCTCACAACAAACTTTATACTCCCTTTCGGTGAGCTGATGAGGTTTTTGGTCGAAAATGAGATATTGATCAGTTTCCAGAAATGGTAGGGCTATGCGATTCACGCTTCTTGATCGAATTGTCGAGGTTGAGCCAGGGAAGAGTATTACTGCAGTGAAGGCGGTATCTTTGTCGGAGGAGTATCTGGCAGACCATTTCCCAAGGTTCCCTGTCCTCCCCGGTGTTTTTATGTTGGAGGCGATGACGCAGGCAGCTGCTTGGACAATACGTCTGGGTGAGGATTTCGCGAACAGTATTGTTGTCCTGCGTACTGCCCGCAACGTGAAATACGGTGACTTTGTGGAACCTGGAAAAGTACTTACTGTTCACGCGGAAGTGCTTTCTCAGGATTCTCATCGTACGAAAGTAAAAGCTAGCGGGATGGTGGGTGACCGAACAAGTTTGACAGCACGGTTAGAACTTGAGCGATACAATCTCGCGGATAAGCGTCCGTATGGTGATGCAATGGATGTCCGCGTACGTTCGGAAATGCGACGATTATGGACAGTTCTGAATCCAGGAAAACGAGGGCCTTCCGGGGCAGGGCAGATGGTCTATGGCATGTCGCCGGAAATTTCCTCTCCGTCAGGCGCCATCTGAGGCAAAAGCCCGATTTGGGGGACTCCAGAGAAGCCTACAATCGCTCGTTTTTGCTTAGATTGCCTGCTCGAAGTGCTGAATCTGATGATTGTAGCGCTTTTACCAGTCAAGAATTCAATTACTCGGCTTTCCATCTAAGATGGTCGAGATTACAACCTACGATGGCGAAC
>CBFIHW010000243.1:0-2460 GCA_965662325.1 uncultured Pirellulales bacterium | reverse complement strand
TCATCAAGAAGCAAAAGTGCATTTCGTGCACCACGCTCCTTGAATGAGCCCGTTCGCTGTAGTAGATCGAGTTTGCAGAACACGTCACAGCCTGTGAGCTCCGAAAGCGGGATACTCGGTGGGCAAGGAGAACGGTAGATACCATCCGCAATTCGCTCAGCTGCATCAAGGATATCCTGTGCAGTAACTGACTCACTCAATGGCAATGATTTGTTGTTGTGATTTGGTTTCACTGGACAACTCTGGCATCAGCGTAAGGGTTTCGTCACGTCAGTCGTTCCGGTTGGTGAAACGATCGTACATCAATCCAAGTCATTCCTGCTCGACGAGCTGCTTCGATACCAAGATCGCTATCTTCCCACACGAGGCATCCTTCTGGGGCAACACCAAGGCGACGGGCTGCTTCAAGAAATGGGTCGGGGTCTGGTTTGTGTCGGCTCGTATCTTCACTGGCAACGATACAATCAAAAAACTCACGGATACCAATCTGGAGAAGAATTTTCTCACAGACGTCATGATACCCACCCGTAACGACTGCTACTGGGACATGTCCGTGGGCGCGACGAACTGCGGCAATCACAGGGTCAATTGCCTTGATATGATTCACCTGATCGAGAAAAGCCACCTCTTTCATCTCTGACGCTAGATCGAGATCAATTTCGATTGATGCCTCATTCGCGAGTGTGGCAAGAATATCTCGCGTTGGCCGACCACCAAGAGCATAGAAACGGTCTTCATCGAACAAAATGCCATGGTGTTTTGTCACATGAAGCCACGCTCGATAGTGAGCAGGCATCGTGTCAGCAAGGGTGCCATCACAATCAAAAAGAATGGCTGCGTAATCCTGGAGCCGCCAGTCAGCCGTTGGGTCCTCGTGTTGCGTCGTGTTCATGAGATTCATTTCGGTGCAGAAGCCATGCGCTCCTCAGAGGTTTTCAAATACTTTTGCCAACAAAAGCCGCCCTAAACAGCAGAATCTGACTTTAACGGTTGTACGGACCAGCAAATTGATCAACTGCCCGCTTTTTCTTCCTGACCGGAACAAGTTTACAGGGTAGCCTATTCTATAGGTTCTGCATCGATCGCATTTTCTTACGGTACGCCCCACCTGCTGCTTTTCGGCACGTCAGATTCCATCATGAAAATACCAAATCTTGGCATTCGGCATCGCATGTTACTGCTTGGCATTCTGCCCGCAGCAATTATTTTTACAGTGATCCACATCACGAATTCAGAAAGTGTCGAGAATGCACTTCTAGAGCTTGCTGAGGAAATCCTGCGTGAGCGCACCGCTGTTATTGCCAAAGAGATTGACCGCGGCACGCTTCAGGCCGTTACTGCCTCTCGCACAATGGCAATGGCCGCTGAACATGGGCTTTTTGGCGAGCGCGAAGACTCTATGGCACTTGCCAAATCAGTTCTTGAAGGAAACCCCCAATTTACGGCCGCCTATTTTGGATATGAACCAAATGCTGATGGCAAGGATGCAGAAACTCTCGATTCACTTCCCAAAGAGGCACTTGGTGAGAATGGAAGGTTTCTTCCGTATTACTTTCGTGAACTCTCCGATGACACCAAGATAAGCCTCGAACCTCTTGTTGGTCTTGAAAAACTCTATTACGAAGGCTGCAAAAAGCGAGCTGAAAATCCAGCCGAGACAGACAAGGCCATGGTGACCGAACCCTACGACTATGAGGGCAAATTCATGGTCGAGCAAACCTTTCCCATCATGATCGATGGCAAATTTGCTGGCGTTGCCGGCGTTGATCGCGCACTCGACCAACTGACAGACGACCTTGAAGCTATTAAGACTCGGCAGAAGGAAGCTGGCTGGAACATTGACATCATCCTTGTCAGTCGGCTGGGTTCTGTCATTGCCTCCACTGTTGATGGGGCTGATATGAAAACAAAGAAAATTAGTGATACCGAATACGCGACCATCTTGAAGAAGTTCCACGATGGCAGTACAGGACCATCCATTACAAAAGATCTTCTATCCGACACCGACCCGTTATCAAAAGAGACATGTTTCTATGCCGCAAAAGAAGTCCCCACTGGCTCATGGACTGTTGTGATGGAACTGCCGCGAAAAGATGTTGTCGCAAAGATCAGCGGCCCCCTCCTTTTTACACTGGCTGTAGCCATCATTGGATTTTCAACTGTTCTTGGACTCATTTATTGGTTAACTGCGAGCCTGACTCGCCGTATTGAGCAGTCTGCAAAAGCAGCCCAGCGTGTGGCCGAGGGTGATCTTACTGGTGCAGTTCTTGACGAGGCTACGATCTCTTGCACTGATGAATCGGGTCAATTGCTTCACGATATTGGTGCAATGACAGGCAGCCTCCGTGAGATCGTTTCTCAGGTAAAGCGATCGGGGGTTGAATTAACATCCACAGCCAAACAGCTTTCAGCTGCATCAAGCCAGCAAGAATCTGTCGTTCAGGCATTTGAAAAAAGTAC
>CBFIHW010000242.1:0-2490 GCA_965662325.1 uncultured Pirellulales bacterium | reverse complement strand
CACAAGGGTGCCGCACAGTGCGCGTTCCCAAAGGAAACACCACGCTTGGCAAGACGATCAATATTTGGCGTCTTTGCTTGCGGATTGCCATCCAAATGGCCGACCCAATCACGCAAGTCGTCCACAGCGATGAACAGCACATTAGGTGATTCATTCGCGAATAGGGACTGGGAACACAGACCAGCGGTCAGCCACAACACAAGCGTTTTAGCAATACTTTTCATTGAGGTTCCATGGCAGGGTAAGGTACGGATCAAGGTGAAAGCAAACGCAACTCAACCTGAGCCGAACTGCCATCCTCAAAACGAAAACCCCTGTAATCAGGAAATCTGGAATCGACAGCATCAGATCCTTCCTCGGGTTGCCTTGTCGCAGCAACGACCTGCTTCCCCTCGGACCACGCTTCGATCGTGATCCCTAAAGGACAGTCAGTGACGCGCACCGTCTTGGTTATCGCGGCTCCGCTTTGGGACCTCTCAAAACGTATCGTGGGCCAATGCTTCTGGAACTGTTGCGGATTCTTGCGTGATGGCAATTCCAAAGGTAAACGAAACTCCATCCAATCCCAACCCGGTGGCATCGTGTCGCGTACCATCAATCGATCCTCAGGAAGAGAATATTCCAACCCAGCTAACCCCTCAATGAAAAGGAGGATTTTACCTGCATTGAAATTGGAATACTGATCACCAAATAGTCTTAACGAGCGAGTGTAAGCTTCTGGTGCGACAGGCAACTTCCACTCAGGATGAAAGTTATATTTTTCAAGATGATTCAATGTGAGTCGCCAGGCAGGATCACCCAATCCCTGCCGGAACATCCCATCCAAGGTGAAATAGGCCGTGTCCGGCGTATACCCAAAAGAGTGATCAACAGGCGTGTCAAATTTTTTCATCGCCCGACCGGACATCGCGCTTGGAAAAATCGCACCCTGAAAACCGTCTTCGGAATTCAGCGCCCACGAGGTTACCATCTTCTTTGCTAAGTCTCTTGGAAAGTATTTTGAACGAAGATGCCACAAGCCGGTCGTCATCAGCATTCCGTTCTTGGGACCCGCGAAAAAATTCCGGTGCCCATTCGCTTCCCAGCGCTGTTCGAAATAGTTTTCCAAGTCCTTGGGAGAACTACGGACCAACTGCTGCCAATGAGAAATGTCTTCTTCCTGCCCTACCAGACGAGCCATTTCACACAAAACTTCGCTAACCCTGAAATGGTTACCAAAGAAAGACGGAATACCATCCCAGAACACTTCGCGAAAATATCCCTGATAGCATTCGCGAATAAATCCAATATCGCCGCTATGTTGGTAAATCTGCCACGCGCCAAGTACATGTTCGGAATGTTCAACACCATACACACCCGAATGCCAGGTTGTCCCTTTGTTATCAGCGAATGCAACAATACCATTCGGTGACTTGCGATAGTTCCCACTCGCAAACAGGTGCTTCCAAGTCAGTACATTGCCATAGGCATACTTCTTCTTGTTGCCAGTCCAAGACCCAACCTTGATTTGAAAAGTCGCATCATATCGATGCATACCAAGAAAGTTATTGACCGCAGTCTGAGTGTGCGACTCCATCTCCCAGCCACGCTGTACGTCGATGTAGTACATCAGATAAAGCGACCAGAGGTAATAATAAATTTCCTCAAACTTATTCTCTGAACAACGAAACCATGGAATCTGCTGATTGAGCTGACGATTCATGTCCCGAGTTTTTTCCGTCTTCCAACTGCTGGGAGCCTTCACAACTTCTGTAGCCCGCCTGCTCGCCACCTCATATTCATCATGCATGGACCAGACGAGCGTTACTCCCGCCTGATCGCATTTGAGATCAAACGAATATTTTTTTTCACCGTCAGGACCATCAGTGAATTCATGCACATCATCCAGTCTTTGGGAGGCTGTCAAAACCGTACTCATCCCTTGATACATGATAGGAGCAGACTTCTCTGAGCGATTCGTTTCCGGCATGCACTTGGTGGTGCCACCCTCAGTAATATGAATTGCATTTCGCGATGCATCAAAATTGATCGACGCCGTACTGGTCAAACTGTGCCGACCAAAATAACTCTGCCCGGCAATTCGCAGCGTCACAGGTTTCGATGATGTGATCACAGAACAGGCAACGTCATTACCGGCAATGAACTTCTCCTCATGCAATCGAATGCCATCCAACTCATACTCACAGACCATGCGATCTGGGCGCCAATGCATTCGGTCAGGCACCGGATGACGATAAGTCTTATCACCCACGAGGACTGTGCCGTACATCACCCGCGTGTCTTTATAAAATTCCCAACCCGAGAAATCATTTCCGAGTCCGGTATCGTCTTGATTACTGCCGCTGCTATCAGCGAGACCGACCCCACGGCTCCGAAGGTCATGAAAAAAAGGGTGAGTCAGACCGAGCGTTTCATGCTCACGAAGATTCCAACTGGCATGAAAGCCACCCACATAATAGGTCAGATTGCCCGCCAGAAATCCGTGTTTCT
>CBFIHW010000241.1:0-2538 GCA_965662325.1 uncultured Pirellulales bacterium | reverse complement strand
TCATTCAAGGCAACTGTTCCGGTACTTACTTCCTGAGTCACTGCCCAATCGTAAACATGATCACGTTCACGTCGACCGTGTCTATCCGGTGGGAAATAGGGGATCTTTGCGTAGCCTGACACCGCACCATGTGAGCCATAATTATCGGACAGGCAAAGAGAGTGCTTTCCCTTTGCATGTTGGAAATAATAGTAGATCCCTTCCTGCTCCATCAAACGACTGACAAAGCTAAAATCACTTTCTCGATACTGCACGCAATATTCACGTTCAACGTATTTCCCGCTTAACTTGTCCGCGAAGTCAGTGAAACCATGATCACGAAATACCTTCTTGATAATTTCTGGCGCGGTCATTTTTTGAAAGATACGACAGTCTGCTGTTCGCGTCAGACACCAGAACCACGGCACCAATGTCGCTTCGTACTTTGCAAAACCACCTTGGGTCCCCGCATATTTGAATCTGCTTACGATTCCATGAAAATCACGCGTTCCGCCCTTCGGCAAGGGAGTCGAGACCGTCATCCCCTGTCCTAGTACTCGAGTAATATCAAGAGCGGAATCGGTTGACAGGAGTTCAATCGCAAAGCTGAACAGACCTCCCAACTCTTCCCGTGCATTCATACGGTAGAAGAGCAGAACGTCCTTTCCCAAGGAGGTCGTTACCTTGAATGTTCTGTCTTTCTGAGAAGCTTTTGTCATCGCACAACGTCCGTAATCGAGTCCACCGATAACTCATGGCCGCGCAGTTTCTGAGTGTCCAAAGCCAGCCAAGAAATACCTCCGCGCCGTGTTGGCGAGTATATCCCGTTTGAGCATTCCAGCACAGGTAACAGGCTATTCCGCTCGTAATCTGCCAAAATTCATTTTTGACTAAGAAGTCAAGCATCGATTTCGGCTGATTTTCTAGCACCAATTAACAAGCCATCGACAGGCTTCCCCGCTTCGGTACGCAGCACGACGACCTTGAAAAGATCAATTCGGAAGCCCTGTTCCAGTAGGAGCTCTTTCACGTGATCTTCATCATGGCTGTAGCGTCCATGCGGATTCAGACGAAATTTTGTCGTATCGCAACCGAGCTCTTCTTTTTCAAGCGTAAAAATAAAAGCTCCATCATCCCGTAACGCTTTTCGCGCAGCTTGAAAGACAGGACTCAGCGCACCGAAATAAATCAGGGTGTCAGCACTCACGATGAGATCGAACGCCGCTGTTTGCTCTTGCATATATTGTGTTAACTCAGCAACGATGAGTTGGTCGTAAAACTTGGCAGCCTTCGCCTGATCGAGCATTTTTGGCGACAAATCAACCCCGATCAGCTGACTAGCCTTATCACGCAACAGCTTTCCACAAAGCCCTGTGCCACAACCGGCATCCAGAACGCTCAATTCTTCATGTGTCGAGAGCAGACTTGCCACAGCTCGTCCCACCAACTCGGGAGCATGGTAGTTCAAGTGCTCTAAGACTTCGTTGAAACTATCAGCGAAGGAGTCGAAGGTCTGTTGGATAAACCCCTCCGAGCACTTTTCTGGAACGATCGCCCCATCACAAGCATTCAACATGTGCTGGGCAACTGGATTGTCCGGTTCCAATTCCAGCCATTTCTGATAGACGGACAACGCTTCATCCATTCGTCCAAATGCATTAAGAGTGCGTCCTAAAACCAAGTGCGAATCACAACGACTCGGATCGATCTCAAGCGCGCGCCGATACGCGGTCAACGCCTCTTCCTGCCGGCCACAGGCTTTTAAAGCATTGCCTAAATTTTGAAAAGCGTCCCTATTTTCCGGAGCTAGAATAGTGGCTTGCTCGAACTCTGTTGCTGCTGCCTCGAACTTTTTCTGGGCTTTTAAAACTACTCCCAGATTATTTCGAGCAGTTGCATTGTTCGGATGAGCCTCAACAACCTTAAGGTATTCATTTTCCGCCTCACCAAATAAACCTTGCTCCTTAAGTACATTTCCCAGATTTACGCGAGCGTCATGGTAGTCAGGATCAAACTTGACTGCCTGCCTAATTAAAAGAGCTGCTGTCTCACTATCACCTCGTTGATGTTGAATCACTCCAAAAAAATGTAAAGCACCTGAATGGCGTGGTGCAATATCCAAAACGCGGCGGTAGATATCTTCTGCTTCATCCAGTCGTTCTTCTTGATGCAAACTGATAGCGAGGGTCAGCATGCGATGCACCGTTGATTCAAGAGATTGGTCAGCCATTATCGAGCACCTGCATTGTCTAATTTCAGATCAATTTGATTCACAACGTCACCACAACTTGACTCGTTACCAACTTGTATCAAAAGGAACAGCGCAAAACGTTAGAATATTGCCGAGAGCACGCCAATCATCAAGCGATGCTCGCCACACGCCAAAAGCCAGCCTCCACCAAGCGTGGGCGTGCCACAGGTTGCCAGATTTGTTCAACGAAATGCCGCTGCCGCGCCGACAACGCTCCACCTGGTAAATTTCCATAGGGCGTAAGACTCGGATCATAAGACACTTGCAATCGAGATATTCCAGATGCGTCACTTGACTTAATGGCCTGT
>CBFIHW010000240.1:0-2539 GCA_965662325.1 uncultured Pirellulales bacterium | reverse complement strand
ATGTCCTTGCAGACAAAGACATCGACTTTGTTCATATCAATAGTCCAATCCCTGACCATGCGTGGATGTCACTCAAAGCACTCGATGCAGGGAAGCACGTGATGTGTACTGTGCCTATGGCAACAACAATTGACGAATGCCGTCAGATTGTTGAAAAGGTACAAACCACTGGCCTGAAATACATGATGGCTGAAACAGTTGTCTACAGCCGAGAATTTCTTTTTATAAAAGAGCTCTATGAAAAAGGTGAGCTTGGGAAAATTCAACATGTAGCAGCATCACATCCTCAGGATATGGATGGATGGCCTGATTATTGGGAACGCATGATCCCCATGCACTACGCCACGCATGTTGTAAGTCCTTGTCTTGGATTACTCAATGATTTTGCTGAGTATGTAAGTTGTTTTGGTTCAGGCACGGTGCGTGATGATATTGCTGAAAAATCTGGGAACCAATTTGCTGTTGAATCATGTCATATCAAACTGCGAGACAGTGATCTGACTGCACATGTTTGGCGGTGTCTGTACGACGTTGCTAGACAGTACCGTGAGAGTTTTGATGTTTATGGAACGAAAAAGAGTTTTGAATGGACATTAGTGGAAAATGAGCCCCATGTTATTCATACAGCCAAAAAGCCAGAGCCAGAGATTCCCGAGAAAATTGTAGTTCCCGACTATGCTCACCTTCTTCCGGAGTCGATACGGAGGTTTACGCTTCCACAGGAAATTCACGACGCAGATCATCTATCATTCTTGCAAGGTGGTGGTCATGGGGGTTCGCATCCACATCTTGTTCACGAATTCGTGACATCTATCCTCGCTGATCGTGATCCGTGGCCCAATGCTCTCACGAGTGCCAATTGGACAAGTGTTGGAATCTGTGCTCATGAATCGGCACTTAAAGGTGGTGAAATCGTTCGATTGCCGGAATTTACTTTGCCAGCATGCAGTGTCACAACTGAGGAATGAGCCATGCCAGCGTATTTACGATATGCCGTAACGGTATTTGTCCTTTTCAGCCTGTTGTCTTTCGACTGTGCTGGTAAAGACGTGGTTGGAAGTGACGAAGTCGATTCTTTTCAGCTTGTAGTCACTGCCGTTGGGTCTACAGTAGACACAAGTGTTCAGTCCGCTCTGCTGAAGGGCATGCTCCTTGGGCTTGAAGGTCGCAGGAGCGTTCGTGCTCCCGAGGGTTGGTCGACGCTAAGTAATACACTTGCGTGCAGCACAAGTGCTTCGGTGCGTCAATATGCTCTGGCGATCTCTCAAATCTTTGGCGATACGAAAGCGATCGCAAGTGCTCTGGCGTGTGTTCAAGATTCAAGCGTAGCCGCTTCCCAACGCTGCTCAACACTAAGTCTGTTGCTCGAGCAGCAGAACCAAGAGGCTTCACAACTGCTCAAAGTGCTCATCGATGAACCATCGCTGACGCTGAGTGCAATACGTGGTTACGCAGTGGTCAGAAATGACGAAGCGCCAGCCGTACTTATCTCACGTTATCCAGAGTTAAATTCTCAGCAACAGCGAGCAGTTGTCGAAACACTCGCCTCCAGGAAAGTTTACGCTGAAGCATTGCTGGAAGCTTTGAAGTCGAATCAGATACAACCTGGTGCGGTTCCAGTGCAGGTGGCTCGAACGCTAAAGAATCTTCTTGGAAAAAGGTTTACCACTGTGTACGGCGCACTGCCTGTTGTTGGTGCAGAACGAGAACACCTCATAAAAAAATATAAAAAGTTGTGTAATCCTGCAGCTATTGCAGCAGCAGATGCTTCAAGGGGTAGGGCCGTGTTTCAGAAGACGTGTGCCGCCTGCCATGTGCTGTATGGAGAAGGTGGAAACGTAGGCCCTGAACTCACTGGTGCAAATCGTGCGAATCTTGATTACATATTATTGAATAGCGTGTATCCCAGTTTGGATGTTCCCTATGCGTACAGGACCGTGTCGGTGCTAACAGTTGATGGTCGTGTTGTAAATGGTGTATTGGCTGAAGAAGACGACACGAAAATTGTCTTGCGAACACCGGAGCAGCCGAGAGTTGTCATTGCTAAGGACGATATTGACTTCCGCAAGATTTCACCACAGTCGATGATGCCGGATGGGCAATTGGATGCCATGAAGCCGCAAGAGGTCATTGATCTTGTGAAATATTTGAGGACGACCGAGCAAGTGGAGTTGCCATGACAAATCGATCAACGCAGCGTTTCTCTGACGTAATCAAGAAGGTCGTTCTTCATGTTGCAGTGGCTGTGATCGTTATCGCGCATGGAATCACGATTTCTTGTGCAACCGCTGGTGACGGCCGTAATCAACTTCCCAAAAAACAGCACAAGGACAGCGACGCTCCATTTTTAGTGCCAGCAGAGGCGGTTTCAAAAATGGCGATTCCAGACGGGTTTGAAGTCTCTGTTTTTGCTGCTGAGCCGGATATTGCTGAGCCGATTGCCTTCTGCTTTGATGATCGTGGCCGGATATGGGTTGTGGAAAATTTTAATTACCAAACTCGTAAAAAACATACTGACGACCCGGTGAGTCGAATTCAG
>CBFIHW010000239.1:0-2561 GCA_965662325.1 uncultured Pirellulales bacterium | reverse complement strand
ATCCAAGCAAATGACTTTCCACTATTCAGATTTTCAAGATCAGGGACCTGACCCTGACCAGCCGCTACCAACCCACGCTCAGGAAAAAAAGATTCGTTTGGTGTCAGGTACAACACATTGTCACGTGTCTTCTGAAGCATGCACACACTGTTGGGTTCGTCACCACAGTCTTCCCAAGTGATTGGGACTCCTAGTTGACCATCACCAACAGTCGGTGGTTTATCGGCATACACGGAGCTAAGTACACCGCACACAACGAGGCAAGCTCCCCATCGATTCCAGGTACTTGTGAAAGCTCTGCTCATAAACAGCCCTTCCAAACAGGACATGGTATCGCAACGCAAAATTCCCTTATCTGACCACAGATTTAAATTCTATTGTCTTTTTGAGGCCGAGAGAAGAATTCTCGTCAAAAAAGTTTTAGCTATTCTGAGTGACTGATGTGGGAAAACCAGTTTCTGAACTGCATGGAGGCGCTTGAGAAGCGTAGACACAGGTAAAAGAAGATAAGAAAGACATTCGCAAGGGCATCAACCCAAGCAGGAGGTGCGTTCCTCTGTGACTGCCCTACTCGTTTCGAGAGCTCGCAAAATTTTAACAGAAGCTCAGTTTTTTTGAGCAAAGCAGACGATCGCTCTTGCAAAGGAGTGCGTCTATTTTTCTTCCACGTGCGCCTGGAAGTTTTTCAGTGGTAGTAACAACTAGTTCTTCTCCAGTAGCCGAAAAATTGCCACCGCAATGCTGACAAACGACGGTTGTAAATTTTAAACTTTTATCAATTCGGACGAGGCGTCCGCAGACTGGGCATGATTGTTGAAAATCCCGTGTATTCATACTACTCCTCAAATCTGAACTATTATCTTCGCACTTACCGCCGGCAGATCTTGGTCAAGCTCGTTACTCGATTCACCAGCCGCGCAAACATATTGTTTGGTGAAGCTTTTTCTTTTGTCAGTGGAATCAACGCTTCCGTAAAAGTCCTTAATCAAACTGACGGCTGCTTTTGCCTCTGTTTCATGCGGATCCATTCTTGCCTCCCTGTGCGGTCTCTACCTCCCTGTAGATTTACTTAATGTGTAAACCGAGAACTGTGATGATTGTTAACAGGCTCGACTCATTTTTTATTTCACCGAAAAAGTTGGTTACGAAACTCATAGACCGGAACAACGTTCCGTTCTTCTGGTTTCCCTATTTTCCCCAAAATAGACAAAAAAAAGCATGTCCTCGCGACCAACCAAGTAGGGTGTCAAAAACACATGGATGCAGCTTGTCTACAAATAAAGTTCAGTCTCACTTACCTGGCTTAAGCAGCATCGAGTGAACGATCTAAATTTTTAGACATGTTAAAACTGCTGCCTACCATTTTGTATGGCATCAAAAATTTTATTTCGCCGTGACTCCAATATCAGACAGTTCGTTAGACGTGGTGAGCCCAAGATCCACGGACAGCGGATGGAGAACCAAGCACGGCGTTTGAAAAAGGAAGTTAAAACCGTCCTGGTATTCGAACCGGATGAAACCTCTTTGGAGAAATTGTCTGGTTTTTTAAAAAAAGAAGGTTTTCGGGTACTTTCGACCCAACGGCCTGAAGGTGTTGAATTCCGCTTTAAAAATTGGCCAAAGCCTGACCTCCTTATCATCAGTGCACACAAACAACTCAAAGTTGCTTTAAAGACATTTAATGCTTTCTCATGGGATCCATACCTTGCTAAATGTCCTGTGTTCCTTATCGGTGCGGATCGTCAACGGGAAATTCTAACGCATCATGCAAAGGTTGATCACCTCAGGAAAATCATTCTCACACCTTTTAAAACAGAACTGTTCGTACGAGTAATTCATTCGTTGATTCGTCGAGCAAAGCACGCCTGATACTAAGCAGTTCGTTGAGCAGATAAGTGGGATGAATTTCTGTAAAGTTGTATCGATTTTAATGAGATTTCCCATCTGATTTCGGCTGTGCGTCCCAGCAGCCACAAGTGTCGAATGAATAGATAGTGTTATTTATTTGGCCCTCGCACTTGTAAATCAATATGTAAGCAGATAGGGCTCTTTCTTGATTCATCGCATTGAAATCACATGACAAAGTTCACAAGGAATACCCTCGCGTCATGTGTTATTGCCAGTCTTGCGGGCACTACACTTCTCGCCGGTGAAACTGCAGCCGTCATCGACAGCACACTCAATGAATCCTATGTACAGAATGATGTACCGGCTCCGGTCACACTCATGCCACGAGCAGGTGTTCCTGATGAAGATGTGTACCAATATCGAGCTGCCGCTCCCCAAGAAGCCGCTATTGAAGAAGGTGCGACTCGGTATCTTGAAACAGACTTTTTAATGAACCGAGGAATTGAAACTTACGGTTTCATTGACGTTGGTATTGGCGCCAACGCGTGGGGAGCAGATTGGAATGGTCCAATCACCTTTAATGATCGTGCCTGGCAGGGACAGATGAACCAGCTCTACCTCATCAACGAGCGGATTCTAAAGGAAGATCAGTTGAGCCTGGGTGGTCGAGTCGACCTGCTCTACGGCACTGACTTTCTTTACACTGTCGCTGG
>CBFIHW010000238.1:0-2563 GCA_965662325.1 uncultured Pirellulales bacterium | reverse complement strand
CATTGTCAAGGTCGTTTTGAGGGTTGCCCCAAGCTCCTCAATCACCTCATTACTGAGAGAGTTACTACACTATTCGTTGGAGGCGGTGTATGTCATGAGTGAAATACAGCGGCCTGCTTTTTCCAACAATCAGGAGAGACGATGAACACTCTTTGTGTGGTTCAGAAACCCGGGCCTTTTCGTCACTGGCAATCAAAACTTTGGATTTCCGCAGTGGCTTTCTGTTTTATTGTTCAACTGTCTGGATTGAGTGGGACAAGTTTATTCGCTGCCGAAGACGGAATCATTGCCGGAATCAGGCTCACCGGATCTCTTCCAGATGGTGTTGGCCAGGAAGGATTGCTTGGTGATGTTTCGCCGCAATTGAGTCGTTTTTTACAGCGACTGGAAAAAGCAGCGAAAGATAAAAGTGTACGTGGAGTACTTCTCTCGATTCAATCTCCAGAACTTGGACGTGCCCGGGTATCGGAACTACGGGAGGCTATTCAGCATATTCACGAGGCAGGTAAGCCGATTGTCGCGCATCTCATTAGCGGAGAACCACTTGACTATAGCGTTGCTGCAGCGTGCGACAGAATCGTGATGCCACCTGCTGCGACGCTGGCAATTACCGGCGTCCGAACAGAAGTAACATTTTACAAAGGACTGCTTGATAGGTTGGGTATTCAGGCAGAGATTTTGCAGGTTGGTGAATTTAAAGGCGCCGGTGAGCCTCTTACTCGATCTTCAATGAGTCCTCAGTTGCGTCAACAATACGAGGTGTTCGTTGGTGATCTCTTTGAACAGATGGTGGAACAAATTTCAAAAGATCGAAATCTCAAGAAGAAGAAAGTTCGAGAGTTAATTGATGTTGGCGTTTTTACGCCAGATCAGGCTGTGCAGGCATTGCTCATCGATGGCATTGCCTATGAAGATGAAGTGTTAAGCGGTCTTTCTGGTCGTTTGTCCGATACAGACATTGAGTTCAAACGTGATTATGGAAAGCGGGACGTAGATACTGACTTTTCAGGATTTACTGGGCTTATGAAGCTCGTAGACGTTCTCTCTGGTTCTGAAAAAAAATCACAAAAAAAAGTATCGAAACGGATAGCCATTATTCATGTTCTAGGAGAAATTGTTGATGGCAAAGGAAGTGTTGGTATGTTCGGTGGAAGTGCCGCTGGTTCTGAAACCATTTCAAAGGCAATACGACAAGCAACAGAAGATGCATCGGTAGCTGCCCTTGTGATGAGAATTAATTCACCTGGAGGATCAGCTCTCGCTAGTGATCTTATTTGGAGAGAACTCGATCGGTGCAATAAGCCTATCGTTGCCAGCCTTTCTGACACTGCCGCAAGTGGCGGGTACTATATCGCCGTAGCTGCAGATGAAATTGTGGCAGCTCCGGGAACACTGACAGGTTCAATCGGAGTTGTTGGTGGGAAGATTGCAATCGGAGATGCACTTGATCGATACGGCATTCATACCGATGTTGTCAGCCGTGGTCGTAACGCAGGATGGCTTTCTTCTCAGCAACCGTTTACGGCAAGTGAGAGAGACGCGTTTCGAGCTACCATGGAGGATATATATCGTCTCTTCACGTCAAAAGTCGCACAAGGAAGAGAACTTGATCGGGAGCATCTCGATACACTTGCTGAAGGGCGGGTGTTTACAGGCCGGATGGCTCAGGCTGCCGGACTTGTCGATACGCTTGGCACTCTCGAAGACGCTATTCTCAGGGCCGGGCAGCTCGCGGAAATTTCTGATCCGGTTGCAGCAGAACGCCTGTTGCTACCAAAGCCTCGTGGTTTGTTTGATGAATTTCTCGGTGTCAGCGGAATTCATCACCCATATCCTCACAGAGCACAGACGTCGGAAGCCATTGCGGCAAGAATATTTAAACTTTTTGGTCAATCTAGCCCGAGTGATGCAGTGGTTGCCAGGCTATCCAGTAAGTTCCGTTTGCTCAGTCTGGTCGCGTCGGGGCAGCCGCTCATGCTGCTTCCAGCAATTATCAAAATTCGATAGATTAGTAGGGCTTTTGGATACTAGTCTCGTCCTACGATCGGCCGGAGGCCGACTACCAAGCGAAGTGGGCAAAAGCCTTATTGGCGTCTGCCATGCGGTGGACATTTTCTCGTCGAGTGATTGCAGCACCTTCGCGTTTATAAGCCGCTATGACTTCTTCGGCTAATTTCTGATAGGTCGGTCGACCTTTCTTTTCACGAACTGCCATTAGTATCCAACGTATGGCCAATGATTGCTGACGACTTCTGTTTACCTGCATGGGCACTTGGTAAGCGGCACCACCAACTCGTTTTGATCGCACTTCGACAGCGGGCTTTACGTTCTCAACGGCACGCGTAAAGATCTCAATTGGTTCGGCATCATTGATCTTTTCGCCAACGACATCCATAGCCTTGTAAAAGATTTGCTGAGATACACTCTTCTTGCCATCAAGCATCAAGCAGTTGATAAATTTACTTGCAAGTAGTGACTGGAACTTCGGGTCCGGTCTAAGTTGCGTGCGGCTGGCAGTAATACTTCCCATGAACTGATTTTCCTCAAATAAAAACTAAGTGTA
>CBFIHW010000237.1:740-2564 GCA_965662325.1 uncultured Pirellulales bacterium | reverse complement strand
ACTCAACATGAGTGGTAAACCTTACGGGTTATAAAATATGTACGGACGTTTCTTACAAATGAAATCATTCCTAGGGAAAACCTGCGCAGCTCGACTCAATCCCGCGCCCCTAGGACAATTTCAAGCTATTAATCTACCTGAAAAACACGTCGACCGGCTACCGTAACAAATGACAATTATTGCTCGTGTTTTTTTTGTGAGTTGTTGTTTGGAGTAGTATTTTAAGGGCATTTGTAATTAACCAAATGCTTGCATGACGTGTATTTCTCTGGTAAGGAAGGTCTCGAAGACCGGCACTGTACGCCGACAGAACAATCGCCGGCTTATAAGTCGGCACCACTCTTTCACGAACTCGCAGAACACTTTTCCATGTCACTGAAAACGTTGAAGACCTTTTTTTTCTGGATGACCGTTATCAACTTTTTGATCTTAGTGATAAGTACGGTCGGCGTCGTTATGCTCACCCAAGAAATGAAAGTTATTCACAGCCAAATGTTTCAGGTCCCATCTGACGAACTCAGCCAGATCTATTTAGAGTACCTTGCGTGGTACAAATTGCTGTGGATGATCTTTAACCTTGTGCCATACATCTCGCTGCGGGTCATGCTCGCAAACAAACGCACAACTGAAAACGGTGCGTGATTCATCGCAGGCCGCTGTCTAGCCTGCCAGCAACTTTCTCAGCACAAACGGCAGAATGCCACCGACCTTGAACTGATCAAGTTCGACCGGTGTATCAATTCGAACTGTACACGTCAGCGACACGGTTGTTCCGTCTGCTCGGGTTGCCGTTACTTCAAGCGTGCTTCGTGGCGTAAGATCATCAAATGGAATATCAAACGTCTCTTCACCTGTGAGGCCGAGTTCTTGCCAACTCTTGGGAAGCACAAGTGGCAACACACCCATACCGACAAGATTTGAACGGTGGATTCGTTCGAAACTTGTCGCCATCACAGCTCGCACACCGAGCAGCATCGTGCCCTTGGCTGCCCAGTCACGAGAACTGCCCGTGCCATACTCAGCACCAGCAAGGACAACCAGCGGCACGCCTCGTTCACGGTACCTCATCGCAGCGTCATAGACTGCCATCTGTTCGCCTTCAGGCAACAGACGAGTCACACCACCTTCTGTCCCCGGTGCAAGGAGATTGCGAATGCGAATATTTGCAAAGGTGCCGCGTGTCATGACGCGGTCATTCCCACGACGTGCACCATAGCTATTGAATTCTTCAGGTGGCACGCCGTTCTCGACAAGATATCGTCCAGCCGGACTGTCTTTGGCGATCGCACCGGCAGGTGAAATATGGTCAGTCGTCACACTATCACCCAGTGCAAGAAGCACGCGAGCACCACTCACACTCACTGGAGGCGTTGCCTCTCGAGTTAATTCTGCGAGGAACGGTGGTTCCTGGACATACGTGCTATCTCCCTGCCACTCGTAGAGCTCGCCCTCCGTTGTAGGCACAGCATTCCATCGTTCATTGGAGTTCCAGACATTCCCGTATCGATTCTGAAACTGCTCGGGCACAACTGCTGTGGCCACGGTCTCACGCACTTCTTCCTGCGTTGGCCAGATATCTTTTAAGTACACGGGCTGACCGTCACTGCCCTCGCCAAGTGAATCTGTTTCAAGATTAATATCAATTGTTCCAACAAGAGCATATGCCACCACAAGCGGTGGGCTTGCGAGCCAGTTCGCCTTCACCAGTGGATTCACCCGGCCTTCAAAATTTCGATTGCCGGAAAGAACTGCGGCTGCAACGAGATCACCCTCTGTCACTGCTGCTGCAACCGGTTCAGGAAGTGGGCCCGAGTTACCAATGCA
>CBFIHW010000237.1:0-730 GCA_965662325.1 uncultured Pirellulales bacterium | reverse complement strand
ATGCATGTTGTGCATCCATAGCCAACGGTCTCAAAACCAAGTGCGTCGAGATCGGACGCAAGCCCGGATTTTTCGAGATAGTCTGTGACAACTCGAGACCCAGGGGCGAGACTTGTCTTGACCCACGACTTGGCCGACAGACCCTTTTCAACTGCTTTCCGGGCGACCAGACCAGCGGCAACCATGACGTTGGGATTGCTTGTATTGGTACAACTTGTAATCGCTGCAATCACCACAGCACCGTGTCCGATTTCGGCTGAATGCCCATTGTTTGCAACGGTTGCATGAGACGTCATTTCGGAATCAGGCAGCGCAAAGCCACGATTCGCTGCCGGCGCCTTTAACGCATCTTGAAATGCTTCCTTTACGCTGACCATCGGCACCCTGTCTTGCGGCCGCTTCGGACCAGCAAGACTCGGCACTACGGTACTCATATCAAGTGAAAGTCGTTTTGTGAACTCTGGCGTTGACGCCGACTCTGTGTGAAAGAGCCCCTGCTCTTTTGTGTAACGCTCGACAAGTTCCACCTGTTCAGCAGTTCGGCCGGTGAGCCGCATGTAGCTGAGCGTCTCGGCGTCAACCGGAAAGAAGCCCATCGTCGCACCATACTCTGGCGCCATGTTGGCAATAGTTGCACGATCGGCAAGCGTCATGCCAGCAAGCCCGGCACCAAAGAATTCGACAAACTTGCCAACAACACCTTCTTTACGAAGTGCCTCTGTCACGGTCA
>CBFIHW010000236.1:0-2570 GCA_965662325.1 uncultured Pirellulales bacterium | reverse complement strand
CATCATCTTTTTTGGAACTGCAGATCGGCTCCTCCAAGGCGCTCGGCTGTACCAAGAGGACTCAAAAAAGGCAGGTAACCTCTGCGAGATAGTGACCTACGAGGGGCAAGGACACGGCTTTTTTAACGGCGGCGAACACTACGACCTTACTTTGGCAGCAGCTGATACATTTTTTGTTGACTGTGGCTGGCTCCCTGCGGAATAAGCAAAACCATAAACAGTAGCAAGAAAGTCCTTCAACTCAACTGGAGTACATTTTCTTTCTTTGTTCGTAGTCGAGATCGTATGCATCACACCTTTGAAGTCTTTGGTTCAGCTTGCGCGAATCTTCTCAGACAAAATAATCTTGTGTGTGGTTCATTGTGATTGATCTTTATAAGATTCACTTTTCGAATTTCATGACTTCTCTCATAACAGCGATACTGCCAGCTTTCATGTTGACTTGTGAAAAATCATGACTTCACATTCCTCACGATGCTACAGCTAGTTGACTGTGATAAAGCAAACAGGTTTTTGTACATTTGAACTATTCACTGGAAACAAATGACGTTGTGGGATAGTGATGTTTTTTGCTACTGATCGTGACTTAGGGGGGAGTTATCGAGTCACTCTTCAAAATACAGGAAGTTACAATGGATGAAAGCAAGATTGCTGCACATTTTCTTCAATTCCTTAAACGAGAAGAGAAGCCCACTCACACGTGCACTCAAGATACCTCGACAAAATATTATCATTGGTACGGTAGATACCCTTGGTTAGCTTTTATTGTTGGCTCGCCACTTCTCTTTCTCGCGTTGGCTGTAATAAACTGCGTTGCCTTTTATTTGTTCCTGAGTTTTACAGCTGAAGGTCGCACCGTCGAAACAAGCCCGGTAATAATGCAAACGGTATTCTGGGCCAGTCAAACAATTGCTTTCGTGCCAGCGATGGGTGCAGCTTTACTACTATGCTGCATGGTCAATCGATCGGGCAGACGTCGGCTCTGGGCGTTGGCTGCGTGCGGCATAGTTGCTTTGCTGGCAAGTTGTTTTTCCGTGTCTTGCACATTGCCCCAAACCGAACCAGGAACGGGGAAGTTTATGGTTTGTTTCGCCGCGAGTTCGCGTTTTTGGCAAAGTGACTTCTGGCATCCGAGTCAAGCTGTCGCGCCGTTGATCATCGGGATCTTATTCACGGTCGTTGGCCGTGACACTCCAACGGACCCCGACCAGAACGTAGCCAATACTGAACCGAGGCGATTAGCAGCTTGAGTAGTGGTCCTCGACTGGCATATTCTTGTGAAAACTATGGCAAGATTCTTGTAGTAGAGAGCTAGTCCGGTGCGATCAGAGCCTAATGCTCTTAGCTGGTTCCATTGTTTTTGGAAACATATTTCAAACCATACTCAATGATTGCAAAATGCTCCCTTACTTCTGACGGTGTTTTTTCAATCCCTTTTTCAGCCAAGTAATTTCTGTAAATCTCACCGTCACGTTTATCTAGGTCTATCAGTTCTGCAAATTGCTTGAGATTCTCCTCACTACTTGCTTCTCGTATTACGTCTTTCAATAATTCATACGACTGTTCGCAACGAAAGTCATAACCAAACTTTTCAGAAATATAGTTAAAAAATTGTTTTTTATTTGGCTGGTTCATTAGCTTTACTTCTTGCTAGATCTCTTTATCAACTCGTCTATTTTTACAGCGTCGATTCTTCTTTGACTATTTCTCAGCAGAAACTGACCATGTAGAGAGCGAGAAGGTGTCAACAGAAAATCTGTTCACAACCAGCCGCGAATCCATGATCATTATGCGCAAACTGGAGTTCAAAGCACCTTGGCGTGCTGCTTCTTGTATTTACTGAAGCTGAAAGACTACTGCTTAGACAACACCCGGTGTTTTAGAATGCGCCTGCTGCGGGAAGTCGAAGGTCAGCACGAGTGGGTCAGTGCCAGTATTTTCAATTTCAACACCACCATTTGAAAGTGCAGACTGCGTGATAAATCCAATCTCGGGATAAATCTCGCCAAGAATCATGTCTTGGTGATACCGAACATCGAGTTTTCCAACCCGGCCACTACCTCCGTTTGTATGAAATAGTGCCGGACTTTCCGGGCAAAATTTTGTCTTGCCACCGGGCTCAACAATGAGCCTGAGAATCGAACATTTCTGATCACCGAGGAAGTCGCCGTACACGATCCACTTCGCGTCAACACCCTGACCTTTAAATTCTTCTGCCGAAATTGCCGGGCGTGAATTCTTCATGACAAAGTCTGGATCCTGATTTGCTTGGAAATCAAACTTTTCAACCAAGTAATCCCAGTCTTCGTGATGCTCCTTCGGGTAGTCCTCCTCTCGACATGCGTAAAAAGCATCGGCTGCTCCAATACGTCCGTCAAGTGTCAGGTCTTCGGCTAAAAAATGCTCATCCATCGTGACATGTAACTCGTGCGTGCAAAGATTTGTGGGCGAATGCAGCACGCCGTTCGGCATCACGAAGCCGTTATCAAGTTCCATCATAACGTGAGGGGCGAGATGCCGAATCCTATTGTATTCACTCTTCCCAAAACTCTTCATACAGTCGAGAAACT
>CBFIHW010000235.1:0-2598 GCA_965662325.1 uncultured Pirellulales bacterium | reverse complement strand
GCGTGCCATCGTTCGCCTCAAACGACGGCAGTGGTGCCCCTATCGTGTCTTCCCAACCCGCGAGCCAGAGTAAGTAATAGAAATCCACCCTAAATCCCACGCTACCATCGCTGATCCTTTATCTTGAAGGGTCACCGCGTCCCGTTGTTACTGCTATTACTGTTACTGCTATTACTGCGCGGCACGACGAACCGTACTGCCACCTGACTCAATGTGACGGCTGCACCATGCCAAACTTCATGACGCCAGACTTCATGACGCCAAACTTCATGACGCCAAACTTCATGACGCCAAACTTTATGACGAACCGCACAGCTCTCGTACGGATTTTGATGACCGTGTTTTTTTTGCATGCTTGCAACACTGGGTCGTTACTTGCAGCCCCCCCCTTGCAGACCGATGATCCCAAGGCATCTGCGACGCAGCCAGGTTTTGATGCCATTGAACTGATTGTCAGACAAGGGATTGAGGACGGGCAGATGCCGGGTGCAGTCGTAGTGATCGCTGATCGACATCGCACCCTTTACCGGCGTGCTTTTGGACAACGCCAAGTCGAACCGACAGCTGAACCGATGACGATGGATACCGTTTTTGACCTGGCTTCATTGACCAAGCCTGTCGTGACTGCAACGTCAGTGATGCAACTAATCGGCGTCGGCTTGCTTTCACCAGACCAAAAAGTCTCGAATATTCTACCAGAGTTTGGAAAACACGGGAAAGAAAAGATCACGGTGTCGGAACTGCTTCTTCATGTGGGTGGCCTGATCCCCGATAACTCGTTGCGTGATTACCGCGACGGAGTAGAGACCTCGTGGGAAAATATCTGCGACCTGACACCCATTGCGAATCCTAGTGAAAAATTTGCCTACACCGATGTTGGATTCATAGTTCTCGGCAAGGTTGTTGAGCGCGTGAGCAAACAGAGTTTGGACGAATATGCCCGGCAAAATATTTTTGCACCTCTTGGCATGACGGAAACAACTTTCAATCCATCGGCTGACCTCAAAAAACGAGCCGCCGCAACGGAGCAACGAAACGGTCAATGGATCAAAGGCGAAGTCCATGACCCACGTGCACACCTTCTGGAGGGAGTTGCTGGTCATGCAGGCCTGTTTTCAACGGCTGATGACCTGACACGATACGGACAACAGATGCTGCGGATTGCGAAGGGCGAGAAATCCATCCCGCTTGCTCAAGCAACCTTGAAGATGATGACTCACCCGCGTGAGGTGCACCGAGACTCCAAAGTCATCGGCACAAGAACCTACGGATGGGACCATCGCTCTCCTTATTCAAGCAATCGCGGAGACCAATTTTCCGATAAAGCTTTCGGTCACGGCGGATTCACAGGGACCGTGATGTGGATTGATCCCGAAAGAGATCGCGTATTTCTATTTCTCAGCAACCGTCTGCATCCTGATGGCAAAGGCAGCGTCAACCGACTGGCTGGAAAAATTGCCTCGATTGTCGGTGCAAGCGTGAGTGATAGCTCAAGCACAGATACCAGTTCAAAGCCCAAGCAGTAATCCCTGTGCAAAGCAGACGTGTGCAAAGCGAACTGCGCCCCGGACACATTCACCGACTCACATCTTTCTGATTGCTACCTGGCTTGACGACGAATCGTCCCAATCAAAGCAGGTTTGTTCGTTGTGATTCCAAAGGCACCAAGATCCCGAAAATAGGCAGCATCTTCGCGTTGGTCAATCGTCCACACATGAAATTCGCTGCAACCGAACTGCTTGAGCTGATTGATAAACAATCGATCAATGACTTTTCGATTGCCCTTCATTCCGACTCCCGCTGCTCCGCTTTGCTTCACCACTTCAGCAATCTCCTTGGCTGAGGGTTGAAAATTTCCGTTGGTTTTATTTTGCTTAAAACTAGTCAACCAATGCGCACGAACGTGAGGTATCTGTTTGTGACAGGCGGCCACGGTTGCTTCGTCAAAACTAATAATCAAGAGTCGGACTTTCCCCTGATTGAGAGTTTTCAGTTGCTTCGCCAGAAAAGGGACGATTTTCGCCTTTGACTTCAACTCGATCACAAACAGGCCGCCTTCGGGAATGGACTGGAAAACCTCCTTGAAAGTTGGAATCTTTTCACCTTTCCATTTTTCACCTTTCCAGCTCCCGTACTCCAATTGGCGAAGTTCCGCCAGCGTTGAATCCTCAACCCACTTCTCCACACCTGTGGTCCTTGATGTGCCACGGTCATGAATGCAAACAATCTGTTGGTCACGAGTCAAATAAAAGTCGCCCTCAACCCCATCACTCCCTTGTGCCCACGCAAGGTCGAAAGCAGCAAGCGTATTTTCAGGTGCATCAAAAGAGGCACCACGATGAGCCACAATGACTTGGGCCGAACCAGGAACTGACCAACCGACGAACAAGACGAGCAATGGAATCCAGAAACGCATGATGGCAAACCGATGTTCCAAAGTTGAGTGGCCAAAGTTCACAGAACGAAATCCCAAGGGCGTGCGATTCACTTACAAGCATCCAACCGCGACAAAACGGTGTGCGGGGCAGCGAATGGGACGAACTACAATTTACACTCGAAACCCGAACCGGGGCACCCAGTTTCTGTTCGATACATTTT
>CBFIHW010000234.1:0-2602 GCA_965662325.1 uncultured Pirellulales bacterium | reverse complement strand
CACAAAGCTGGACGAGCTTCGAGTCAGGCATTAATGAGGAAAGCTTTCCGTCGTTATCGTTAGGACCCCACGGCGTACCTCTTTGAAGCTGCAGCGAGCCTTTGGCCCTTAGCTGCTCTATGACGGCTACCAGCGGCTTATGACCGTATCCATGTGGGTTGTATTGCTGTGGAGGGTTTGACTGATTCCGCATATGGAAAAAATAGACTGCTCACCATAACGGTCTACATTGTATTCTGGCTTAATGACTAGTCAGATATCCCAGTCACATATGGCGTTGCTTCATTGATTTCTGTGGCGTTGCTCAGAGTCTTCTTTCAAAACTCAGCGAACAAAGACGACATCAATAAATACTAAAGCCAGGCATGAGTACGCGCATCGATTTGGCACAGAATTCCCATCAGATTCAGTCTTGACCTTTATCTCGAAATCGTAAGTGGGGACGTACTTGTCGATGCAAAAGAAACGGAAGCGTGGAGGGTAAGCTGCGTGTTCTTTCAAAATGTTAAAAGATCTTCCCAGGATTCATCAAATTATCTGGATCAAACACCCCTTTGATCCGCCGCATCAGGTCGATCTCCGCCTCCGTCCGCGTCCAGTTCAGGTATTCCTTTCGATTGAGGCCAATCCCATGTTCTGCAGAGATAGAACCACCTCGCTTACGGACGGCGCGATAGATGATCTCACCCAACTCTTTTGGTGAGGGGCGGTCCTGCCCCTGGATGCAGGGATTGACGTGAAGGTTACCGTCACCCAGGTGACCGAATACGAATACGTGAGAGCCGGTTTCCTTGCCGGGCATCTCCGCTCGAATCTCTTTGACGAAGTCTTCCATGTCATTGATTGGCATGGACACGTCGCTGGAGTAGAACGAGAGATTTTTGACGTCGATGAAGCCGTTTTCGAAGAGTTGGTTCACGTCGTCACGAATATCCCACATCGCCATGCGCTCACCTTCGGACTGGGCGATGGCCGCGTCGGCCACGAGTTGCTGTTCGTAGGCCGCGACCATAATTTCTTCGAAGCGTGCTTGGTCGCGTTCCTGGTTGCCGCCTTGCAGTTCGATCAGGACATACAGTGGGTAGCCATGAGGTACGGGTGGCGCGTAGGGCGGTGATCGACATGCCATACTGGGGGCGGAAACAAACCGTCAGGCTCTTGATCGCGCCGGAAACGTTGCCAGTCAGATGCGCAGCGCCGGCTATGATCGAGGGGCGCAACTCGCGCAATCAGATGTGCAGCGGCAGATGGAAGCGCTCGGCATGAATCAGCAAGCTGACCTGCAGGGGCAACTCGCAAATCAACGTGCTGGTTTGGACGCAGCGACGCGAACTGCAGAAATGGCGCTGCAAGGCAATATAGAAAGTGGTCGCTCAAACTTAAGCAGTAATTTGGCTGCAAATGCCGCTGCTTTGGACGCTGCACGGGCAAATCAGGAAGCCTCGTTGCGAGCCGCTACCGAAACAGGTCGGTCGAACCTAACAAGTAACCTAGCTGCCAATGCAGCAAACCTAGAGGCTGGCATGGGTAACCAAGACGCTGCGCTACGCGCAGCATTGGCGAACCAAAACGCTGGGTTAGATGCTGCTAGGCTACGGCTAGGCGCTGGCAACCAACTTGGAGCTTTAGGTGGCGACCTGCGAGGCATGACCTTTGGCGATGCTGCTGCCATCACCGGCGTCGGTGACCTGCAACGTCAATTTGGACAAGAATATCTGGATGATGAATATCGGCGCTTCCAAATGGCGCAGCAGTATCCGTTCCAGATGTTCGATGTGTTGCGCTCCGGTGCTGGAATGCTTCCGAATCCGACGCTGACGAGTTCGCGTGGCCGCGGCACGCGGTTTGGTTTCCCTACCTCATAGGAAGGACTAACAATGTTTGGCAACATGATGAGCAATCTCGGCACTGGGCTACTTGATGCCGGAGCAAACACACTTGACGCTGGCGTGGATGCATTTAGCAACGTTGCCGACACGGGCAAAGAGATAATGACGCAGCCGATGGATTTTGCGCGTGAGCAAATGAATATTGATGATCTGATAGCGTTAACGAAGTCGCCTGAAGAGTATTACGAGTATGTAAAGAACAAAGTCGAAGCCGGCGGTAATGTAAGGCGTTCTGCGCCGATGCTGATGCCAGCAGCACAACCGCCTCAATTTATTCCGCCGCAGCAGCAGCCAGCATTTGTGAATCAATTCCCTAATTTTTTAAACGATGCGCAACGAGCGATCGGAGGCTGTCATGGCTGAAACGAACGGAGCCGTTCTTAACCCCCCGCAAACAAGGATTGCGACAATAGACGCGCCAGAGCGCGCAGGAAACTTTGCTGGTGCTACTCGGAACGTCATCGACAAACTTGTTTTGAATCCCGTCCAAGAAAGACTCGGTTTGCGAGAATCGATAGACGACCGACTACAGCGGGAATCTTACAATCTCAACGCAACAAAGTTTAACGAGGAGCAAGAGCGCCGAGAACAATTAATACGAGCCATTGCTGCACGGAACCCGCAATTTCCAATGGATTTCCTGAGGAACTTGGACTATGCAAGACTGCAGAACATGGCGATGAACACTAATGTGTCCGATCCAAATCTTCCAA
>CBFIHW010000233.1:0-2621 GCA_965662325.1 uncultured Pirellulales bacterium | reverse complement strand
TAGCGATGCGAACCGGGTGATCGAGGCTGACAATATAAACGTCGCTGGAGGACACTATGTAAGCTTTTGGTCGTACAACGTTACGGACCCATGCACTGTTCGCGCCGGTGGAACCGGACCAGTGATTTTTGAGAACATCACCGCAACCCACCCAGTTTTCCAGATCCATCAGACGGACATACATTTTTATGACATTGAGTTCGATTCATCGTGCACGCATGTCTACGGAGATCGAAGTGGTGTCCGATTTGATGGATGCCTATTCACGCATGCTTCGTTGTCCTCCGTTGTTGGTGATCAATGCATATTGATGCAATTTACGGATTGCAAGTTTGAACAGAATACATCTCTCGGCCCAGGCGGAGCTGTTATGTCAAACGACAGTCTGCTAGTCGCCATTCATGAATGCGTCTTTGAACAGAACAGCAGTTCGGCTAATGGAGGTGCAGTCTTTTGTGTGAACAAAATGGGATTCGGCCGGCTTGAGTGTGATGGCACAAGATTCGTGGGAAATTCCTCTGCACGCAATGGCGGGGCTATCAATCTGATCAATACAAATGCAGTGTTGGTCAACAACGTGCTGACTTTGAACGATGCCGTCAGCGGTGGTGCAATCGCCTTCAGAAATACCACTGGGCTACGTACCCTCCAGCTGGTCAATACAACGGTGTTCAGAAACCAGGCTTTTCATGTTGGGGGAATCTGGCGTGGGGCAAGTTTGCTTGGAAGCACTAATGTCATTATCCACAATTCAATTGTTTACAGGAATGCTTCTTCTTCCACTGCTGTGTTGCGAGGGCAAATCAACCATCCTCCGACGATTATCAGCTTCTCCTGTGTCGAGGGATGGGGCAGCCTTCCATGGATGGGCTTTGGCATGATCTCGTCGGCTCCGATGCTGCTCCCAAGTGGACAGCCGACAATGTTTTCGCCATGCATTGACGCTGGTAATGCCGCTCTATGCTCACAGCCCCATGACATCACAGGTTCGCCTCGGGTAGTTGGCCTCAACATTGACATGGGTGCCTATGAACGATAGGAACCCACGCGAAGCTGAACGCAGGAGGAACGAAAAATGCCAGTCCACCCGGGCTGGCATTTTTCATGAATACAACTGCTTCTGCTGTCACCTTGACCGCTTATCGAGGGACGCGTTGGGAGTTGATAACAAATCTCCGGGAAGTGGAAAGACATTCCGCGGTTTTGCGAGCGGTTTGAAAGCAGCCTAAGCGCGTAAGAGACCTAAGCGACAGGCCTCTCGCACGGAGATGGGGTTTCCACAACCGAATACTCCCCCGCGGTAAAACCTACCACGCAAGACAGTGGAGTTTGGTGTTCGATGTTGCTCCCGATTACCTGTCTTGCAGCAGCATTCTGAACTGAATTCGCCAGCAACACTGCTGCAGCACGCTGGAGTGGGAACGAAAGAAACCCCACATTCCGCCTGCTTGTTTACCTGCCCCAGTGCTCGCATTCCTGGTTGCAGAAATCGAGGGAAGGTGGTTCCTTGATGCCGCATTGGCAGGGGGGGGGCACAGGCGGTGCTACTGCGTGGATTTTCTGCGTTGCGCGTCGGCGTTCGGCAAAAAAATGCTGACAGAAACCACTTGCACCGCGAACGGCAGTAAGGTGGTGCATGAAAGGCAGAGCCTTTGTATCAAAAGGTGAAACGAATCCCTGCAAAGAGAACCTTCTAGCGCGGCCGACGCCGCGGAGTCGTCATTTCGTCAGCTGGCACGGTACAAGCGTCAAGAAGACACGCAATGTCGAGAAACGGCTTGTTGCGTGCTATGGTCATCGTTCTAATCTTCGGGGGATAACATCTTTCTCAGCGAAGCTCAGTCGTGGGTGGGGCGGACAGGGACGTTTTGATGACGAATAAAGGGATGAGGAGCCAACTTTTCCCGCCCCTGTTTTTATTTTGGTAGGCCCATGGAAGTGGCGTTGTGTATGGGAAGTAGCTTCCTGCGAACACATAGTGTTTCGGGAACGGCGTTTATGTGTATCTTTATAATCAAGTAGGCCTGGGTACCTGATGAACCTAAACCCTTATGAATCTCCCAGAGACGCGGCCAACGATGAACAGCGATTTCCAAACTTGGGCCGAACGGACTGCCCTGCCTGTGCTACTCCACAGCAGTGGTTTGCTTTTTTCAATCCATGGCACAGATGTCGTGCCTGCGGTTCTTTTCTCCGCTTAAAAGTGGAGGGGTGGATCAAAGGTGCGTACTACCTTTCAGCCTTGTATTTGTATGGGAGATTTGTCCCAATTGATTCTCAGTCTTCCTTTGCGACTTACGCACCATTCGCCTTTTACGTGGTGTCTCTTTTTGTGTTGTTGAAGCTTATCTCACCCAGGATCGGATTAACTTATGTAATGCCGACGAAAACGCGGACTGGATTGCCCCTCGTTTTCTACTTCGAGTTTGTACTCTGTGGTTATGGTGCCTTCGCGCTAATTTGTTATTCTTATTTCTCAGCGAATCGCGCGGTCATGCAAATTGTGCTTTTCTTTGGATTCTGTGCGGCGTTTTTGCATTTCTTGGTATCGGCTGGCAAGACTTCACGCGAGGGCCATCTGGAACCGCCAGCGTTACAGCGTTCAAAACAAGACAAACTCA
>CBFIHW010000232.1:0-2621 GCA_965662325.1 uncultured Pirellulales bacterium | reverse complement strand
TGAACTTGCTGTTGGACTGCTTCCCGAGAGTGATGATGAAACGCGAGTACGATTTCTCGAAACAGCAGGAAATCGTGTAGAGACAACACAGTTTTCATGGGACACACATTCAAATCCATTTGATATTCGAGTGCGATATGAGTTTGGGGCAGAAGAATCGTCAGAGGTCCTGCTTGCTGCCTATCCGCATCTGACCCGGTTGGCAGCAACACCAGATTCACTTGGACAGTCTGTGGGCTCAACGGGCTATGTCAGTCCGCGAGGTGAGTTGGGCCTGGTGTCAACAACTGGTTTTGATATTGATGTTCCAGCTCGTGGTGTGCTCCCCACACTTCCTGCGGTGCTCACCGGGGATCAGCTCAATACTCTCCGAGATATGGTTCGTAATGACCCTGCAGCGATTGATCCTGCTGGAACATTGAATCGCTATGGCGATACCTACTGGGCTGGAAAAGCGATGCTCAAACTATCACAGCTCGCTCAACTTGCTGAGATCACTGGCCAGACAGATGTCCGCGAGCGAATTCTCGTAGCACTAAAAAATGAACTGAGTGACTGGTTTACGGCAACAGGTGAATCAGGCGACAAACACTTTGCATACAACGCAGCGTGGGACACATTGCAAGGATACCCAGATAGCTTTGGTTCTGCTGGTGATCTCAATGATCATCATTTCCATTATGGCTATTTCATTCACGCTGCTGCACTTGTTGGTAGTTTTGATTCCGAATGGGCAATGAATCAAAAGCAGATGGTGGACCTGCTCGTAGCTGATGTAGCCGGTACCGATGTTGCTGGGAACATGCTGCCACGCTTACGAAGCTTCAGCCCGATGGCTGGGCATTCATGGGCATCAGGACACGGAGCCTTTGCCAGTGGGAACAATCATGAATCAAGTTCAGAATCCATGAACTTTGCAACAGCCGTGATGCTCTGGGGGGAGATGACTGGTGATACGGGAATGACAGGTCTTGGTCAGATGCTCTACAGCGTTGAGGCCGAAGCCATTTCAGAGTACTGGTTCAATCGGTATGGCACGGTCTTTCCTGAAAGCTTTCCACATGAATCTCTTGGAATGGTCTGGGGTGATGGAGGGAGTCATGCCACCTGGTTTTCTGCCGAACCAGAAATGATTAAGGGAATCAATTTTCTTCCGTTTCACGGCGGCTCTTTGTATCTCACAGAAATGGCCCGGGACCCCACAGCGTTGCTCGCCGAAATTGAGCAACTTGGTGGTGGCGTCATTGATGATTGGCCAGGAATTATCTTGCAGTACGAGGCACTGGTTAACCCTGAGGCAGCAGCAAATCGACTGGCTCTCGGAGGAATAGGAACTGAAGAAGGCCAGACAATGGCACAAACGTATTTCTGGACAACGGTGTTATCAAATATTGGTACACCAACATCGGTGATACGAGGAGATCATCCGCTCTCGGCTGTTTTTCAAAAAGAAGGAGTCACAACCTACGTTGCTCATAACGCTGGGGAAGAAAATATAACTGTTCTTTTTAACGATAATACATCCATTGAAGTGCCAGCAGGAGAAACAGTGACTCGGCAAAGACTTGGAAATTCCGATCAACTTGTTGATCCAACAGTCGTCGATCAATTACAAGATCAACCAGTCAGAGAACCTGCCCTGCCTTCGGCACCGTCTCTTAGTCTCGTGTCTACAACAAACTCAGTACGTCTTCTGGTTGATTCAACAACTGGTGTGGCATTCGTCC
Organism: uncultured Pirellulales bacterium; assembly: GCA_965662325.1. Lineage (GTDB taxonomy): Bacteria > Planctomycetota > Planctomycetia > Pirellulales > UBA1268 > UBA1268. Next base: position 894 of record CBFIHW010000232.1, on the reverse strand, counting down.
AAGAATCTGCCAATGAACCACTCCTGATTCGTCGAGCCGACGATTATTTTAATGGAGACGTCCCGCTTGTTCGCGGGACGGCCACACTTGTCGCGGCTGCTCGTGATGATCTCGGTAGAATTCGTGTGCTCGATGTGAGCGAATGGGGTGCATTCGCATGGATCCTTGATGAGAACGGATTATTTCAGGCAGAAGAAGGGCCAACAGACACCACGCTGTCTTCAAAAGAGGTCCTGTTCCAGATCGATCTTGATGGGGACGGAGTTTTGGGTCTGCCTTAATATTCGTGAGTTTCTCGGCTCCTTACCGATCTTACAGACCGATCCGTACACATTATCCGCTGGCTTTTGTTTATGTATCGTAATCCATTGTATGGTGCATCAAGGGCATGTGTTCTATTGGTTTATGAGGCAGGATACTGGTGGTTTATGAGGCAGGATGCCGGCCACAAGCAACACTGCTGCCAATTGAGACTCATTCGGTGTAAATTCGTATGGTCTTTATTTTCTTAGGCACCACCTTTTGAGAGCATTATGAAGCCCCGTGAAGTTATCGCGATGTGTCGCGAGAAAGAAGTCAAAGCAGTCGATCTTCGATTTGTTGACTTTCTTGGTACCTGGCAGCATTTCACGATTCCAGTTGCCAAGTTAGAAGAAGAAGTTTTTGAAGATGGAATCGGGTTTGATGGCTCAAGCATTCGTGGATGGCAGGCAATTAATGAAAGCGACATGTTGCTTGTTCCGGTTCCAGATACGGCGTTTGTCGATCCATTTACAACCGTGCCAACGCTTGCCGTCATCTGCATGGTGCAAGATCCAATTACCCGTGAAGACTATTCGCGTGATCCACGATTCATTGCTCGTAAAGCAGCGATTTATTTAGAGGGAACTGGTA
>CBFIHW010000231.1:0-2637 GCA_965662325.1 uncultured Pirellulales bacterium | reverse complement strand
CGATTGGTCTACTTTGGGGCGCACCAGGCACCTGGTCGTGAGCCTCAATGTTAGGCAACATTGCAAAGACTACAAAGGCAGCCGTGGCCAGTTTTATTCCACTCATGATTCTTGAACTACTTCCGGACGATTGTTTGATTTGCTTACACCGTTTCATATTTTGCTCAGTTCTTCTTCAGGTTTCCGGTGTAATCGTACTCATGACTACCATGGGCAGCACAATGCACATCATGCTTTACCCAACGGTCTTCTTCGGCTACTTCTTTTGGTGTCGCTCTTGTGGAGCTACGACCACCAGCGAGTGCTTTTTGTATGAGTCGGGACCGTAGTTCCCGATCACGATCCTGCAACTCCTGATCTTTACGGAGGTCAAAGTAACAACGTCCGTCGACCCAAGTCTGCTCACATCTGGTCAGCGTTGACAACGGTCGACCGCTCCAAACCACCAAATCCGCATGTTTCCCTTCGCGAAGCGAACCAACATATTGCTCAATCCTCAATTGCTTGGCTGGATTCAACGTGACAAACTTCAATGCTTCGACTTCAGGCACTCCACCATACTTGGTTGCCTTTGCAGCCTCTGTATTGAGATGCCGAGCGAGTTCGCGGTCATCGCTATTGAAGGACACCACCACACCACGGTCGTGCATCAAGGCTCCGTTGTAAGGAATTGCGTCGAGGACTTCGAATTTGTAAGCCCACCAATCAGAGAAGGAAGATCCCATTGCGCCATGGCGAGCCATGCGGTCAGCCACTTTGTAACCCTCCAGAATGTGCTGTAACGTTCCAATTTGAACGCCAAACTCCTCCAAAACATCCAAGGTGGCGACAATCTCATCCTGCCGATAACTGTGGCAATGTATCCAACGCTCACCATTCTGAACTTCGCTCAACGCTTCCAGTTGCAGGTCAACACGCGGTGGTAAAGTGTCGTGCTCTCCACTCTTCCAGCGTCTCCACTTGGCTTGGTACTCGCGTGCTGCAAGCAGTTGATCACGAATGATCTGTTCGACACCCATCCGTGTGTTGGGATATCGACTTTGGCTCCGTTTCACGTTTTCGCCCAAAGCAAACTTGATTCCCTTGGGTGCTTCTTTCATCTTCAACCCATCCATCGTCTGACTCCAACGCAGCTTGATGACCTGATTCTGCCCACCGATAGGATTGGCGGAACCGTGCAGAATGTTCGAAGTGGTCAATCCGCCGGCAAGCTGTCGATAGATTTGGATATCACTGTTGTCAATGAAATCACCAATGCGGACTTCAGAAGTGACTGCTTGGCCCGACTCATTCACACCTCCATCAGTTCCCATATGAGAGTGACAATCGATAAGGCCAGGCGTGATGTGCTTTCCACTGGCATCGATCACGCGGCTATTCTGAGGTGCCTTAATATTTGACCCAACTTCGACAATTAGCCCATCACGAATCAGGATGTCAGCGTTCTCAATTTTACCTGCTTCTTCACAAGTCCAAATGGTCGCGTTGCGGAACAAGACAGTCGACTGCTCTGACATTCTGACATCAGAGCCGAATGCACCGAAAGGAAAACGGACCTTGGAGTAAGCTGCGTCAGGAGAGTCAGGGCCCGCTTGGTCGTTCTCTGACTCGGCATCCACTGCGGCAACTGCATCAGCGTCTTTGACTTCCTCAGATGAATCACTCTTGAATGAGTTAGCCTCATCCTGTGCAGCATCATTGGTAGCAACGGAAAGACGTTTCATGGCTGGACTTTGGGAACCACCCCCAGGCAGCCTCAAGGCAGCCACGAGGTCCATTCCATCACTGTCACTTGTCAGGGTGATGATCGTCAGTTGCGTGATGCCTGCCGGAAATCTTTTATCGACCTCGCCCAAATTCAGATTGGCTGTCAAACGATCCCTCTGCTGAACCACGTTCTGCAGCTTGGTTGATGTAACCTTTGCTTTCTCTTTCTTTCTTTTGTTCTTCTGCTTGCGTTGCTTCTCAGCAGCGGAGACCGCTACGACCGATCCACTGATTTTTCCGTCAGCCCCTTCAAGTTCAAGCCTGACTTTTACATTTCGACCATCTGCGTTGCGGACAGAAAGCTCCCATTTACCTGCGATGTTAGGGTACTCAACTTTGGCACCCGCACTCATCACAAACCTCTCTCCGGCAACCCAACATTCAAGCACTTTTGTTTTGTCGGAGAACAGATTTCCATCAGTGATTACGAGGTTGGCAATCATGCCAGATTCAATACGCCCCACCTGCTCTTGGATTCCCAGCAATTCAGCGGGGATAACCGTTAGCGCGGCCAAGGCCTCGTCTTCTTCCAAACCATGTGCCACAGCAACTCGCACCTGTGTCAAAAACTTGCCCACATCATCCAGTCCATCACTGGTCAGGCAGATTTTCACACCGGCTGCGGCAAGCCTCGCTGGATTCTCGGGTGCCAGCTCCCAATGCATAAGTTCCTGAAGAGTCACATCGCGAGCAGCATCAGCGGTTTTCACGTCCGGAGTGTCTGGAAATTCAACTGGCAACAGATACGGTCTTTTCGTCGCGACAAGTTCGTCAAGGTGTCGGTACTCACGCCCCGACCCACGAATGATTGCCTCGAAAGAAAACTCACGCGCGAAGCTGTCGGCTCGGATCGCCATCCGATCGTTGGCT
>CBFIHW010000230.1:0-2647 GCA_965662325.1 uncultured Pirellulales bacterium | reverse complement strand
AGAATTAACCCGAGATACGATAGAGCTGCCACAACGTTTTCACTTGGTGGTTTGCCACGAACAAGTTCGTACATCAGGAAGACCATATGTCCACCATCGAGAACTGGTATGGGTAAGAAATTGATTACGGCCAGATTTGCACGCAACATCGTCAGGAACAGCAATAACCGTCCGAGGCCCTCTTCGGCTGATTTTCCTGCCTGTTTGGCAATTTCAATCGGCCCACCGAGAAGCCGAGGACTAATCTGATTACTCGTAATCTTCTGTAAGAATCGATACACCATCGACAAATCTTCACCCGTTTTGGAAAGACCCTGTGTCAACGCAGCACCAATCGAACGAGCTTTCACAAGACGGTAGACCGGGCGGAATACTAATCCGCGATCAATAACAAAATCAACGGTTGAATCAGCTAGGCTCAATTCAACATCTCTGGCAAGTCCATCTGATGATTTTACAGTTAATTGCAGGCGGGTATCTGTCGGTGACTGCTGAACCATTGCCATGACAAATGGCCAACTCTGTGATTCGTCTGACAATTCAATTCCCGGATCATCCTCATCAACAGGTTCATCATTTTTTGCAAATCGTGCTCGCGTCACAAACTCACCATCCTTGATACCTGCCCGCGCAGCCGGTGAACCCGGTACAACTTTTACAATCTCAGACCCAACATTAAAGGCAATACCAAGACTTGAAATAGCTACCGGACTTTGAGGCCATCGTGCCTGTTCAATCCATGTAACGTCTCGCGGGGTGACTTCAATTGTTTCAGGAACAAGTTCACCAGAAGCATTATGAACTGCATCGGTTCGAAGGACACCCAACAAGACGACCTCACCGGATCGCTTCCTGAGTCGGTCATCTATTGTCAAAGGATTACCAAGTGGTTCACCATCAATGGCAACAATTCGATCTCCTGCTTTCAGCTTAGCTGCAGACGCTGGAGAATCAGCCTGAACGCTCGCAATAGCTCCTGGCTTCATCACTAAGCCAGTTTCACGTCGAGGTTGGGAAGGAACAGTAATAGGTAGATTCTTGTCTTGACGCTGTACCGAAAGTGAAACAGAGGCATCTGCCTTGTCAGCGAGAGACGCGATCAGTTCGGCATAGGTTGAGATGGATTTACCGTCGACTGCCGTAATCGTATCCCCTGGTTCAAAAGCAGGCTTTGCTCGTGAAGCTGCACCAGGAAGACCAGGTTCCAGGCTATCCGGCATCGTGACTGAAAACGGACTTGTCACACCGACCGTCGGAATACCTAGGTCTGTATCTGGATGGAGCGTCAGCGTCCGTTCACTCCCATCAGCTGGTCGACGCACTGTGAAGTCTATTCCTTGTGCCGGATCACCCAGCGTCACACCTTTCTGTAGATCGGTAAAGACGGGTTCGGTTTTCGATCCTATGGCAACAATCTCATCGCCAGTACGCAATCCAGCTCGCCATGCTGCACCACCAGGTCGAACACTTGAAACTTCACAGGTTAGTTCTTGCACACCAAGGCCAAATGCCCACGCTGCAAGTAAGACGGCAAAGATTACATTCATGATGACACCAGCCGAAATAATTGCCATTCGTTCAGGTACCGATTGGGCGGGATAGCTTCGTGGGTCCCACGCTGGGTGTGCGTCAGAAGTTGGCTCTGGTGGCAAATCACCTGACTCAATAATGTCTTTCGCTCGCTGGGCTTCGCGAGCCGCAGCAGCAGGATTGTCATCCTGCCCAAGCATCTTGACGTATCCGCCAAGAGGCAGAATACCTATGCCGTATTCAGTTTCACCCCATGTAAACTTGCCAAGATTCCAGCCATTAATATCAAAGCCGATGTAGAACTTCTCACACTTGACACCACAGGCTTTTGCGACAAGAAAGTGTCCAAGTTCATGGACAAAAATGACAAAGCCAAGACCAATTGCAACCTGCAAGATTACAAGCCAGCTGGCTGGTTGCAGAATCCACATTCCAATCATCACAACTGGTGAAATGACGGCACTCGGCGACATCAACACATCCACGTTTGGACTTCCTTTCTGGCCCAGGCATCAAGCCTAAGTATGTCTTCGAGTGTCGGGTTACCAATAAATGGATGTTCCGACACTGCTCGCTCACACAATTCAGTAATCTGTGGAAACTTCACCACACCCTTGAGGAACGCTTGCACGGCCTCCTCATTTACAGCATTCAAAACCACACCAGCAGTGCCACCCCGGGCTGCAACATCATAGCCGAGACGAACTGCTGGAAAACGTTCCAGGTCTGGGGGGCTCAATTCCAGTTGCTGTGCAGCACCAAAATCAAACCGCCGAGCCGGACCATCGTACCTTTCTGGATACGCAAGTGCATACTGGATTGGGAGTTTCATATCTGGTGGTCCAAGCTGGGCAATGACCGAACCATCAACAAATTCAACAAAAGAATGAATTATTGATTGTGGATGGACAACCACACCCAACTGCTCCGCTTGAAGATCGAAGAGCCAGCGGGCCTCAATCAGTTCGAGTGCTTTGTTCATCATCGTTGCTGAATCAATAGTAATTTTCGGTCCCATTGACCAGGTTGGGTGCTTCAGCGCTTGCTCTGGCGTTACCTCAGATATCTGTTCTTTGGTATGAGTGCGGAAAGGCCCACCGCTGGCAGTGAGTACGAC
>CBFIHW010000229.1:0-2672 GCA_965662325.1 uncultured Pirellulales bacterium | reverse complement strand
TTCGCTGCATGGCCAGCTGAGACTCGATTCATAACACCATCATTTCCGAGTAATTCAATCGGCATGCTTGATTTGAACTCAATAGCGATTGGTGTGTCACCGGCGTACGCCTTAGAGGTTGAGCACCCTACGGGCGCTGAGTATGCCGCACACTTGCAGGGCGTTGCTCAGCATTTTGAGATTCCGGTGCGTGAGCATGTTGATGTGAAGCAGATCAGGAAAATTGAAGATGAATTCTGCATTGAGACGGGTGAAGAAACCTTGCGAGCAAAGCATGTGATTTGGGCTGCTGGTGAGTTTCAATATCCACGACTCAACGCTTTCCCAGGCAGTGAATTCTGCCGCCACACGGCTACAGTTCCAAGTTATGAGGGTCTTGAGGGAGATGACTTCATTGTGATTGGTGGCTATGAGAGTGGTGTTGATGCGGCCTATCATTTGTCGTATCGCGACAAACGGGTTCGACTGTTCGACAGAGGGTGCCCATGGAAAGAAGAGAGTTCGGATCCCAGTGTTGCGCTATCAACATATTCACAGGAAAGAATGCGAGAAGATTGGTTTGAGGAGCACGTAGAGCTCTTTCCAAACACGTGGGTGGCGTCAGTGTCCAAGGTTGATTCGGGCTATGAAGTCAAGACGAAAGATGGAAGAACGTTTCAGACCCCGACTCAGCCGTTGCTAGCGGGTGGCTTTGAAGGGAGTCACAAGATCGTTTCAAATCTGTTTGAGCATCGAGATGACGGCCTTCCTCTTCTCAGTGAGAAGGATGAATCGACCATCACGTCAGGAATGTATCTCTGTGGGCCGACTGTTCGTCATGACAATCTAGTCTTTTGCTTTATCTACAAGTATCGGCAACGCTTTGCCGTCGTTGCGAAGGCAATTGCGACTTCTCTGGGATTGCCTGCAGAGGACCTCGAGTCATATCGCCAATGGGGTATGTATCTCGATGATCTTTCCTGTTGCGGAGAGGAGTGCGAGACATGTTGATTGGAAATGAACAAAATGCTGTTGAGCACGTGCCCGCCGTGCTGCTGAATGGTTCTGGCACGACCAGTGAGATAGTAGAAAAGAAAATAGAAATCAGCACGTCTCCAGCTTGGCTCACACGTGTGTTGCGTATTGAATGGCTTGGGCAAACGGTTGCCAGTATCTGCTGGATTGCCAGCGTCCTGGCTTACGGGATCAGCTCGAGTGGTGATTGGTTGCAGTTATGTGCAGCATCGTCGTGGTTGCTTGCAAATATTGTGGCAGCTCTGCCTGTTCAGGCTGATTGAGATGCCAGCTGCTCTCCAGGCAATTGATGAGAATTGCACACGCAGCGACCTTCTTAAGTATGCAGAAGTTTTACTGAGCCAACAGATATGGTGCTGGGGTTGTGATATTATGCGGCCCGAGGGTAATTGGCTCATTGATAGTGGCTTTAAGCGAATCGAGCCGCCTGAGAATCGAAAAGATTGCCCCAGCGTTTATTCCCTCGAAATGCCCCGCGGTCAATGTGTTGTGCTTCGCGGATTTGGTGTGTTCTTTGGAGATCCAACGCACGGTGGCATCTTTGTGCCCCGCTATGAATTTCAACCAAAATACACAACACATGCAGCACTTGATAGTCCGCCGTGGTCAGATGAAGATCTGCCCGCTCTCCATCTACCTGTCGAATCAGAACGAAAGATTTGCGCTGGTTTGACTGTGGATCTTATCAATTGGATTTACAGCTACGAAGTCAATATTGTCGAACAACTGGGCGTCGCATACCGCCAGCAGACACTGAATCGATGGGACAATGGCAAGCGACTTTTTATACCGGCAGAACAATTTGCAGCTGCGTGGCATGCATTATCATTTCAAGTAGCGAATACGCTTTGGGACAAACTTTGGAAATAAACTTTGATTCCTCAAGCAATATCTATGTTCTCAAGTGAGATGGTATCCGAAAACCCTGTTCAATTCTTACTCGGCAATACCTGTCAACACTCTCGTGTGACATAAGTATCAGGCCAAGGGTCGGGGAATGTTCCACCCGATTTCCAATGTTCAATCTCAGTTTCAGTTAAAAAGCATCGCTGAAGCGACTCAGTAAACCAATCAACCTGAGTCTTATCACCAATGACCGTTAGATGGCAGCGACGATCACCAAAACGTCCAGGCTCCTTTGCCACTATCTGTTCGAGACCTTTTCTTTCCATCTCATCCAAACCACTATCTTCATCTTCAAGGATCCCCGCACGCCAAGAACCGATTACTTCTAGGTTGATGCCACTGGCAGCCTGATTCCAAAGGAGTGACAACTTGTCACGGTTCGGGAGATAGAAGAAACCCTTGCTTCTATAGATGTGCTGGCCAAGATGCTGTTGGCACGTATCCCACAGACGTTGTGGGTGGAACGGGCGATCATCCTTGATAACGTTCGCTACAAGATTGTATGGCTGATCATCATCACGCTCTAAGTCGAAAGTAGGCTTGAGCTCTTTGATTAACTGCGCCACTCTATGAAAATCATACTCAGGCATCGCGAGTACATCATCGATAGGAAGGTTTCCCCAGGGTATCGAAACAATAGACACAAATGGATTTATTTCGTGAATGGATTGGGCAATCTCTGTGAGCTTGTTTTTCTGAATTCGGTCCACTTTTGTTAGGACGAGGTGGCTGCAGAACATAATTTGTTCCAC
>CBFIHW010000228.1:0-2754 GCA_965662325.1 uncultured Pirellulales bacterium | reverse complement strand
TATATCTTCTTCCTGAGACTGCTCACTCTTCAGCGAGTTGCCAATCGCTTCAGTAGCACGTTCCAATAGCATTTCGATCCGATCTTCCTGAATTTGTTCTATCGCCCGAACTGTCCCCTCATCTTCCTCCAGAGTTTCATCGGTTGCACGAAATCCTCCGCCACAATGCTGGCAGTAAACACGCTGACCAAGCAAACGGACGCCTATTCGCAACATCCTGCCACACACAGGACATCCTTGATGGTAGTAGACTGAATCGCTCATCGCTCAACCTCCTGGTTCTTTCCAGTTGACCGAACATCGCTATCTTTAATGAGAGAGGGATTCTCAAAGCAGTCCGAGAACAAATGATTCTTTATTGAAAACGCACGAACGGCATACAAAAAAAGCTATATACCGCATTATTTTTGAAAACCCACCCCAGATAGGTAAAAGATTCTAAAAATTATGATGTGTTTTTAGCAACTCCAATACCTGCCCCGGGTAAAATCAGCCTTTCTCTCGGAAAAATCGTCTTGAAAAGATCTTGTACGTTAGAGGTGGAGAACAATAATCGTCAATCGTCGAAAACATCCACCTAAGAAATGGCCTCTAGCCTAAAGCACATCATGCATACCATGTTCGCTGCCGCTCGTTCATAGCTTACACGCCACGACTGCCCCTAGTGTTCATTTGAAAACCATAGCCGGATTCCATTCCTATGTATCGCCCAACCGTGACAGCGCTCATTCTGGTATTTGCAGCTATAGCAAACAGTTGGTTGTTTGTTACGAAAGTTTTACCGACACTTGCCTCCGACACACCACCGGGCTATCAGTCGATTTACGCCTCTACGGCGGACACTTCAACGATAGCTTGGATGATTTCACTTAACGACAGACCGGTCGGATCTGCATTAAGTATTGTTGAGCCAAGTCCTTCTGGCGCAGCAACCATATGGTCAAACCTTCACCTTGTCGACCTTCCCCTGAATGAGTTGTTGCCGCCTTGGGCAAATACATTGCTGGGAGTTCATGGAGGCACGCTCCAAACCGCAATAAAACTTGAGGCTTTCGGCCGTATGACAATTAACAGTAGAGGAGAACTAAGAGACTTTCAATCAATCGTCAAAGTCCCGGGATCTCAGCAGACTGTGCGATTGCGTGGCACAATCACAGCTAGCAACAAAGTCACGGTATCACTTCATTCTGGCAATTTGCAATACGAAACAACTCGTCATTTGCCGGACAACTTATCAATTCGAGACGAACTTTCACCTCAGGCGACCATGCTAGGGATTTCCCAAGGGCAACACTGGACAGTTCCTGTCTATAGCCCACTGAGACCAAGTCACAAGCCAATAGAAATTCTTTACGCGACTGTTGCGGGCCATGAAGCCCTGCACTTTGATGATCAACTTGTGAATGCTGATATCGTCAATTACCGGAACACTCCCAATGACCATCAACCGCCACGAAGCAGAATCTGGGTTGGCCCTCATGGCAAGGTGTTACAGCATGAATCAAAAATACTTGGTGCAAAACTACTTTTTTTGAGACGTACCGACGCCGTCGCTCAATCACTTGCAAGCCGGCTGAATCACGTAAAGAGCCTTTTTAAGGAACCCGAAGCGGCTGGTGTAAACTCTTCCCAAACAAACTAATAACCATGTGTTTTCTGCACATAGTAACGCACTATCGGCAATACCCTTATGATTCAATTTGAAAATGCCACGCGCACGTATGGCAACAAGGTTGCTGTATCAGACCTAAGCCTGACAATACCTTCAGGTGAATTATTTGCTCTTCTTGGACCAAATGGTGCGGGCAAAACAACAACGATCAAGATGCTCGTTGGCTTGCTCCGCCCTTCTCGTGGAGTTATTCGTGTGTGCGGTCATGATCTCGTAATGGAGACACGTTCTGCTCACCTGCATTTGGGCTACGTGCCTGATGAGCCCTACCTCTATGACAAACTTACAGGCCATGAATTTCTACGATTCATTGCTGACATGTATCGCATACCACGGGACCTTTCGCAGGAACGCATCCGTAGGGAAATCGACCGGTTTGAGCTTCATGAATTCGCTGACGAACTTGCTGAAAATTATTCCCTGGGTATGAGGCAGCGGCTTGTATTCGCAGCTGCATTTTTACACGACCCTGATGTTCTTGTGCTCGACGAGCCGATGGTTGGTCTCGATCCACGAAGTGTTCGTATTGTCAAAGATATATTGAAAGCAAAAACTGCGGATGGCATGACGGTATTCATGTCAACTCATACGCTAGCGATGGCCGAGGAAATGGCTGACCGCATGGGCATCATGGTGCAAGGAAATCTTAAATTTCTCGGGACTGTTTCAGAACTACGAGAACAAGTGGACATGGAAACAAGAAGTCTTGAAAACCTGTATCTTGAAATCACATCGAGCGAAACAGGCAAGCACGAAGTAGCATCAGACGACACATAAAAAAGAAACAAGCTATAGAAATGCAGAACCAACTGCTTGATATTCCTCAGGAAAATCAGCTTACGAGAAGACTTCGAGGAACAATTGCCTGGAACCTTGTCACGACAATCTTCCACCAGTCACGTTTCCGCTTCGGTCTTGTCCTTGTGCTCAGTACTATTTTCTGGGCAGCCGTGTTCTACCTTTTCTACGACGCATTCAACTTCATTGACTCCATGCATGCCGAAGTAATGTCATTGCTATTTAATAGTTTCTTCTCTGCCTTGATGGTAATGATGATCTTTTCAACTGGCATCTTGATGTAC
>CBFIHW010000227.1:1113-2770 GCA_965662325.1 uncultured Pirellulales bacterium | reverse complement strand
CTTGCTCTTTCACGGATTGAGCAAAGCGAGGGATCTGGAGCTCTACCTCTAGAGCCAACACGGATTACTGATCTTTTGGCAGTAGCATGTGCGGACTGTATGCCTCGAGCACTGGCGCAGGGTATTACGATGAACATCTCATGTGATGCAAGCCTGTTTGCAGAGGTAAATGCCCCTCTTCTAGAACAAGCAGTTGCGAACCTGATTGAAAATGCAGTCAAGTACAGCGGAACGAGTCAACCAATATCAATTCGTGCAGGCCTGGAAAAAGTCTCTCCTGAAGGCAAGGAAGAACTTGCAATCAGTGTCGCTGATAACGGCTGCGGAATCCAGGCAGAGCATTTGCCCCGACTCTTCGAGCGATTTTATCGTGTGGATAAGGGTCGTAGCAGGCAGGCGGGCGGAACAGGACTCGGACTGTCGATCGTGAAACACATTGTTCAGGCTCATGGTGGAACAATTTCAGTCGAAAGCCGACCGAATGAGGGTAGTGCATTCTGCCTTCGAATACCGTGTATTCGATGACTCTTGTGGTTGTCCAAGTCGTGGGCAGCTACTCGTCTGAGATGCCATCCGGTGCTATTTCTTCAGTTGGTTTATTCGCCAGATGTTTGTTGAATCGAAGAATTTTCTTCCACGCATTTTCGGGTGTGTCTGCATATTCGAAAAGATCGAGGTGTTCATGCGAGATAACACCAGAGTCAGCGAGGAAGTCAAAGTCAATAACTTTGGACCAGTAATCACGCCCAAATAAGATGATTGGAATGGGTTGCATTCTTTGCGTTTGCCTGAGCGTGAGTGCCTCAAACATCTCATCAAGTGTCCCAAATCCACCCGGAAATAATACAGCACCTACAGATCGAAGAATAAAATGAAATTTTCGTAGAGCAAAATATTTAAACTGAAAGCAAAGCTCTGGAGTGATAAACGGGTTGGGTTGTTGCTCTGCCGGCAACTTGATGTTGAGTCCAATTGACTTGCATCCAACATCAAAAGCTCCTCGATTCGCGGCTTCCATAATACCGGGACCGCCACCAGTGACGATGACATACGATCGTTTTTTGTCACACTGATTGTCTATCGAAACAAGTCGAGCAAATTGTCTTGCGTCATCATAAAAATGTGATAATTCTACGAGTTTTTCACTTCGTTGAACTTCGCGAGCAAGTTTTTGGTTTTCAACATCCATCGCCTGATTGCGATGAGCTTCTGATAGGTGCCTTTCTGCAGCATTTCTTTCTATTATTTGAGTACCACCAAACACAATAACGGTTGACTCGATATTGTCTTCCTGAAACGCAAGTTCTGGTTTACCGAGTTCCAGTAGCATACGAACACCCCGCATTTCAGTTCGTTCGAGCAGTGCACGGTCGTCTTGTGCAAGGCTATAGCTAGGTGAACGAAGAATTGCTTCCATGTTTTCGGTGACGAGTGCAATATCATCACCGAGTATTGTGTTCGGAAGGTGGTTGCACATGTCGGCATGAGTCTCGCTCCAGGGAGTACTCTCTTTTGTAGTTTGGTTATCTACATGTTTTTTATTTTTTTTACTCATTTTATTTCTAACTTGATGGAATATTCTGCTGGAGGAAGCATGACGAGAATTTTATGACAACGGAATGTAAAACTGCACCGGAAGAAGGCTGCCAGCAGCGGA
>CBFIHW010000227.1:0-1105 GCA_965662325.1 uncultured Pirellulales bacterium | reverse complement strand
TACTGCTGGAGGAAGCATGACGAGAATTTTATGACAACGGAATGTAAAACTGCACCGGAAGAAGGCTGCCAGCAGCGGAAATTAAAAAGGCGTTAAGAAACTAATACTAGAGCCGCGTTGAAACTCTGGGGAAGTACGATTTTCAGGGAGAAGGAAGAATCGAACAAAGTGTGCTCATGGCATGGCTTCTGAAAATGCAGGAGAAGTCGTTTTCGAGTGGCTTGTTCCTGCGACTGTGATCGAGCCATGATCAATTCGTAGAGATTCGACCCGCAAGCGTCCAGTCGGATGAACCTCTTTGTCCAGCGAGAGTGGATCTGTAAGCCGCTGAGGAACAGTTGCCAAAAGGAGAATTCGATCACGATATCGTTGTAAATCTGTATCAATTCCAGCATTTTTTAGCGTCTTACTACATTCTTGAAGAACTGCATTGCGAGGGAGCGGGAGTTGCCCCACGCCGGCCCTTTGCACCGTTAAAGTGAATTGATTGACGGATTTAAGTCGGACCTCAATGTCCGCCCATGCCACAGCAGATACTCCCCACCTCGAAACCTCTATTCCGATCCGAAGGAGGTGTGGTTCGAGTTTGATACGTGGGCGAGACAGTCGACCCCATAATGCGTTTCCAAGAAGTTCAGGGTGATTTCGAGGCAGGTCATTTCCTAACCATGCATTGATTTCATCTTCACGCACGCTGATACCCCAATTATTTCCATGCCGAATTTCATTTGTGGCAGATGCTATCTGAGTCACGAAACGTCCTGCAATTGACCGTTCCTCCGATCCACTATGTACAACCGACTGATAGAACTGAGGTGGCACAAACGCGAGACTGCAACCTAAAACGATCAAGATGCAGCAGACCACTATTGCAAAAAACGCTAGCCGATATGTTGCTCTCTGCTCGACTGCATGAAGAGGCAGCCTATTCTCCTCGTTATCTTTTGAGTTTTGCGAAAAATCTTCTAGTCCATTATTTTCCAAAACGGATCTCTCAGCCAATTACCCGGCAAGTTTGCATAAGCTTGATATTGGTAACACTCCATCATCCTCAAGAATGACGTCTCCGAGTGCATCTATTTCCAACTCGTCCCGCAAAACCCGC
>CBFIHW010000226.1:0-2795 GCA_965662325.1 uncultured Pirellulales bacterium | reverse complement strand
GTGTTCTGAAATCAGCTGGCACGCATGCGGGCTACGTGGACCACCATGGAGAAGATGTTTTTCGTGACCGAGCCGTTGACTGGATGCTCCGTGCCCGCGAGAACCCATCCTCTGTTTTGAACATGGCTGCTGCAGCACGTGAAAACGGAAAGCTTGTACGCACCGCATTGACCCGCGAAGTCTGGGAAGCTGTCAACGAAAACTGGTTATCTCTTCGAGACGCCCTGACCAGAAAAGTCTCTGAGCGAGACCTGGCTGAAGTCCTGTCGTTAATCCGACAACGCTCGGCTTTTGTTAGAGGGGCCCTGAGCGGCACCATGCTTCGTAACGATATCTACGATTTCTCACGGATTGGTACGTTTCTCGAGCGAGCTGACAACACAGCTCGAATTCTGGATGTCAAATATTACGTGCTCCTGCCATCGGTCGTTTCAGTCGGTACGTCAATCGATAACGTGCAATGGCAGACTATTCTTCGATCAGTTTCGGCTGAGGGTGGTTTTCATATGACGTACGGCCAGGCAGCCCGTCCACGAGAAATCGCACAATTCCTGATTCTGGACAAGCGCATGCCCCGAAGTCTGTCTTTTTGCGTGCATAAGCTTCAGGAAAACTTTTACTACCTCTACAACGGCAGCGACAACCACCTGCTCTGCCATGATCTCTGTGACCAGCTTGAGGCCCACACAACAACCCGAACAATCGACCAGATTTTTGAATCAGGACTGCACGAATTCATCACGGACTTCCTTGCAGCTCTTGGCAGACTTGGCAGCCAAACCGAACTTGACTATCGATTTTATAACTAGCCCATGATTCTCAAGATTCATCATTCGACACGATACACATACGACCAGCCGGTGCCGTATGCGCTTCAACAACTACGTGTCACACCAAAAACAAAGAACACGCAGAAAGTACACAAGTGGGACGTCTCAGTCAGTGGCGGAGCCAAGATGCTGCAGTTCGACGATCATCACGAGAACACTGTTGAGTTAATTTCATGTGATGAAAATACAACGGAAATAGCAATTCTGTGTGAAGGTGTCGTTGAAGTGAATGAAGCTCATGGCATCACAGGAGACCATGCAGGCTTTGCGCCACTGTGGCTTTACTTAAGAGGAAGCGACGTCACAAAAGCAGGCATGCGCGTTCGCAACGTCACAAGTTCGCTGACGGGTACGAGTGGTAGTCTTGAATGGCTGCATGATTTGTCATCGGCAGTTCGCGAGGCAGTCACGTACAAGCCTGGTAGTTCAGAGGTTGGTTGGACAGCAGAACAAGCACTTGAGGCGGGTCATGGAGTATGCCAGGACCACACGCATGTGTTTCTTGCGTGCTGTCGTCACGCGGGTATTCCTGCTCGCTATATTTCGGGCTACTTGATGATGAATGACCGGGTTGAGCAGGACGCAACCCACGCCTGGGCCGAGGCACACATTGATGGTCTTGGTTGGGTTGGCTTCGATGTGTCAAATGGAATTTCACCTGACACGCGCTACGTCCGTGTTGCGACAGGACTCGACTATACCGAGGCAGCTCCGGTATCAGGCACTCGTTTTGGTGACACACGAGAATCACTCTCGGTGCAGGTTCAAGTACAGCAGTAGAAAAGGCATTTCATGACGTATTGTGTTGGCATGTGGTTGGACCGAGGTCTCGTCTTTATGTCAGACACCCGCACCAATGCGGGCGTCGACAACATTTCAACTGCACGCAAACTGTTCACGTTCGAAAAGCTTGGAGAACGGTTTATTACCATTCTCACTTCCGGCAATCTTGCAACGACACAATCTGTCATTTCAATGCTGGAAGAGCGAACAAAAGCTCCAGCAGATAGAAGCCCTTCGATCATGGAAGCACCTTCCATGTTTCAGGTAGCGAGAATTGTTGGCCAGACCTTACGAGAAGTCATTGCAACAACTGCAGACACTGGCCAGCAGAGTGAGTCAACGTTTGATGGAACACTCATTGTTGGTGGCCAGATTGCTGATGGACCACCGCGACTCTTTTTGATTTACCCGGAAGGTAATTTCATCGAGGCTGGAAAAGGAACGCCTTACTTTCAGATCGGTGAGACAAAATACGGCCGCCCAATTCTTGTGCGAGCCTATGAACCTGAGATGAGCTTTGAGGCAGCTGTAAAATTGTTGCTTGTCAGTTTTGATTCAACGATCAAGGCGAATCTTTCAGTTGGCCCGCCGCTTGATATGCAGTTGTATGAAATTGACAGCTGCAAAAAAGGAATCTCCCGTCGTATTGCCGCAGACGACGCATACTTTCAGTCCATCTCAAAAGGTTGGGGGCTGGCACTCAAGAAAGCTTTTGACAGTCTGCCTGATGTGACACTTGCCGAGTAGTCAACCGCGAAACTGGGACTCAATTTCAGCCCGGCAGCCCATATGGCACGAGGCTTCGCTGCTTGCGGGCACGCTGACACCGCTGCTCTCCTACGCAGCACGGCCAAAGCCTCTGAGAGCTGGCTCTTGGACGCTCCTCGCCCATGCGCAAACTGCATAGCAACCAGTCCAAAAACAGGCATTCTGGTCGTACTGATTGCACCGGCCCCGTACCCATGGGGGCGTAAGCAAAAAAGCCAAAAAACCAGCAGAACAATTGCGTGACAAACAAGGAGGAATCATCTTAGATAGGGTTAGAAAAGACATATGATGAAGGTCCTCGGAGGCCATCTCACGGCAGCAGTCCCATGCTGTTCGAGGGAGGGGTTCTAGAGGCCCTCCGTGTGTTTGGAGGCAGTCACCAAAAGTGATACGTCGACAGAACACACACTGACG
>CBFIHW010000225.1:0-2797 GCA_965662325.1 uncultured Pirellulales bacterium | reverse complement strand
GGTTTTCTTTGTCAGCTGCAGAGTACAAAAAAAGGTCGGAGTAAAACTCGTGGCGGTTCGCATATACAGTCTTGCGAAAGAATTAAAACTCGACAGCAAAGAGCTCGTCGAGCTATGTACTCGCGCGGGTATACAAGATAAGGGGTCGGCACTTGCTAGCCTCGACGACACGGAAGTCGATCGATTAAAAGAATTCATATCAGGCAAAACAAAATCGGCTGAAAGGCCGAAGGCGGCCACTGAAACTGCGGCAGCTCCAAAAACACCCGCTGTGATGAAACGAGAAGATTACGTCGCTCCAACCGGAGCTGCCCGGCAAGGTCGACCGAAAGAACTTGGCTCAAAAAATCCTGCTCCGAAGCCTGCTCCACTAGGGAGGGCTGCAAAACCTGCCAGTGAACGCCCCAGTGCAGACGATCAGGGTAATGAAGGCTCGCCACCAATTCAGGTGAGGCCAGGTGCAAATCGGGGTCCACGATCGGGGAGTAAGCCAGCACCTAGGCCTGCTTTTAAATTGCCTCCTATGCCTGCTGCAGGCCGCAAGCCAGTTGCGAAGACGCCAGATGAACCGGCTGCACAGAAGCCAGATGTAAAGCTCCCCCTTGATGCAATTCGAAGTGCGAAAGCAGGAGGCACGAAGCCGCTTGCAGAACATATGAGAAAGCACGAGGACCGGCAGCAGGATAATGCTGGCGGGCAACGAGGCGGGCAACGAGGCGGGCAGCGAGGTGGCCAACGCGGTGGTGGTTTATTACGAGATGGAATGGCTGGTGGTGGTTTGGCTCCACCGCTTCCGCCTTCGGAATCCTCAGGTCGACAGCGGAAATCAGGTAAAGGTGGGGGGCAGCGAGAGGATCTCCTCGGTGGTCGTGAGATGCGACAGTTGCATCGAAAGCGTCATGATCGTCGCAGCATTGGAGACGACGATGAACGCTCAATGAGACGCCGTCGTCCGCGTCAACGACGTGGTCCGTCTGTTTCAACAGCAGCACCTAGAAAAACGAATGCCTCAGTTCAAGTTCCGTGCACGGTTCGGGCATTTTCTGAAGCAATCGGTCTCGCTGCCAGTGAAGTTCTAAAAAAGCTTCTCAGCTTCGAGCTCGACATGATTCCTAATATGAGCACGACACTCGACAAGGATACGGTCGAGTTGCTTGCCGCAGAGTTTGAAGTCCAGCTCGACATCAAGACGGCAGAAGATTTGGAAAAGGAATTACTTGCTGGGTTTGATGCCGTTGATGAGGACCCTGCCCTGCAGCAGTCTCGAGCACCAGTTGTTACTTTCCTTGGTCATGTTGACCATGGCAAAACATCATTGCTCGACAAGATTCTTGGGAGTGATGTGGCCGCAAGAGAAAGTGGTGGTATTACGCAGCACATGCGTGCCTACACCATTAACCATAATGAAAAACCGATTTCATTTGTGGATACCCCCGGCCACGAAGCATTCACCCAAATGCGAGCTCGAGGAGCAAACGTCACAGACTGTGCAGTACTTGTAGTTGCTGCAGATGATGGAATCATGCCTCAGACAGAAGAAGCAATCAGTCACATTCGCGCCGCAAACGTTCCGATTGTCGTTGCGATCAATAAGATAGATCTTCCTGGAGCAGATATTGACCGCGTCTTTCAGCAGTTGGCGGCTAATGAGTTGCTGCCAACGGAATGGGGTGGTGATACCGAAGTTGTTAAGACAAGTGCGGCAACAGGAGAGGGTATTGATGAACTTCTCGATACCCTTCTGACGATTGCCGAACTGCATGATGTTCGGGCAAACCCGGATCGAGCTGCCGCCGGTGTCTGTCTAGATGCTTCCATTCACGAGGGACAAGGTGTCGTAGCTTGCTTGTTGGTGCAGAAGGGTACGCTACAGGTCGGCGATGCTGTCGTCTGTGGTGAGGCAAACGGAACTGTCAAATCAATGCAGGACACATTGAAGCATCGGAAGGTAAAGCAGGCAGGTCCATCACGGGCGGTTATGGTAGCTGGTTTTGATATTGCTCCGGGGGCGGGTGAGCGTTTTCAGGTTGTGGATGCAATTGCTCTTGCACGCGAGGTGGCAACAAAACGAACCGATATACGACGGAAGACAAATCTTCTGTCAGCCCCTGTCCATGTCACATTTGAAAACTTGACAGAGCGTCTTGGCACGCAGAAGACACCAACCCTCAACCTGATAATCAGAGCCGATGTTCGAGGTTCAATTGAAGCAATTCTCAAGGAATTGGAAAAATTAGAACATCCCGAGGTGCGAATCCGGATTCTTCAGGCATCTGTTGGAGGTATTAGTGAAGCCGACATCCAGTTGGCAGACGCCTCAGATGCAGTCGTCATAGGGTTTAATGTTGTTCCTGATGACCGTGCGAGGTCGCTTGCTGAGAATCGTGGTGTTCAGGTGCGTCGCTACGACATCATCTATCAAGTAACGGATGACCTGAGACAGGCACTCGAGGGCATGCTTGCTCCCGAGAAGCAGGAAGTGGAACTCGGTCGAGCACTTGTTCAACGAACGTTTTCGATCAGCCGCATTGGAGTCATTGCTGGTTGCCGAGTGGTTGGGGGTATTATCTCGCGAAATGGTCGAGTACGAATCATCCGAGACAGTCGAGTTTTGGGTGACTATCCGGTCGATACGTTGCGACGTGAAAAAGATGATGCGAAAGAGGTCCGGGATGGCCTTGAGTGTGGAATAAAAGTTGCAGGTTTTAATGACGTGAAGGAGGGCGACATCCTCGAATGCTATAAAATCGAGGAAGTTGCACGAACACTCTCGTGAGTACACGTAGACTTCTCAAGG
>CBFIHW010000224.1:0-2811 GCA_965662325.1 uncultured Pirellulales bacterium | reverse complement strand
GACTCACCAACACTGGCTGCTCACTTCAGCCGTGAAATGGACCGGCTCTGGCAGAGCGCTGAGCTCGGCATCACCCCGCGACTGCAACGCAAGCTGATCCGAAACCGCAAAAGGTGTGGCAACAGCTAAGCAACATGCAGCAGAACAAGACAAAACATGGATGACGAACGAACGGAGCAGGGCGCAGTTCAAACAGTGCTCATAATGCGTAAATTCAAATCACCAAACAAAGCACGAAAGATCAGCACAACTGAGAAATGCTTGATAAATTACATGCCACTGCTTGTCACAAAGCCGGCATGAGCAGAAACAAGCAAATCTTGGTTGTGGGATGCGGGTTTGCTGGTGCAACGATTGCACGGGTCCTAGCAGAGAATGGCTACAGCGTAGATGTCATTGATAAACGCAATCACATCGGAGGGAATGCCTATGACTTGATCCACAGCAACGGGGAGCGTCTGCATCACTACGGACCTCACCTACTGCATGGCAAGCAAGATTCAGATGCTGTTCGCTTCTTAAGCCGTTTCACTGAATGGGTTCCCTATGAGCATCGAGTGCGAGCATTGCTTCCCGACGGACGCACCACCCCTCTGCCGGTGAATCGAACAACACTGGAAGATATTTTTGGAGTTGAACTTGAAGAAGACTGTGAAGCAGAAGCACTGCTACAAGATAAACGTCTTACCATCAAGGAGCCAGCTAATACCGATGATTTTTTTCTGTCAAGCGTAGGCGAAGAACTCACCAATCTATTTTTCAGGCCTTATAGCCAGAAGATGTGGGGACGGCACCCAAGAGAACTGGCAGCATCAGTTGGAGCGCGACTGCCGGTTCGATACAACCGCGATGATCGCTATTTTCTCGATGATTTTCAGGCCCTACCAAAGCGAGGATATACGGCTTTATTTGAATCAATGCTCAATCACCCGGATATTAATCTTCAACTCAGCACCAGTTTCAAAGAAGAAATGCTGGCCAACTACGCTCACAGCTTTCTATCAATACCTATAGACGTATTCTTTGACTGCTGCTACGGGGCTTTACCCTACCGATCAATCCAATTTGAACATCGCTTTAAAGACATTGAACCCTCAGCAGCCGTTATCAATTTTACCGATACTGGTCCACACACACGAATGACTGCATGGGGGCTGCTTCCTAATTCATCCAAGACAAAGGGAAGCTTACATTTAGTTACCTACGAACGCCCGTGCACAATGGAGGAAAATCCAGGCGAGTATTACTACCCTGTGATCAACAAGCAATCCAATAAACTTCTAAGCCGCTACCAACATCTAGCCCAGCAAAGACCTGAGCTGACATTCTGCGGGCGGACGGGATTATTCCGATATCTTGACATGCTGCCAGCGGTAACTCTGCACCTGCAAATAGCAAAAGATTTCATCCGGAAAGATTGATACCACCAAAGGCACATTTCACCTGCCAATCAAACTCTTCCTTTTCCATAGAAATGCGGCGTCTGTAATACTCCTGACGCTTGAGATGGGCCTCCGGCTGCTGAAGCACTTCTCTGACCTTGGAAAGCAAGCTCCCATTTCTGACATCTTGGGTTGTGAATATATAATCTGAATGGAGCGGGTGGTCTTCAAAAAAAGCAGCCGCACCCTTCTCATGCAAAAACACAATATTCCCCATACAGGCCGCCTCTCTTGGCACACGATCCTTGCCAGGATGATGGCCAAAATCAATATAAATTCGCGACGAAGCAAGGGTCCGTAAAACTTGATCCTGGGTCATCCCCTGAATCGCAACACGGCCAAGAGAATTACCGCCATGATTCAGAAACTCTTGAGCGACATCAGCTCCTTTCCTTGGGAAGAAAGCGAAATCCACTGTTTTCAAGCCACTAGTGTCATTTAAAGAATCAAGATAAGCAGCCGATACATAATCAAAGAGAGGAAAAACCGAACGCGCGCCATGTCCATGCAAGAAATCCTGGGCATAGCGGGATTGATAAAAGTGCAAGACCGATTCATCTTCGAAGAGATCTCGGAGCGTGCTGCGGTTAAGAAGATGCGGGTGCGTCAGAGTGAAATTATCAACAGAAAGCCACCAGATCGCCCGCGGAACACCATGACAGTTAAAAGCATTCTCCGCATTTGTCTCAGGGAAGACGAAAAAGACTTCTGAGTCAAGAGGAATCTCCCTAGCCCGAATTGACTGGTAGCCCTGATAAGCAGCCACAAGTTCTTCAGAAAGCTGACCACCACAGATCAGCACATTATTTTCAACAACCTGACTGCACTCTCCGCCATAGAAAGCAATTGAAGCTTTAAACCCCTGCCGCAGGAGCGAGTCACTCAGCTGATGTATAGCTTCGATGCCACCGGTAACAGCGACCGGGCAAAACAACACAAAATGCCGCAAGGCGCCTTGGTCTGGGTCTCAAGACTAACGCCCTTCAACGCCACCAGCCAGACAATCAGGCATCAACCTGAATCAGAAACTCTCGCATAACTACAAAATCCGATATTAAGTCACTCTATTAGACGCAGGCTGCAACAACCAGAGCCTCACTTCCACCACCTTGGTTGCAGAACCTACCCCTGGGGAAAATCGTAATTATGGGTTTTGAACACTGGACATAGCTTCAAATACTGCAGATTGGCACTTAGTTCATAAGCCGCCAATCCAACACTTCACTGGCATGGAAGGGCACCAGGCTCTGCCCCTCCAGTTGAGCCGGCACCAGTTGTGCTGTGCGCTCAAGCGTGATGGTGTCCTCATTGAGGGGCAACTTGTAGAAGCGCGGGCCGTTTTCACTGGCAAAGGCCTCGAAATGCTGCA
>CBFIHW010000223.1:0-2824 GCA_965662325.1 uncultured Pirellulales bacterium | reverse complement strand
ATCTGCTTTGAACGGAAACTTGGACAACTCCGTTTTTCTCAATCCTGACAGAATAGAGCACCTTTTCAAATTCCACGAAGAGTTTTTTTGCTGTGAGGAAAGTCGTGGTAGTGACGAACTTTTTTTCACTCAGAACATGAACTTCCCAAAGGTCGTCAGCGAAAACCCGATTTCAATGCTTGGCAGGGCGCCACCCATCAAATGGTCCAATGCACGTCACACACAACCATTTTGGAACCCCAAGTCACGCTCGAAACAGAGAACTCTTGAAGCTTTGGAAACTTGGAGAGGGACAAAGTCGCCGCCGCATGAGACACGTAAGTCCCGGAAAAGTTGAACTGCCATTATTCACGGAATTACAAAGCAGAAAACTGCGCGAGACTTATCCATTTAGGGACCTGCAATTAGGGACCTGCACAGGGCAGGGCATCTCAGCAGGCGTGTGACGCAAAAAATCAGATGGAAAAGTGTAGACTATTGTCATAGAAAGTACGGCAGGCTTTCAGAGCGTGGACTCGAGAGGCAACCTGTCATTACGGGGGCTAAGTCGTCGAGAATGAATTTGCAAATTTCAGCCCTGTCCCCAACTCGCCTGAAAGCGATACTTGTTATCTCGCTTGTTGGATGCGCCGTGAGTGTGTTTGGCCAGATGTGGGGCGATGACTCAAACCCACCGCTACGTCGTCCTGTCGGCAGAGAAGGCGTCCCACACTGGGAAACTCGCAGCGATTTGCCGTCTGAACGTTTCACCTTCGTGCGTCTGCGCTACCGGTCCACACAAAATCATTTTCGCACCCATTGGAGCGGGGATTATCCGGATGCCGATCTCAACTTCTCTTATCGCCTTCAGCAACTGACTTCATTGGAGGTCGCCCCAGATGGGCTCGTGCTCGATATTACCGATGCACGACTTTTGGACTATCCGTTTGCCTTCATGAGTTCGCCAGGAAAGATGTATCTGGATTCCGCCGAAGCAGAAAGCCTGCGTCGCTACCTCGACAATGGCGGATTTCTAATGGTGGATGATTTCTGGGGGCGGGAGTATCTCGAAAACGTCACGGCTGAACTGTCCAAGGTTCTGCCGGGTGTCACTCCGGTGGACCTGCCATTGTCACATCCTATTTTCCACCTGGTTTACGATTTGCAGGAAAAGCCGCAGGTACCAAGCATCAATGCCTGGAACCAGGGCCTCAACATCGAACCATGGCATGGCGATATGTCTGACCCCAAACCTCACTTTCTCGCCTATCACGACGAGAATGGAAGAATCCTAATTCTGTTATGCCACAACAATGATCTGGCAGACGGTTGGGAACGGGAAGGCGAGAACAAAGCCTACTACCAGCAGTTTTCTGTACGCTGGTCTTACCCCATAGGATTCAATATTGTTGTTTACGCGATGACCCACTAGATGTTGCCCCCCCTGTGCACCACTTCAAAAACGGATCTGGTCAGTGTTGAGGAGGTCAGTGTTGAGGAGGTCAGTGTTGAGGAGGTCAGTGTTGAGGAGGTCAGTGTTGATCTTGTCAGGGCGGATTTGCGAACTTGGCAACTCACGGCCAAGATAATTACCAAGTAAATTGTCCGTGTATTTTTGAAGCAGCGCACGCGTCCGCGGTAACGTGACCTGTATCAAGTCAAGTTACTTTGCTGCTTACTTTGCCGCTTCCAAGGGTTCCCATTTGATATTTTTCGGTTGCTTGTTTGAGTCCACACGAGTTGAATGCAACATTTGAATTTTCCACTCGCCATCCACTTGGACCATGACCGCACTCTCAAGCCAAACGAGAATCTTCAACTCTGTCGCTCGCTGAATTTCTGCCTTGTTCCAGTAGCTCACCCAAGCCATATCACCGATCTGTCGAGCGCGAATCTGTTTGAAGAAGTTCTTACGCTGATTTGGTTTCCCGTTGGCCTTCACCACAGCGACAAGTTTCTGCATGGTCCAATCTTCTCCATGCTCAAGTAATTGAAAGTCTTCTGTAGAAGTTTCGTGCATGGCTTTGCCATCTTGCCTGGACATCGCGTCAAACAACTCCTTGACTGGTTCAAAAGCTGGATGATCTACAGCCTCTGCTACACCAACCGAGCATAAAGACACAGCAAGAAAAAATCCGATTCGAAAACTCTTGGGCACAGCGTCGTTTCCTTTTCTAAATTCCGTCTGGAGTGCTTGGATAAATCGAGCACAGGCTCCGCAGTCTACTTGAACAGCCATGCTGGAACAAACAGGTCTTACAGGACTAAGCCTCGCTGATTCAGCTTGCCTTTAGTATTTGCTGAGTTGTTGCTTTCGGCTTTCGCTGCTATGTGAAGCACCGATTGCATCAGTCGCCCCACCTACCACGCAAGGCTTATCTCCTAGAACGCAATGCTTTGGTCACCATTGGGCTTCTCGTTCGTGACGCTTTGGTAAAACCGACCGTTCGCTGTCAGTTTGCCATCACCATCGAAGAGGGCAGAAGAAGTACCGTTGGGGTCATCGATTTCGAACGAAAACCACGCATAACCCGCGATCCAATTCTGACGCTCCATCCAAGGCAAGACATCCTTCATGAATGCGAGGACATCCTCGCGTTTGATCGAATTCTGCTGGGGTGTTTTGGCACCCCAGTCTGCGAGAGCAAACTCGGTGATCAACAATGGTCGCTCCCCGTAAGCCTTGTAGATTTCAACCATACGCTGCTTGAATGCAGTCGGACTCGGACCTCCGTACCAATGCACGCCTATATAATCCATCCGGTAACCACGTTCGTCAGCGACCTTGATGAAGTCACGCATCCAGGTTCCTCTCACGCCTTGCGTGCTGTCATCAACATCGCTC
>CBFIHW010000222.1:0-2839 GCA_965662325.1 uncultured Pirellulales bacterium | reverse complement strand
ACCGCAGCACGCCGAATGTTCTCAGAGTTGCGGATCAATTAATTCGGCACAACCGGCGTCGAAAACCCAAAAAGCTGTTCACAGAGAACGAGGAAGGTGCTGCCGTCATTCTCCGTTTCTATGAAGATGGTTATCAGGAAGCTGACTCCATCGTGGACGAAATTTCCAATGCAGTCATGACACAGGGTTTGCGACCAAGTGATTTCGCAATTTTCTGCCGAATGAATGCGATGACCCGTTCACTGGAGCATGCATTTCGAAACCGCAGCATTCCCTATCAGATTGTTAACGGCCTTGAGTTCTATCAACGTCGAGAGATCAAGGACTTGCTCGCCTACCTGCACCTCATCAACAACCCAAATCATGATGTCGCATTAACGCGGATCATTAACGTGCCAACTCGAGGGATCGGTGCAAAAACCGTTGAACGCATCCGCGACCACGCGGATAAGCACGGCTGCACGATGCTCGAGTCTGCCCGGCAAGCAGACCGCATCGAAGGGCTTGCCAAGCGTTCGGCAACCATGGTGCGGAAGTTCATCAAGATTTACGACAACCTCAGTATCAAAGCGACGGCACCACTCGAAGACTTGCTGAGGTATTTAGTTGAAGAAATTGGATTCGAGCAGCATCTTGAAAAAACCTCGGTTGATCAGCAAGACGGTAACTCACTTGCCAATGTCGATGAGCTAATTTCTGCAGCTGTTGAGTTTGACCGCCAGCACCCCGACGACGGATCTCTCGAAGCATTTCTTGAACAAGTCGCTTTAGTCGCAGATAGCGACGCATTTGATGGGAGCCAAGAGCGAGTCACGCTGATGACCCTGCATGCTGCCAAAGGTTTGGAATTTCCGCACGTGTTCATCATTGGTGTCGAAGATGACATGCTGCCGCACAAAAGATCCAAAGAAAGCGAAGCTGAACTGGAAGAAGAGCGAAGGCTGCTGTTTGTAGGCATCACGCGAGCCAAGCAATGGTTACAACTGAGTTGTTGCAAACGAAGAGCGATGCGTGGAGATGTGCGACCGGTCATCCCCAGCCCATTCCTGAACGAATTACCTCTCGAGGAGATGAAACGCGTCGAAACCTCAAGGGAACAGGACTGGTTTGACGAGGATCCGTACGCCCATGATGATTCCGTTGACGAAAGTTATCCAGAGTCATGGGACCTTCCCGATGACGCCTCACAACAATCGGCTAAAACGTCGGGTGTAGACAAGGCCTCCCCCCCTCGGGAATTCGCTCCGGACGAAACCACCCAGCTCACCCAGGACGAACTGGCAGAAGCCGTTTCCCGAAAGAAGCAACAAAACGTGGCTGTCTCGATAGCCTCGAGCCTGAAGACGGCAGCCGACCTGCTTTCGAATCCTACCACCCCGCTCCGTGCCTACAGCGAGGGCATGGTTGTGAGGCATGCCGACCATGGCGACGGCACCATCGTGTCGATCACAGGCCGTGGTCCAAAACGCATTGCTCGAGTGCGTTTTGACGATGAAGAACGAAGTTTCCGTCTCGCTTTTGCAGACCTGCAAGTTCTTAAAGACTAAGATCACCAGCGCACGCTGCCCACGCTAACCCCATCCAAGCTATCGCCACGGCGGCACAAACAGCGATTTCGGCCTCCAACACTGATCGTGGCAGCGGTCAGTCGGCTCAAGGTTGGCCAAGAACTCTGTTTGGTCATCTTCTCAAAACGCTCTTCTGACCTTACCATTTTCCACTCTCGCGCCCGCGCACCAACCCGCTTAAGAGGCCACGATGTCCGGCACCGAATTCGATTCTACCAACGCCCGAGTTGGCGTGATCATGGGCAGTCGCAACGACTGGGAAACCATGAAGCATGCTGCGGATATTCTTGACAGCCTGGAAATTCCGAACGAACGATTGGTCGTGTCAGCACACCGCACCCCTGCACGCATGTTTGCTTATGCTCAGAAAGCAGAAGAGCGTGGAATCCGAGTCATTATCGCCGGGGCAGGCGGTGCAGCACACCTGCCAGGAATGGTCGCCTCGGAAACAACGCTTCCCGTGATCGGAGTTCCTGTGCAAAGCCGGGCATTGCAGGGCCTTGATTCACTGTTATCCATTGTCCAGATGCCCGGAGGTATCCCGGTTGCAACCATGTCCATTGGAACCGCTGGAGCGAAAAATGCAGGGATCATGGCCGCACGAATCCTTTCGCTCTCTGATGGTGCACTCCTATCGAGACTTGAAAACATGATCCAACAGCAAACAGATGCAGTGCTGGAATCAGCTGAACTGTGACTGACCCATAATCTTTATCAAATTCCAAGCTGATAAGTTACTCTGCAGCCAATGAACACCAAGGCCCCCTTAATTTGCGATACACAACTCCCCGGCTCGACGATCGGGATGGTCGGTGGAGGCCAGCTCGGACGCATGTTTGCCGTTGCCGCTGCCGCCATGGGCTACAGAGTTGTTATCTTTACCGATGCCGAAAACTCGCCTGCATCTCACGTTGCTGCCCAGACCGTTGTCGGTGATTTGAATGACGAGGCGGCAATCGATCGGTTCGCCGAGCAATGTGATGTGATCACCCTGGAATTCGAAAACATACCCGCCACGACAATCGCACGCTGCCGAAAATTTGCCCCTACCTATCCCGCCGCATCGGTATTGGCAACGGCACAGGATCGTCTCATCGAGAAAACAACGTTTCAAGATGCCGGCCTGCCCGTCACGCCGTTCAGAAAAGTACATGACAGTGCATCCCTGCAAACTGCTGCTGATGAACTTGGCTGGCCACTGATCATTAAGACCGCACGCAGTGGTTATGACGGGAAAGGCCAACATCGTATTGAATCCGCTGACGATGCCA
>CBFIHW010000221.1:0-2853 GCA_965662325.1 uncultured Pirellulales bacterium | reverse complement strand
CTGTCGAGACACCGTCGCACCATTCAGACACTCGCAACGTGAGAAAAACTGAAGCGGGAACCTATCTTGTTGCCCATGAAAAAGACGGTGTGGTCCGCGAATACGATTCAGCCGGAAAAGTTATCTGGGAATTTGATGTTCCGCTTTTTGGCAAGCCACCGAAATCAGGGCATGGCCCAGAGGCTTTTGGAGATCAGGTCTATTCTGCTGTGCGTCTTGAAAATAGAAATACACTTATCGGAACGGGCAATGGTCATAGTGTGCTTGAGGTGACGCCGGACAAGGAAATTATCTGGAAGCTGGATCAGCATGATCTTCCAGGCATTACGCTGGCTTGGGTTACACAGGTCCGGCGACTACGGAATGGAAATACGTTGTTTGTAAACTGTCATGCGGGGCCAAAGAATCCTCAAATTATTGAGGTGACGCCAGATAAAGAAGTAGTTTGGACCTACCGAGACTTTGAGCTTTTTGGGAACGCCCTTCCAGTTGCAGTTGTTGAAACAGAGTAATTCGCACGCTGAATCAACGAGAGCGTTCCTTATTTGCTCTTTTGCCGGCGACGGAGTTCGAAAGAGTAATATTTATTCTCAGGTGTTGGATCAATAAATCCCTCAGGACGTGGCTGGCCGCCCCAAGCGAATGTAACTGTTGCAGACTCATAAGCAGCTTGAAAGATTCCTTTCACTTCCCAAAAGCCACCCAAGTCCTGAAGGTTGATTTTGTGAGGCGCGATGCTTCCAGAAAAAGTAGCTGAATATTCTGAATCGATGAAGTCAATTTCTGAGTTTGGCTCGCGACCAAGCAATCGTATTTTTTCACGAGTTATCTGAACCCAGGCGTGAACCGGGACTTTTCGAAGAGTTATCAATCCACGCTCTTCCCTGTCCCACTGATTCGCCGTAACGACGTCCCAATCACCAAGAAGATAAGTGGGGATGTCATCACGTGTCATTCCGATCGCAAGACGATCCGCCGAACAGACAAAAGCAAGAGCAATGAAAAAGATAGAAAAGCGATGCAGGGCTATAGTCGTCATCAGTGTATTGCCTCGCGGCTATTCATCGGCTGGAAGACTCGGTTGGATCAACAAAAATACACCAACATCATCAGTCTTTTTTTGTGTCTTATCGTTCGGTCGTGTTGGGCCACCGTCGTCTTTCCCGTTTGGACCGACTGAGTATATGGCGGCACCGGGTGGCCTCAAAGAGTAGATGAGTGTGTGTTCTGGATCGAACGCATCCCGTGGTATACACGGTAGTTGCTCTGGAACAAGGTCGTCGCTCTTCTCAGGCAGAGTGTCATTCGTCAGCCGTTCACAAGTCGCTGCAACTGCAACAAGAGCAGCCTGATGACGCATAGTTGCTCTGGCAAGACGTTCAATTGCCTTCCCGACTGCCGGGGCAATTAAGGACGTCAGAATTCCGTAACGATGTACACCTAAATCTTTTTCAATTTTTTCTAGTACAGTCTTTTTTCGAGCATAGGGACCTTGTTGTGCAGCAATATTTTGCAGGGTGTGTAAATAGTTTTTGTAGGCAGCAAGGTCAAAATGAAAAAGAAAAATTCGATACGCCATGATTGTCGGGCTCAGAAAAGCAGTTGACTGACTAAATGTCTCGGGAATACTCGCCTCGTGTGACAGAACGAAAGCAAGTTCACCGGCGTTCAATTGGCCGGAACCAAACTGGGAAAATATGCTCAAGCCAAAGGCCTCTTCTCCATATAGATTTCGCTGAAGAGAGAGAGGAGTGCGCAGGAAGTCCTGGAGATCATCCTCTTTCAGGAGACCGAGATCTTGTTTTTTTAGTGTCGGTAAAACGGCAATGAGACTATCGATAGCAATTGAATCGATAGATATACCCACAAGACCAGAAATAAGAAGTGGTTCTGACGAGGCGTGTTGACTCATTCGGGAGATGCAGACAATGTCCGAGAGTGCCTGATCTGCTTTTCCTTGAGCAGCTGAGATGCGAGCTGATACGGCAAAGAGGCGGGCAGCCGTTCGCAGAAACTGTATCTCAGGAAGAACCATGTCCATTGATGGACGTGAATAGTCTCGGGTGAAGCGACAGGTTGGGCGTGCTGTTGCCCGACGGAGGATGTCGAGGGTAGGGGCATGCCTTTCAAGGATAGCAATCACGGCAGGGTCTTTGGGGTCATCCAACGGGGCAGACACAAAGTCTTTGTCATCTTCTATTAGTTGTGCTGCAGCACGATAGAGCTCAGCTGCATTATCTGCATCTGATACGACCGGAGGCAGGTGCGTTGTCATCAAGGAGGCAGATTCCAGCTGAAGGAACTCAGCCTCTGTAATGGCTGCTTGATTCATAAATAGGATCACCCCAGCTGCAACACTCTTGGACAAAACAAAGAGTGTGAACAGGCCAATAACTGACCATTTTGCGGCAGGCACAGTTGACCAGCCACCGCCATGAGGCTGCGTACCACTCCGTAGAATCCAGCCACAGCCAATCACAACAGCAATAAAAAGAGTGAGTATTGAAGAAAACCAGCTCACTTCAAGATGAGCGATAAACTCAAGAACAGTAGCCATTGCAACAAACGGGAGAAGAGACAGCATTGGAGCAAGCAGACCCACCACTAAGACAAGTCGCCGCAACCACGGTTGCCGTATGCGAACGGCTGCTGCTGTACAGGCAGCTGTCCAAAAGAAACATGTTGCAAGCACAACAAGAAAAAATGAAAGAATGGACATGATCAGCAGATTCCTCGGAGATTCAGGGTTTTACAAGCAAGGGGTTCTGAGGAGCCCAATTTTGTCTATTTGAGCGATCTGTTATCGCCACTCCATATAAAATTGCCTATTATTAGAGTGAAAGTCGCTCTGCT
>CBFIHW010000220.1:0-2887 GCA_965662325.1 uncultured Pirellulales bacterium | reverse complement strand
CAAACCCATTTGTATTTTCATGGAATAATCTTGCTACATCACTGCTTCCATCGGTATCTGGTATTCGATTCATCGTCGATTCTGTACGTGGCACCATTGAAAAGAAGTCTGGAGATACATGGGTGAATGTCTCTGCACCACCAACAAGCAGTAATCCAAGTGAATTACTTCGATTACTTTCATTAAGAGTAATTAAGCCAGATGATGAACTGCGGTGGATACCGCCAGCCGAATCACCACAAGCAGAAGAAGCATTCTCACTCGTTGGATGGAATGGCGAGCTAGCATCAAAATCAAAAAGCTCTATTCGCTTTGAGCTGGTTTAAAAGGAGTGTCGAGACTGTGTCGATTTGCAACTGGTCAAATTCTGACTTGTTGTATCACTGAAGCGAAAACAAACCTTTGGTGTCGTCAAAAAAATGAGTATCGGCGGCAGTCAGAACAAGGCATCGAATATCAGTCATCGGATTGTGAACTCCTCACCACACTACTTCTGATGAACTCAACCAACTCACAAAGGGCCGCATGTGACGTACAAGAGGAATCCGTCAGTCTCAACGGATACTCCTTGTATTTGTTATCACAAACTAATTACACTTGCAATCCTATTGCATATGCGTGAGCCGCTATCACGTCTTTCCTTGCAAATCCTTAAAAATATATGATTTTCAAAAGGGCTTTTGATTATCCCGAGCCCACCCATCATTTTGTTTGAGATCGCAAATCTATTTTTGAGCGCTGTACATTATTCTGAAGTAATCACTCTGCTATCGGAGATGCAATGAATCCAAAAGTGAACATTCAAGAATGGGCCCGAGAGAAGATTCGCTCTGCAGGGCTAAGGGCTACGCCTGCGAGGATTGCAACGCTGAGAGTGCTTCATGGCTCTGAATCACCACTCACCCATGCAGAGGTTTCAGATGAACTACAGAATCTTGAGATTGATAAAGCCACTGTTTTTCGTAACTTGACTGACTTAGTAGCCAAAAATGTAATCCGTCGATCAGCACTTGGTGATAATGTTTGGCGATTTGAAATCATTAAGGAATCTGCTCACGAACCTGATTCCCATCCACATTTTATATGCGTCGATTGTGGTTCTGTGTCATGCATGGAGGACGTTGAATTGAAGCGAACGAGTGCATCCAAAAGCCCACTATTTGAACGCATCACAGAAATCGTTCTTCGGGGCCACTGCAACGAGTGTGCGTAAGCTCTCCACAACTTTCACGTGAGAGGGATCCAGAACATGACAAAGAAAACTACGCTTTGTTCTTGTACGCCACAGAAGTTTTGAGGCGATGGGCTGTTGAATGACAACGACGTCGTTTCGAATACTAATCGGTCACCACCAAACTTCAACATTTAAATTCTCTATAAATAGAATTCAAACGTTGTTTTATTCTCCCCGAACCTCACACTCTAAAGACCCGATATCACATTACCATCCATGGGATCACACAGATTTTTCCATGCTGCTGTGTCAACAGTAGGTGATATGGATGTGACACTACCATCACACAATGTCACTAAAATACCACCACTATGAATAGATTGAGCGCTTCCGTGGTCACAATTTTTTATCCAATCGGGCTGAGATTGAAACATGTTACAACCTGATGCAATATTTGCTGCATCAGGCTCCTGACCATTCATGCAGAAGTGTGGTCGCCAACGCAGATTTGAATCAGCCCACAAGTTACCCCATGTACTTGAGTCGTTCGGCTTTCCACTGCTGCCGCATGTGCCATAACGCTCTGTAAACATACAGGTTTGTGAAACTCCGTCACGTAGCATTGCGAGACGAGTTTTCCCCTCCGTGGAGAGTGCATTCCTATCACCGAACACAAAAAAGTTGCCAGCATAGTTACCAATCGCCCATTTATTCGCACCGCCATTTGTTGTGGCAGCAACAGTCTCTGCATTTGGACGGCTTGGACATAAAAACCCGTTAATCGAAGTTGCGTAGACCGCTTTTCCGTTCACAACGGTTGAAACATCTTTATTTGATTGTTCAAACAGTGGTGCTTCCTCAAGGTATGGCAAGAGAAAATAAAATACAGTCGCACCCATATATCCTTTATATGGTCCGGATATCTGAACCGGAGACTTTCTATGGTTGCCTACAGTAGTCGCATTTACACACAGCGGTGGAAGAACTTTATTTGCATCCAAGAGACCATGAGCAGCAAGACCAATCTGCTTGAGATTATTAGTACAAACCATTCGACGAGCAGCAGAACGCGCTGATTGAACAGCCGGCAAGAGAAGGGCTACAAGTACACCGATAATCGCAATGACAACAAGAAGTTCAATGAGCGTGAAACCATCACGGAGTTTTTTTTGACTGTTCATCATGGATCCGCCTGTCTCCAAAACAATTCAATATTTCAAAAAATTAACTACTCCCTTATGTATCATCAGAAAAAATCTTATTTTCTCCCTACCACTGCATGAACGACTGGGGCAGAATTTGTTCTATTTCCCGTAGGAAATGAGTTTCATTATTTTTCTCATTTGGGATTTGGCTCTAGTCGAGTTCAGATGCAGTGCGTCAGACACTTGCGTGGCATACATATGATATCTTCAAAAAGCTGTCGCCCTGACAGACTCTTTTCTATCATCAGAAGTCTTATTTTCTTAACACGATTTATCAAATTTTATTTTGAAAATTGCGTCATGCTGAAACCTGGTGGGTTTGGATGCTCTTTCAGACTTTCTAAATAACGGCCGACGATATCCATATATCGTGATAGAACCCACGCTTCAGTGCCAACCAGATTAAGTCGTTCTCTTGGATCTCGAGCAATGTTGAACACAGCTGGATATCCCATTCCTTCCAACCGATGTGCATACAGACCTGTTGCCGAAGGATTACCTGTCGATT
>CBFIHW010000219.1:0-2917 GCA_965662325.1 uncultured Pirellulales bacterium | reverse complement strand
CTTTCTTTGCCATTTTTTTATTCGCGAATGAGAGCGAGTAATTGCCAGGGAAGTTCATGCACTGGCTTGACTCACCAATACACTCTGGCCTCTACAGCAATGACCTCTCCACGCTTCGGTTCCAGTTTGACGAGCCACGGCTTAATGCGGAGATGATTGCCGTCTGGTCATTGGCTACGGCAAAAAAAATTTTCCAGCGGAAGCGTGTTTCATCCACGCTACGCTGGTTTTTTTGCGACGAGTTCTCGCAAGTGCTCCAATGGCGAGATGGAACAACCCGCTTTTCAAACGGGTTCGTTGAGCGAACATCAACCTGCCCACACAACGATGTGATTTCACAAGCGAACTACGAAATCAGAGTTTCGACACGCCGGTCAGGAGAGCATCAAACGCGAAAAACAAAGCGAGGCTTTACTTTGAACTTGAATCAATGCCGCACCTTTGATTTTATTCCGCTTGTTCCACATCACCTTTTCCCCTCGCCTGCCTTCGTGCTTCCCTTCTTTTCTGTTTAGCCTTCAAATCCGGCTTCTCCGTGGGCTCGGCCGCCTTCGGTCGTTCAGTCTTCCCTTTCCTTGCTCGTTTGACATCCTTGGGATCTACCGTTGAGAACACATCCTTGAGCTTCTCCATCTCGGTTTGAAGCTTTGCGTGCATCTCCCTGAGTTTGTGAGTGTACTGAGGGCTGCCAGCGAGATTGTTCAACTCCCACGGATCCTTCTTGACGTTGTAAAGTTCAAACTCAGGATGCTTCAGCACGCGTGCGATTTTTATCCGGGCTGTGGGATCCGTTTCGGCTTTGTCCAGCCATTCTCTCCACGCCTTGGCAAACAACTTGCTGCTGTTGGGCTTCATCAACACATCGAGGTAATAGTCAACCTCTCGTTCAGGATTCCAAACCAGCTTGAAGTCCTTGCTGCGAATGGCTCTTTGCGTATAGCCGCCCGCCTGATGGATGAGGTATGCGTGGTCACGGTGATAAGAGGTTTTTCCTTTTAACACAGGCAACAGACTCTTGCCGTCTACCGCAGGAGCCTCTCCGCCAGCGATTTCGACTAAAGTCGGAGAGATGTCGCAATACATCGCCACAGCATCGGTGACGGCCGGTTTGATTTTCCCCGGCCAGCGTATCAGGCAAAGCGTCCGAGTTCCGTAGTCGTAGATTGACCATTTACCATTGGGCAAAGCGGTTCCCTGTTCACTCAGAAAGATTAGCACCGTGTCGTCTGCCACCTTCAGATCGTCCAGTAGCTTCATGGTAGCGCCGACCTGATCGTCGAGCACTTCGACTTCAGCAGCGTGTGCCGCCAGAGCCGCACGCGTCACCGGAGTGTCCACCATAGGGGGCGGAACGGTGATCTGATCCAAGGGAAAGTTGGACGGATCGCCAATCGTCCACGGATGGTGTGCATTCACGGAAGCCACAACCACACAGAAAGGTTGTTTCTCTGACTGAGATGTTTCAATGAACTGTTTCACCCCACTCATTTCCCAGGTAGGTGCATTATGATTTCCGTTGCTTTCGAAGCCGGGAATCTTATGGAAATCCGATACATTGAAATGGGTTTTCCCGGTCAGGCCGACCGTGTAGCCTAGATCTCCCAGGTAGTTCGCGATG
Organism: uncultured Pirellulales bacterium; assembly: GCA_965662325.1. Classification (GTDB taxonomy): domain Bacteria; phylum Planctomycetota; class Planctomycetia; order Pirellulales; family UBA1268; genus UBA1268. The sequence continues at coordinate 1,299 of CBFIHW010000219.1, read as the reverse complement.
TTTTGATAGTCTGTCCGCGGTTTACTTCCATTGCTGTAAACGCCACTTGTCGGTGGCAGCAATCCTGTATAGAGCTCGTGCCGTGCAGGGCCACATTGGGCCACGGAACACATGACGTTTGTAAAACGAACGCTCTCGGAGGCAAGTTTGTCTATATTCGGCGTTTGGGTGAACAAGCCACCATCGACACAGCCGAAACTGGACCAGCTGACATCGTCGCCCAGCACAATGACAAAGTTGGGCCTGTCCCCTGCCTGAGGAGCCTCGGCATCGGCCCGCAATGGGGCAATGAAAAAAACAGCCAGTAGTAACCAATGACCTTTCATCTTTTCTCCTCACTCCGTTTTCCTGATGCGTTTCTTCTTGGAAGGCTTTTTTTCTTTCGTCTTCAAATAGCTCGCCTGACCTGCGTCGAATGGTGCATCCAGCGAGTGTTCATCGAGATCTTTTTGAAAGGCTTCGATCGCGGCTTCGAGCTCACGGACAACCTCAGGATATTCCGTCGCGACGTCTTTGGTTTCGCCAAGGTCTGACCGCAGATCATAAAGTGCAGGCTTGCCCCAGTTGGTCAGCTTGAACCGATCGTTTCGGGCACCTGTGATTTTGGCAAGATTTCCCGCATAGAAGATGTACTGGTGTGGTGACTTTGCATCGGGAAGACACTGCATGAGCGGGAAAATATCTTTGCCATCGATTTTCTGCGGAGTCTTGGGCTCAATGCCAGCCAGAACGGCAAAGGTCGGCAGGATATCCATCAGCGACGCCATCGCTCCAGTTTCTTTCCCTTCCGGCAAAGTTCCCGGCCAAGTGACCACAAACGGTACGCGAACGCCGCCCTCATCACTGCTCCCTTTCCAACCTTTCAGTGGCAGATTCGATCCTTTCTTTTCATTGCCGTGCCGATCGGGTTTTGCATCTGCCCCGTTGTCGGAGGTAAAAGCGACAATTGTTTTTCTCTCGAGGCCGTTTTCCTTGACCGCCTTGAGGACTTCTCCTACCGACCAGTCAATCTCCTCGATCATATCCCCGTAAAAACCATGTGCACTCTTGCCTCGGAATGAGGGATCAACCGTGTAAGGATGATGGGGTGTCCCGTGGGCAATGTAGAGAAAGAACGGCTTGTCCTTATTCTTCCTGATGAACTGCACAGACTCTTGGGTGTAGCGTCTGGTCAGCTGGGTGATATCCGTGGGCCATTCAATTACTCGATCATTCCGCATCAGTATGGTAGAACGACCGTGAACACCTTTGCCGGCATCGGCTTTATAGTCTTCCATCGTTAAGCCTCCACCCGGCTTA
>CBFIHW010000218.1:0-2945 GCA_965662325.1 uncultured Pirellulales bacterium | reverse complement strand
CTATCCCCCTGCACCACCGACGGCGTTACAACCACCGAGCTCCGAAGCGGCAGTGGAAACAGGTTCTACAAATACACCTTGTCCTCCCATGCCGCACAGTATGTATTACCCCTCGATCCCACTTAATTTGAGCATGCCTGTCGCTTGGCCGTCTCCTGCCTACGCTGCACCAACTGCACTTGCAGAAACAGCCAACCAAGCACAAGCACAAGCACCAGCAGCACAAGCACCAGCAGCACAAGCACCAGCAGCACAAGCACCAGCAGCACAAGCACCAGCCGCACAAGCACCAGCCGCACAAGCACCAGCAGCTACACCGACAAGCTCGAAGTCAGTGGACGACATGCTACGTACCGACGCGCCAATCCGGACTCGAACCGACACACAGGCTGCTGCAGAAAGTGAAGCACGTTCACCGAATGCACCGAGGTCTCAACGCACCGATCAAACCAAAACTCTTCATGCTGATTCGGCAATTCACCCCACTGATGCGATCGAGGCGAAGGACAAACAAAGCTCCAAGCCTAATCTCTCACCGATCCTAAGCGAGATTCTGCAACATACTCAATCCCTGAAAAAATTGACCTAAGTAAGCTTGTTCCTAAGCGGAGGAATCCAACCTAGATACCCAAAGCAACGCAACGCCGAACACGACAGGTGTCTCTTTGTCTGGTCGTTGCGCAGACCTACACCAAAACTTCTGTGAAGTCCTTACCTCAAACTTAGGACCGAGTAAAAAAGGGATTCGAGCACTCCTAACGATTCACCAACACCATGCACAATCAAGTAATCCTAGCAGCTATCGGCAGTTTCGCTGCTGCAACGATTGCAGTGCTTCTGGTTAGTGAGACGACCGCTCCAGACAGTGCATTCCACCACAGTGGAACGCCCAAAGTTTCGGTTGCAGCCAAAGACACCAAGCAAAAAGTCGGTGACACTGGAAGAGCGCAACGACCTAAGTTACCCCCTTCTCTTGATCAAAACAGACTTGCAGGCAGCAAGAAACACGGAGAGCTATTGCTTTTGCCTGAGCTTAAAAATCGGATCAAGGAATCCGATTCAGTGATATTGGACAATCAAACGCCAGCAACCACCACAGGCGTTAAGCAGGAGCAGCCAAACGAAAATTTGGTTGGCAACGAAACTCCGCTGACTTCATTTCCTGCGACTGCATTCTCGCTTCAAGCAGTCGAAGCAGATACAGCACAGCCATCGCCTGGGAACAAGGAAGCAAGTTCACAAGACAGCACTGCGCCCCTTGATTTAATGAAGAGACATGAGGCAAGTCGTCAAGAGACTGATACCTTAATGCAAGGAAACATCGCATTCGGCATTGATAAAAATTCGCCACTGGCGCACCTCCAATCCCAGACGAATTTTCAGCCCACTCCCACCCTTGCGTTTACAAAAGGCCTGGAAGATCCTGCTTATAGCACTTCTAGCTTTCGAATGCGTTCATCTCAGACTCAGGCACAATTTGTGCAAAGCGGCGGCCCTCAGGGACCGGGAACTTCTGGAACCGGTGAAAATGAAAACTCGCAAGAAGCAGAAACCCTTGGCGTTCCTCCGCCGGAGGAAAAACCCGCATTCCTGCGTGAACGCTCAATCTTACTCCCTCCTGGGCAATACCAGTTTGAATATGGTGTACGTTACGGCGTAGACGCCAGCACGTTTCCAGTGGCTGGCGTTTTGCAAACAGAATCAAATCAGGTTCAAATTGCGAATGCGAACCAAAAACGCCGACTGCTCACCACTCCCATGGAACTAAGAATTGGAGTGAGCAAAAACCTGCAAGCATTTCTCAGCATGCCAATCGGTTGGTCATCCCAAAGCCTATCCGTCGGCAATGTGCAACAGGACAACGACAACATTGGCATTGGTGACATGGGGTTCGGCTTGACTCGTGTACTCTGGGCGCCCAAGAAAAAGAAGCTTCGAATTCTGGGATTCATGCAAAGCTCTGCACCCACCGGTGACTCCAACATCGCATTAACACAACAGGCGAGGGAAGCATCGCTGGGCGCAGGCTACTGGACACTCACAAGTGGACTTAACGTGACCGAAACCTACGACCCATTGGTTCTGTTCAGCAGCGTTGGTTTCACCTACACGTTTGCAACAAGGTTGGACACTGGCGAGAAACTCAATGCGGGAAACACACTATTTTATCAAACGGGTATCGGTTACTCAATCAACTCCAACATTACGGTCAGCGCCTCGTTTTCAGGAGCGTCTACAGGTAAAGCTGAACTCAATGGCGTGGTTTCCGGCGGCACCCGAACCGAACCATTCACTTTGCGTTTTGCCGGAACGATCTCGGAGCCAAAAGAGAAGGGCAAGCCCAGGCTATCTCGGACGAGAGAACCATTTCTTCGATTCGGCTTAACCAGTTTGGCAAATGATGTTGAATTTGGCATGCGCTGGACCTACTAGGAAGAAATGGAACGCAATCAGATGAATCGCAAGCATTCCTTCTTCCATCGTCGCCCAGAGGGGAAATCCTGCCGCATCTCGACCTATTGCCTGCAGTTCGCAGCAGTTGGCTTTGTGGCCTTATTCCTGACGAATCACAGTCATCAAGTCTGCGCACAGACAACTGCCAGAGAATTGAATCAAAAACGTTTTGGATCACAAGCACCAGTCCGTGATGAACTTGTTAAGTCGCAGATGTACGTCAAAAATGCTAGGCAAATACGCAATGAAAGTATTGTCATGCAGCAACGCGACTTTTCCTGCGGTGCAGCGGCGCTAGCGACCATCCTGAATTACTACTGGGAAGAGAATGTTTCCGAGACAGCGTTACTTGTGCTCGTAGCAAAGTTGCTAACCAAGGAAGAACTACGAGATCGCGTGGCAAATGGCCTGAGTTTGATGGACCTGAAACGTGTTGCACAAGCAGGTGGCTACACGGCGATCGTGGGTAAGTTCTCGATTGAGCGTCTAGG
>CBFIHW010000217.1:0-2977 GCA_965662325.1 uncultured Pirellulales bacterium | reverse complement strand
GAACGCCTTCTCGCGAACTCTGCTGGTGATTGGGGGCCGAGCAAGCCGACTGCAGTTCCCGACTTGATATTTGAAATGCGGCGTCGTGGCAATGATGACTCATTGACCCGTAAAGTGGTTTATGAGAATCCGGTTGAGTTCTTTTCACAAAGTCAAGATTTTAACTTTGTGCCTCGAGAAATCGATTGAAGACGTGAAAAATCCTGGTGTACATGAGTGTTTCAAGAAACAGGAAGCACTTTCGTGCTTGCTTACTCTGTCCGGTTGGACTTTTGGCTTCGTGAATGCAAATCGTTTTCTTCGTCTGTCATATTTTCAGACTATTCCGGCTTTTTGAAGTCGCACGACCGGGCAATACCCCGCTAGTGTGATACTGCTAGGGTGGGAGCCGAGCGAGGGGGGGAAATGCCGCCTCTTCGTGATTTCAATGTCTCGGCTAATCGATTTGCAACTCGTGCATTCTTCTCGGATTATCGGCATTTGAAAGTGAGTTGCCGCGAGAACGTGTTTGCAGCATGTGCGCACAAGTGCATGCTCTCTGTGCACCGGCAACCCGCTTCGTTTGCAGACCGACGGGCGGTGCGACCGACATTGTTTGACTTCTGTGAATTTTTGTGCTTCCTCGCCATAAATTTTGGTTGCTTATTGAGTGAAGCATGGGTGTTGATTGTGTGTGCTTTCGATTGATTTGATCATCAATGCCTCTCTTTCGCTTGGTTTTGACCATTCTGGCCGAGGCAGCAGGCGTGGGGGGGGTGCAGTAATACTGAATTGATTTTTTTCACTTTTCCGGCGATACATATTCTGCACGAGTCGCTTTCAGGCGATTTGTCAAATCCGCTTGTGCATCAACGTTTGGTAATGCGTCGTGTTAAGAGTCAAGCTTGTATTTCGTAACGGCATTCATGAAGGCAAGCATATTGTCTTGCGTAAAGAAAAGTTTGTGATTGGTAGGGCGGCGGAAGCTGATCTGCTTTTGAATTCGAAACGTGTTAGCCGGCATCACTGCTTGATCTGGTGTCGTGAAAACAGCGTGACTATCCAAGACTTAGGCAGTCGGAATGGTGTTCGGCTAAATGGTAATGTAATTGAACCACATCAATCTTATCAAGTTTACCACGACGATATTGTCGATGTGGAAGAGTGGCGTTTCAGGATGTCTGTTCGGGACAAAGCGAGTAAAGTGCCTCAGAAAAGAGGGAAGGCTTCAAAGCAGACGTTGCTTCCAACTGCAGAGGCCACTGATGCAACGTCGAACAAGTCCACTGCTGCAGAGCCAAACGAGCCCATGATACTCAATGCTGTGTCGGACCAAATGGGTGACGTCGATTTATGGATGAAGGAGTTGGACCAATTGGCGGAAGGCGTGCCAGGCGTGCGTGAGAAAATAAAATCTTCAGTATCAGACCAGCGGCTGGCAGATCCCATGGATACAAAAGAGGAGCCGGGCTCAAGTGACGAAACTTTGCTTGATCCGGTTGTGACCGCTGATGGAAGTGGAAAAGCGGATGGGACATCGGGCGAAGTCAGGGAAGCAGGACCGGGTGAAACAGTGGAAACGCGAGAGACGGATACAACTGAGGATGACGATGAAGGGGTTGATGGGAATCAAGATAAAACACCCAGCAAGTTACCTAGTCATCTGCGGCCTAAAGGGCCGGTGGATTCCGTTGATGCAGCTGACCAGGCATTGAAACGCCTGTTTGGCGCGTGAGGCGTTTCGGAAATGACGGGGCCATTGGTGGAGGGTTCTGAATTTTTCGTTTCCATTCGAATTCTTAAGCCAACATTAGATTGGCAACCGAGCTTCATCGCGGGCGGATGAGTTTCTCAAGATACTCATCTGCATCACGAGTAATCTGCTCGGCTGGAGTAATCAGAGACGGCTCGTCGCTTGACTCTGCGATTTGTGATTCATCGGATTCGGCATGGATGTCCCGGTAGATAAGTACAAATCGACTGCCGCAAGTAAGAATCAGGGCAGGGGTGGATGCGGCGAGGCCCACAATCAGAGGAGTGGCGTGCATAAGGAGTCGTGTCGTCGTTGATATCTGCAGGTCGCTCTGGTTGGTTTGTAATTGGATTGAGATGCCGGTCATCACACTGTTGAGAGTCGCTAACAACGCAATGACGCTCGGCAAGAAACAAATCGGTGTAAATGCGTGCAGCAGTTTCTCCTGCCGTACTTTGAAGCTTAGGAAGCATGCACAACCAGTAGCCAGCACCCCTGTGACCAAAATTAGCGCGAGGGTCGCTGAACCCACCAAGTCAAACAAGAGTTGCAAGTCCATATCCGTTCTCGTTTTCTAAAGGAGCCTGTTGCATTACCGCTTCATCAACAGGAGACCCGAAAATGTGTTTGCCTGTCGATGGCCGATTTGCTCGGGTAGAGTTTATTTCTGGAATTTTCATTTCTGATCGCGTTGTGTCCAATCTCACCGGCAATTCTTCTCATACTATTTTCAGCCTCACTGGGCGACAAGCGATGTTGCTGGGTGATTCGGTTGGGTGCAATTGATAATGAATCTACTTAGCTGGTCTTATCGGATACCTCGGTATTAGCTGCTTGTGACTTAGGAGCACGGTCTCCCTCGGTCTGCTGAGGCAATGGAGAGCTGTGTCGGTGGATGCTAGCCCGCATCGAATGTATTTGACTTAAGTGCGGTCATAATATTGAAAACAGGGGATGTTGTCACATCAGTTGGCTTCGTGGAAGCTATACGAAGTTTTAACTGTGATTGATTTCCCCAAGAAAGGCCTTAGTCGAATGTCGCAACTTGCTCATCACGTCTACTTCACGCTCAAGGACCGAAGCGATGAGGCTACCCAGACATTGCTGAACGCGTGTCACAAGTATCTGGACAACCACGAAGGTCTCGTCGGTTTTTCTGTCGGAACGCGAGATCGCGAACTTGACCGGGAAGTCAATCAGGATTTCGATGTTTCGTTACACTGCATTTTTGCCGATCGTGCAGCC
>CBFIHW010000216.1:0-3023 GCA_965662325.1 uncultured Pirellulales bacterium | reverse complement strand
CATCAACAATATTATTTGACGCTGTTAACGCCTGCCCCTCGAATGGTGATCCCGTGATAAGCACACCGCCAGTCGGATCAGCATTGAGCACGACTCGTCGCTCAAGAAACTCGACAGTGAGGGAAGCGGACCTTTTGGAAAATTTCCTCTTCCGGCGATCTGGCCTGTTTTTCATGGCATCACCGCCAAACCAAGATACTGAAGTGATTGTTCCCAACAAAACTCGACCTGTCTGCAGCAGCCGGCATTCATTCCAGCCACGCGAACCCTACAAAGTCATCGTTTGACTGTTCGATTGGTTGAGTCAAGAAAACTTCAGGGAACGGCACCCATCTCCCGATAGGAGGATGTATTTTCTCCTACAAAACGAAGGGAGAAAATGGTCTCAAAAAAACAAAGACACTCTGGCGCCTATGAAATTTCCGCGATGACGCCGGCAAGGTCATACCCGGCGGCTGCCACCATTTGAACAGGTACGATCGTGCCCGCGAGTGGAGTCAGCGGATTCGTCTCCGGTGCTGTGATGTAGACCACACAATCGATATCCGGCGCATCAGCCTGAGTTCTGCCTATCCAGACATCGTCTCGCTGCCCCGAGTGACTGTCCACAATGCACGGCAGCGTCTTACCGACTTGCTTCTGTGTGTGTTCGTGGGCGATGGCCTGCTGAACCTCCATGAGCTCATCACGACGAGCTACTTTTACATCTTCTGGTAGATGACCATCAAGCCTCGCTGCAGGAGTATCCGGCTCCAACGAATAGGTGAAAACACCAAGCCGTTCAAACTGCCACCGTTTCACAAAGGAAACCATCTCTTCAAACTGCTCGTCCGTCTCACCAGGAAAACCAGTGATCATCGTGGTCCGAAGCACAAGATCGGGTATCTGATCACGCAACTTGGCAAGCAACTCCTCAGTGGGTGCGCGAGAAACCCTTCGCTGCATTCGCTTCAGCACTGGATCACTGGCATGCTGGAGAGGCATATCTAGATACGGCAGAATCTTTTTACTACCAGCAATCGCCTCAATGAGACGGTCGGTAAAGTACATCGGGTACAGATACATCAGCCGAATCCACTGGATACCATCAATTTCTTCGAGTGCTTCGAGAAGCTCAACCAGCCTCGGCTCACCATACAGATCCATGCCGTAGTAGGTGGTGTCTTGAGCAACAACAACCAACTCCTTCAAACCATCTGCGGCCAGTTCCTTTGCTTCAGCCAGCACCTGTTCCATTGGCTTGGTTGCATGCTTCCCACGCATTTTTGGAATGGCACAAAACGTACAGGTTCGATCACAGCCCTCCGAAATTTTTAGATAGGCCATGTGCCGTGGCGTTACTCGCATACGATTGCCATCATCAAGCGCAGTCGCTGGAGCCGGATTGAAAACACTTCGCTGCTCACCAAGACTGCCGACGAGTCGCTCAGCTGCTCGTGCAACTTCATCTCGTGAGAACACCCCAATCACTGCATCAACACCTGGACGCTCCTCCAGCAGCGTCTCTTTTTGTCGTTCAGCGAGGCACCCGGCAACAATAATTCCTCGCGTTCCCCCTGCCTGCTTGAGCCCAACCATTTCATCAATGACACCGTATGACTCAGCACGAGACGAATCAATAAATGCACACGTATTAATAATGACAAGATCCGACCCTTTGGGCTCGGCAACGAACTGCCACCCGTCGTCTCGCAGTAGACCAAGCATTCGTTCGCTATCCACTAGATTCTTTGGACAGCCAAGACTGATTAGCGAAAATGTACCCCGGCGATTCGCCGGATCCACGGGCTCCACGTTGAGGCCAGCGATCAAATCAGATTGTGGCCCAATCTGACAGGCAGCTGCAGCCTCACCAACAATCGGAAGTTGAGTCATACAATCACACTCCCGCCGCTGTGCCCGCGACATCGCCACGTTCATTTATGATTCGATCAAGCTCTTCGCGTAACCGTGGGATGATAGCGTCATAAGGAAATGCACCAAGCGGCTCACTTCCCTTCTTGAGATTCACATGCGTCGGCCCGCACCAGAGACCAAGGTCTGCATCATCAGTTTCCCCAGGGCCATTCACACGACAGCCCATGACAGCAATCGTAATGGCATGATCTTTTGCGTAGGCCGTCATCTGCTTGACTTCTTCCGCTAATTCAATGAACGCCTCATTTTCGACTCGTGAGCAACTCGGACAGCTGATGATGTTCAACGTGTCGAGACCAAAATCGACAACGCTTCGTACTCTGCCAATGGCAATATCCGCAAGAATAGCTTGAGCTGCTTCGATCTCTTCTGGCTTTCGAACATTTGGCACTGTGAGTGAAACCCGAACAGTATCACCAATGCCACGGCTAATGAGTTGCTCAAAAGCAATACGGGTCTTGATGACACCGTCTGGTGGCATACCCGCTTCAGTCACACCTAAATGCAGAGGAACATCCGGCCGCTGCTCAGCAAACCGTTGATTTACTTCAATGACTTTCTGCGGGTCTGAATCTTTCAGCGACACAACATATCGCGTAAAACCAATTGAGTCGAGGAGTTCACAATGCTCTAGGGCACTAGCAAGCATCGGTCCAATTGAGTCATCCTCTTCGAACTGTTCCTTTTTCGCTGGATCAACACTGCCACAATTCACGCCTACACGCACTGCACAGTCATGGTCTCCGGCCACTCCAGCAATGTACTTCACCTTATCTTGCCATGGCTTTTCTGTCTCATGGTGATACAAATGCCCAGGATTGTACCTGAGTTTATCGACATGCTTCGCGACATCTGCAGCCAGTCGATAGTTTTCCTGAAGGTCGATTGCGAGGTTTGCTTCTGTCTGGCTTCGGATTGACGGCAACGCTGCTGCATCCTTCTTGCTGTCGACGGCAATTCTGACCACTCCCGCACCAGCAGCATGTAAGGCATTAACTTGTTCAAGCGTCGCCTCCACATCTTGCGTATGCGTCGCTGTCATACTTTGCGCAGCAATCTGGTTATTGGCACCAACGGTGATGCTTCCTATCTGAACCGCCCGGGTT
>CBFIHW010000215.1:1412-3106 GCA_965662325.1 uncultured Pirellulales bacterium | reverse complement strand
GAATTAATCGACACATGAGAGATCTCCTGCGTGAGAACAATCCCAATATGTAAAAACCATCATAGTTTTTGATACCCAACACAAGTAAGTAAACCAATCCTACGACCCATCGCACCATTTTCTGTGTCTTAGAAAGAATTAACTTTATTAAGAAACCTGCCGTTATTATTGACTCGATGTCGGTCCAGAGCCGGTTACTACAGAATCTCCATCACCCAACGGCGTAAGGTGATAGCGGTAGCCAAGTTGGCTCAATTGGGCCTTGAGGCCCTGGAAGTAGTCGAAGGAATCTCTACAAATAGCAATATGGACAAAATAGTTCCGTGGGGGAAAACGGCTGAGTCTTCTCGCGATTTCAGGTGTTGGGTCGCCATTGCCGTTGATAGGTATTCCTTCAAATAGTTTTGGCTTGGCAACATTATAAACCCACCCCCTTTCAATCAAAAAATCTGAAGTATTGATATTGTCAGCAGAATCAAAAGGGAAATACAGTCGACCAAATTTGACGAAGAGTGAAATTTGATTGTTGCTGTCACTTTGTTCAATCGGTAGCTCGACAGGACGATCAAGAGTTGAGGGTGGAAGGATCGAGCTTTCTATTTGATTGTTTTGAACAGTCAGGGTCTGTAAAGCATTTTCCAAAGTAGAAACAACTGCAGCTGTTTCGGTACGAATTTTTTCAGCACGAATTCTTTTATTTTTCAGCACTTCAAGGGAAGCTTTTACGCTGGAAATCTTGCCTTCTGTTTCTACTAACGTGAGTAAGGAATCTCCCAGTTCCTGTTTTATCTGGAGCTCTTTTTTTTCCATTTCTTGAAGTTCTTTTAGTTCTGTCATAACACTGTCATCCCAACGAAGGGCAGCCTCAGTGATTTGTGACTGAAGATCAGCGAGGAGTTCATGATTACTCTGGAGTGCTTCCTGCCACTGCAGTGCAGCCCGTATTTTGGACGATGACTGAACACTGGCCGACAGTTGTTTGATTGGACTCAGCCTCAGAAGAAGCACGACGAGCAAAGCAATAAAAACGACCCCCCCGAATGTGTTGCAGATCGTATCCAGCAACAAATCGAGACTACCTTCTGATTGCACCTGCTTACGATTCATTTTAACCTTCACCTGGCACTATCACCTGGACCTGTTGATTCTCACCAATCGTCTCTTTGCCAATTGCGATTCCGTTGTTCTCAATGAGTTCTTGAACTGTTTCGAACAGTGGGATTCCAGAAGGCCTAATCAACACAACGCAGTGATTGACTGACAACGTGTTTGCTTGCAGCCAGTTTTTGAATTTATTCACAGCAGAACTGCCAGCCCATACAAGCTTAGAGCCCTCTTTGATAGGCAGTGCAATAATACGGTTTTGTTCAAGCACGACGAGGCAGCTGTTTGCACGGTCTTGACCACTATTACGGAATTTTAAAACCGGGGGTCCTTGCGGCAACTCTGCTAGCTGCTTATTCGATTCGATTTCTTCTTTGAGTCGATCGACTTGCAATTCAAGGGAATCAATAACCTTTTGCTGATTTCTATTGGCAACTTCCGTTGAACGAACATGTGCACTTTGATTAATTTCATCACGAAATTCAGCCTGTGTTTCACGTAATTGTTTATCAAGAGACTGGTTCTGTTCATCGGCCTGTTTTTGATCTTCTTCAATTTTGACAATTGAATTGGATACCAATGATTTTCGT
>CBFIHW010000215.1:314-1406 GCA_965662325.1 uncultured Pirellulales bacterium | reverse complement strand
TCAAGAGACTGGTTCTGTTCATCGGCCTGTTTTTGATCTTCTTCAATTTTGACAATTGAATTGGATACCAATGATTTTTGTTCCCTTATGATCTCAAGCACTTGCTCCTGGGTGGGCGCCTGCTTCAGGGTCTCAAGATCGACCGATGGGACGTCGGTCATTTCTTGAGCCAGTTCAGCGAGTTGCTGCGCTGAAGCTGAGGGAGCAGCAGTTGCCTGAGTCGCTTTTCGCGTAACTAGCTCAAGCACTAAAAGAAGTGTGAATAAAAGAATAATCGCTGTAACGCCAGTGATTATATCTTGAAAGGCAAACAGGGAGAAAGCTTGCTTGTTGCTTCGTTTTCTCATAAGACTCACGAATCAGATGATGTGAGACGAAGACGGCCGATTACATTGCGAATGCAGTATTCCATTGTTGCATCGAGAAACTCCTCTTCGGACTTTTTGAGTGCCGTCATTATGAGTTGAACAATGAGGGCGGCAATGAGTGCAAGAAGTGTTGTCTCGAATGCTGTTGAGAGCCCTCCCGTGACACCTTTCAATGATTCCGTAATCATGGAAAGATCTTCACTTGAATCCAACACTGTGCCGAATGTGCCTATAGCTTCGGACAGCCCCAAGACTGTTCCTATGAACCCGAGGACAGGGATAGCCCAGACGAAGCCCTGGACCATTGCATAACTGGTTTCCATTGAGGACGTGTCTTGTTCAGCCTGTGCGCGAACAATATCATCAAGATCAGCAACACGCCCAAGGTTTCGAAGATTAGCAAGGGCGACTGTAATGCGATTGAACAGCACAAACCGTCGTGGGTCGTCAACGATTTTTGCAATATAGTCCGTCACTTCGTCGACTGTGTCGGTACAAAGGACAAATTGCTTCTCTGCCGGCACAATATCGATATCTAGAACTTTGCGTTGAAGACATAGCTTTCGCCATTTCAGAAATAAAATCGCCAGAGACCACCAGAACAAAAAGATAATGGCAAACGGCGTTGGACCCCGCTCAAGACACATTGAAGAAAGTCGCATTTGTGGCATTGAATAGAGGATCCCATACATGCCTGCGCTCAAGATCAGTCCTATGAGCATCG
>CBFIHW010000215.1:0-304 GCA_965662325.1 uncultured Pirellulales bacterium | reverse complement strand
TTTGGTGAACCGTCCACCTCGAAAGAAAAGCCGTTGCTCAATGTCCTGACGTTCCCAGCTATATGTTGCAGTGGGTGGCGGCAGAAAAAAAGAAAGATCAGGCTCACTGAAAGGTGTTTTAGTCACGCTATGTTTTCAAGTGTAATGTGGTCGCGGTCAAAAATTGTATTAATCCTTGGGAATAGAGATTCATGAAATTTAAATACAATATTTTTGGGTAAAGACCTCATCGTTTTTGCACGTGAGATAAATAATCCCCTCGATGAAAGCGATAATGGCAGGTATGAACGTTAGGCAAAAAAGT
>CBFIHW010000214.1:0-3127 GCA_965662325.1 uncultured Pirellulales bacterium | reverse complement strand
ATAAGTGAAGCACTCGAACGCACGCTCCTGCCTGCCTTAGACAATCACGCAGCGAATATCGCTGGATCCTCGGAAAACGTTAGCACACAGATCGTCAGTGAGTGCAATCGTTGGCATGACCTGATGACGACCAGTCATCAAGCATCCACGCAAACACACGAACAAATTTCTCGTCAATTGCTAAGTGATATCGAGACCCAATTATCCCCAGCCCTCAATAAGCACGCCGACGCACTCAAGACAGTGACCGACAACTCTTCGATTCAATTTGATGAGCAACTCAAGCATCAGGCGGGTGTACTCACACAGCACTCTGACCAGTTGAAAACCATCCTCAACGCCCTTTCCCAGCAGTACGAGAACCTTGCAGAAACCCAAGGCAGTGCCGACGCTGTGACGATGCTGCAAAAATCTCTTGACTCAAATCTGCAAAGACTTGTTGCCACCAATGCATCTGTCGATCGAAGCGTTGCAGCAGCTGGGGGAGATGGGATGGCAGATGCCATGAGAATTCTGGCTCGTGCCGTCGACGTGTTATCCAGTCGGATAGCAACTCCCAGCCATTCAGCTGATCATTCTTCGTCAAGGCAGGCAGCATGAGTCGGCGAGATCGCAAAGGGCTATCACCATCATTGTTCCCTTTTTTGGCGGTACTCGTTTGCACCCTTGGAACACTGATTCTGCTACTCGCATTGGTTGCTCAAAACGCTACCAATGCAGCTGAACAAACAGCACGCAAGCAAGTACCGAATCCCAAAGCGCAGATGAGCGAAGGTCTTTCTGTCAGCGATGTTGATGCACTTCTTGAAGAACAGGTATTCCGTGTCAAGGAGTTAGTTTCCTTTCGTGAGGAACAAACCGAAGAGCTGGGCGAACGCCGTGATGCTCTCACGTATATTGAAGAGCAATTGGCAAGCACGCGTGAGAGATTGAATCAACTCAACGACGAAATCGCCCGCTTGAATGATGAATCCGCTGAGACCGCGGAAATCGATCAGCAAATGCTGAAAACCGTCCAGCAACAGGTTGATACAGAAAAGCAAACGCTTGCGAAGTTACGCGAGAAAGCTGAAAACCAAACACCTCGCATCGTCATTGTTCCACACAAAGGTCCCAATGGTACAGACCGACGCCCCATCTATCTGGAATGCACCAGCGAAGGATTGACGATTTTCCCGGAGGGGAATCGAATCACACTCGAAGAACTTGAGAGAGCAGCGGAGTCCACCAACCCGCTGGATGCCGCCTTACGCACCATCCGGCTTCATGCTTTGGGGCAGTACAGCGATGCCGCCCCGCCCTACCCTCTTCTGGTTGTCCGACCGGATGGAATCGAGGCCTATGCCGCCGCCCGCGGCGCGATGCGAGACTGGGACGACCAGTTTGGATATGAACTTGTGCCCGCTGGCATTCAACTTGCGCACGCTCACCCAGATCCTGTTCTAAAGCAGAAAGTCGACTTGGTAATTCGCCAAGCAGCCGCGCAACAACGCAATATAAACTCCTATGCTGGAACTAACGGAGGTGGTACCCCTGGGTATTCGCAAAGTGCTGTTACCAACGCACAAAACAATAACCGACGGCTGCCTGTTTTATCGGCCGCATCCATGGATCGTGAAGGAAGAGCAAATGGCTTTCGGTCTCAGAACGAACCGACAACTGCTGCAGGTGCTCAAAATGTTTATCCGAGCAGATCTGGCTACGGCAATTCCGGGTATCAAGCCCGTTCAAGCTATGCTAATCGGGTCCTTGCTGCCACACAGGGGCGAATGGATGCTGGAGATGAAGCAAGGCAATGGGCAGAAAAAATCCAGTCGGCAGCCAATGAGATGGAACACGTCTCCAAGAGTGGAAGATTTCGACGAGAGTCAGGTTCGTTGCTTCCCGCCAACTCTACCAAAGGACTTGGCAACTCGGACACGATGTCGTCAACAAGTGCAGGAGCATTTGAAGACTCTCTAACAAACCCCGGTGAACAAAATAAGAATACAGCTACGGCTAATGCTCGCGAGTCAAAATCAGGGAAAAAATCACCGTATGGTTCTGCTGAACACTCGAATGGCAACGAGGGAGTCACTACCAATCGTGAAGCGTTGGCTGACCAAGGTGCCGGTGAAACAGACTCGCAGCTCACGCAAACAAGTCAAGGTGGCCAAGGCGGAACCCAAACGTCGGGCGGTCAATTCGACCAGCAACCACAACCTGCTGCTTCCCAGCAGCAACCCAATTCGCAACCGTCTCCTCCAACAGCAATAAAAAACAGCCAGCGAGTTCCATTACGGCGAGAAGGCAGAAATTGGGCGATACCAAAACGTATGGTTGGTATGCAGGGCAACGCCATTGTCCGGGCAATCCGCATCGAGTGTCACTCCGACCACTTTGTGCTGCTTGCATCCGGGGCAGCGGGCAGCACCGAGGTGTTTGGGTTTAATGGTGGAAATGCCAATCTCAATCAAGCGACGTTACAACTGGCTGCTGCCGTTCGCGAAAGAATCGAACGTTGGGGTCCTGCATTACCTGGCGGACGTTGGGAACCACAACTGCATGTGATCATCATGCCGGGAAGTGAGCGTCGATATAGCGAACTGCAGGAAAGTTTTCGCGGAAGCGGCATCGAAGTCACCGGGAGGCGTTTGCAATGAGTCAGCACCGCAAGAAAAGAACAATTCTCGAGATGGGACACGATGCGTTTCTTGACATCGTTGCCAACCTTGTGGGCATTTTAATCATTCTGGTCGTGATTTTGGGCGCACAATCCACGGCTGTGATTGAGGAAATGCAAGATCATGTCGAGCAGGAGTACGAAAATGAATCGAGCCTTGCCTCTGAAGAGCAAATATCCGAATTGGCTGCCTACTCAATGAAAGCAGCGAGTGCTCAAGCTGATTCACAACGTTTGGAAAACAGCATCCGTGAACACGATGCCAAAATAAAACGCCGTCAACAGCAGCGAGCATTAATGCTGGACCTACTGGCCGAGGTAGAAAACGCTTGGGAAGCAAAAAAGAAAGACCTCGATGCACAGGCTGTTCAAAATGCTCAGCGAGTCACCGAGTTCAAATCCGCACAAAAACAATTAGAGCAGTTGGTTGGCGCACGGCAGCATCTGCAAAATCAGCCGGCACCT
>CBFIHW010000213.1:0-3191 GCA_965662325.1 uncultured Pirellulales bacterium | reverse complement strand
GATGGGGCCACTGGAATCCTTTCTGTGTTGTCGCGGTGTGAAGACGCTTGAACTTCGTGTTCATTCGCAGTCAGCAACAGCACTTCGGCTAGCTTCGTGGTTGCAGCAGCAGCCATCGGTGAAGCGAGTCTATTATCCTGGGCTCGATAGCGACCCTGGTCATGCCGTTGCAACGAAGCAATATCATGGTGGGTTTGGTGCCATGGTCAGCTTCGAGATCGAAGGCGACGTGCAGGATGCCCAACGCTTTGTGGAATCAACGCGGCTGTTCCAACTTGCCGTTAGTCTTGGAGCCGTTGAGTCGCTGATTGAGGTACCGGCCGTTATGTCGCACGGGGCATATGCGCCGGAGGCTCGTCGTGCAGTCGGAATTACAGACGGGCTAATTAGGCTGTCTGTTGGCCTTGAGGAGGCTGGCGACCTTGAGGGTGATCTGTCCCAGGCTATCGATTTGCTTTCTCACCCGTAACCCTGAAAAGCCGGGCGCGATAGGCAGTTTGCGTCGAGGGTGTCAGTTTTTGCGAAAGTTCTGGCTGTACGGATTCCGATAACTTTTCTGAATGCATCGGCAATCACGATGGCTGCATATGCCATTCGTGAACGCTCAGCCAGGAGAGAATCATGCGTCAGAATCCGCTTCAACTTGTCGCACTTGGTGTGTGCCTGAACGGCCTGCTTTTTAGTGTTGTGTTGGGAGAGAACGAGACGGGAGCCTCGGGAAGTCTTCGCTGGACGCCCCATCGAGCAGCTGCTCGACCTCTTGAAACTCATGGTGCGGCATCTGACGAAGAAAGTGTTTCTACAGCTTCACCGGCGAAACCTTCAGGTAGTGAACTTGCACCTTCTTTATCGAATGCCGTAGCTAAAAGTCAGCAGGTTGCAGCGTCACCACAAGTTGCACCGCCACCACACGCTGAGAGTGCATCACCTGTTCAGGCTGCTCCACCAGCAACAGTTTCGGTTCCAGATACCATTCCTGCTCGCGATGCAAAGCCATCACTTCAAGTTGTTGCAAAAGCGCCTCGAGAAGACTTCGCACCACTTCGTAAACAGCTCGATCCAAGCCGTATGGTTGAGAATCTTGGTGAGTGGATGGCTGATTCACTGCCTGAAAATTCAACAGGGACCGTTTCCGCCCGCCAGGGTGACGATGGTCCATTTGGACTCGGAATGATGCGAACGCCTCAGGGCCACAACGCAGGCCGGCCAATTCTCAGTCAGGAACGGCCAGCTGATCTGCAAGTCGTTGCCAAGCAACGAGAGGGAGGTGGCGTTGCTCCACCATACAACCCACGAACGAATCAGAGAGCAGCCCGACCTGAGCGATTGGCAATGGATGTGAACAACGTTCCTTCTGTCATGGCCCGTCGGTCGCAGGCTGAGGCAGTGCCACCACCGCCAGTGTCAAAAAAGTCGACTGTCTCCAAAGAAAAAACTATGAACAGTGATCCTTATATACCTGGTGATTCAATGATCATCGACGGGCCACCTGGTACGAGCTTTGATTCATACAGCGAGAGTTTGCCATCGATGGGGGAAGAGATGTGGATGGGGCGGACACCGGCTCAACTGCATGTTGAGTCGTTCTATGACGACCCTTATGCCTGTGAAGAAGATTGTGATCCTGCCCCGTGCTGTTTTGATGGCAGAATCTGTCGATGGTTGCATCAGTTTGGTCGGCCATACTACGGTTGGAAATGGTATCGAGATTTTACTGCCAGTGTTGGTGTGACCGCGTTTGAAAATGAAGTTGACCTAGGTTTGCGTGGCAATTTCGGAACAAACGAATATCTTAACTTCGGCATGCCACTCTGGAACGCTTTCGGGCTTGGTTGGCAGGTGGGTGTTCGAGGAACACAAACCGGCTTTGGTTCGAGTACAGTAACGGTCACAGATCCGATTACTACCACGAGTACTAGTGTGAGCAGTGCTGCTAGAAACCAGCAATTCGTAACCACAGGGTTGTACACCCGCGCATTCGAGGGCCGAGGCCTTCAAGGCGGCGTCGCTTTCGATTACCTCAACGATCACAATAAATTTTCAACGGTTGATCTAAAGCAGATGCGAGCAGAGATAGGATACGTATGGGGTTACCATGAACTTGGTTTTTGGGGCGCTTTTAATGCTGGTAAAGGTCTTTCGATCCTCCCAGGTAACGTGAATTACACCAACAATACGGTGCACACCTACAATGCGTTTTATCGCGTGCAGTTTGGTGACGCCAATGAATGGAAGATCTGGGGTGGTGCGTCGCACGAAGGGCAGGGATATATTGGTTCGCTGCTTAGAGCCCCTATGACACGATCATTAGCGTTGGAAGGTACTTTTGCCTATTTGATACCTGGTGATACGCAGACGAGGGCGGTTAGCACTGGCGGATTCGCTCCACTTGATACAGCCGCAACATTCACACCAATGGCGTGGAATCTAGGCCTTAATCTTGTCTATTATCCACGAGGTCGTTCAAGACGAAGTCTTGCGAGTCCATACCGTCCGCTCTTTGACGTTGCTGACAATGGAACCATGATTAGCGGCCTCTAAACTCATGTTTTCACTGAATCACAGCGGTACACTGACGTGCGTTTCTCAAAAAAGCGTGTTTTAGGTATCTTTTGTGTTGAAAGAGAGCAGTTCTGATTACGCCATCGTGGCTTGTGATCGCTGCTCTGTACGAGGGCCGCTACGGCCCCGACGCCAGCAAAACACAGAGAAACATGACAGAAAACAATGACCCCTGGGCGGATCTTGCAGATTCACTCGGTGCGGCTCCCCGAGGGGAATCAGCTCAAAAACCACAAAGTCGTCCAGTCAAACCTCCCAAGCCAGCCGAGGCTGAGAAACCAGCAAAGGAAAGTCCCGCTGCCCAAACGTCTCAGACGGATTGGGGCGGCGTCGCGGATCAACTGGGTATTGCACCTTCATCACCGGCATCTCCGGTGCCAGCCAGAAAGAAAACGCCGCGAGACGCTGAACCGGCACCGCAGCCGCCACAAGCCGAGCGTCCACCGGTGGATGACGGTTTTGGAGCTGGTCTGCTCGACAACGGTGGCTCAACGCCTCAACGTTCAGCAAGACCACCCAGGCGATCGAACGAGCGGCCAAGACGCTCATCACGTCCTGCCCGGTCGGACAATGACGCGAGGCAGGCAACAGCTTCGGAACACGATCGCAGCCAAGAAGCCAGCGGACAA
>CBFIHW010000212.1:0-3240 GCA_965662325.1 uncultured Pirellulales bacterium | reverse complement strand
ACTACAATGCTGCTCACTACTTTGGACATTCCTTGAGGATTAAACCCATGAAGGCCATTTTGGCAGCTCCCCAACCAACCACATTGCAGGCGCTGCTGGATAGCGGTTGGAAATCAAAGTCCGTGAAACAGGAGGTTCGTGATAACTTCACTCGGATGCTCGCGGCTGGTGAGGAACTTTTTCCGGGGATTGTGGGTTACGATGACACGGTCATTCCAGAGATCAATTTGGCCCTGCTAGCTGGGCATGACATGCTGTTTCTGGGCGAGAAAGGTCAGGCCAAAAGTCGGATCATGCGGATGTTGACACGTTTTCTCGATGAGTGGATCCCTTATCTTGATCATCCTGACCTGCCCGTTCATGAGGATCCGACTGCTCCCATCACATCGCTTGGCAAGCGTCTCGTTACCGAGCAGGATCCCGCTGACGTCAAAATTGCGTGGTGGGGGCGTGAGCAACGGTATGCGGAACGTCTCAGTCCTGGAACAAAGTTCGCTGATATCATCGGTGAAATCGATCCAGCCAAACTTACCGGCGGTGTCAGCATGAGTGCCGAGGAGGCGTTGTCGTTTGGTTTGATTCCCAGACTGCACCGGGGAATTTTCGCGATGAATGAACTACCTGAACTGGATGATCTGGTTCAGGTCGGATTGTTCAATATTCTTGAGGAACGAGATGTTCAGATTCGTGGTTACCCGATCCAGTTTGATTTGGATCTCATGATTTTATTCTCGGCTAATCCATCGACCTACAATCGCAGCGGAAAGGTGATCCCTCAGCTGAAAGACCGTATCGGTACGATTATTCAGACGCACTACCCTGAAGAACGCGACCAGGGCATAGAGATCCTGCAGCAGGAGCTGGGTGCTGAGTTGGAAGGCGACTACCCCGTGGTTGTTCCTTACTTCATGTATCAGATCATTGAAGAGATCACGAATCAGGCTCGGCATAGCAAGTACATTGATCAGGACTCCGGTGTATCTGCCCGATTCTCTCTGGCGAATTTTCGCACGTTGATCGCCTCCGCCCGTCATCGTGGGATCATTCATGGTGAGCAACCTGCAGCGCCGCGGATCAGCGATTTTGGACACCTTCACTCCAGTTCACTGGGCAAACTGGAGTTGGATCTGATGGGCACACACCAAATGAGTGAGCGACAGGTCTTGGAGGCGGTTACTGCGGAGGCCATCAAAATCGTGTTCAACGAGTATGTTGAAGAACATGGCTTGGGGGCGATTGCCGAGATCTTCCGTGGTGGGGTTCGGGTGGAAGTCGGTGATTTGCTGCCCAGTAAGGAGTACGCTGAGCGTCTGAAGAAAGTACCCCCAGCATGGGATATGGCATTCGAAGTGAACGCAAGCGAAGGCGAGGCTGTTCGAGCGAGTTGCGTAGAGTTTGTGCTCGCAGGTTTGTATAGCATGGAAAAAATCAGTCGCAGCCAGCGTCACGGTAAAATTGAATATGAAATTTGATGAAAAGCCGCGCGGAAAAGATCGGATCTATCGGCCTGGTGGAGTCATTCATGCCTACCAGAAGTACGACCCGGCACAGTTTCCGCCTCCGACGCAACCACCGCCTGATCTCGTTTCACCCGCGTTCGAGCAGGCGCTGATGTATGGAAACTACCAAGACCTGTCTGAGGAAGAATTGGCACGGGCGGTAAAGTTGGATCCCAGCCAGATTGCTGGAATGGGACCCAGTCTGGACATGCTTCGTGAGATGTTGGAAGAGCGGAAGCGGAAGATTCTTGCGACGTACGAGAGTCGAAGTGTTCTAAAGAAGGCACGAAAGGCATTTCGCGGAGCAGCTCAAAATCTGCGAGTGCCCAAGTCATTGGAGAAGGTGTTCAGAGAGGCTGTTGTCCACGAACAGCCGTATATGCTTGAGAGACTTTGGTACCGCGTCGATGATGATACTGGTGCACTAGCTCGGGGTCTGCTGCAGGTAGGACAGCGGATGGAAGATAAGCACAACATTGAAGAGCTGGGCAGCAAATACGATTTTACGGGTAGTGAGTCGATGTCGATCACCACTGCACTTGAGGTAAAAGAAGAGCTGGAAAAAATCGATGAACTTTTAAAGCAGATCGACCAGGCATCCAAAACCGCCCAAATAGGTGTCATTGATATGGATCTGCTGGGTGAATTTGCCCAGCCGTCTGATATGCAGCAACTTGAAGAAATGCGCAACCAAGTCGAGAACATGATTCGAGAGCAAGCCGAGAGGCAGGGTCTCGAGAAAGATCCAGAAAAGAATGGGGCGTTTCGTCTCACGCCTCAGGCGTATCGCGTTTTTCAGGGAAGGCTACTGGAGAGAATATTCAGCGAATTGCAGGAGTCCCGCAGCGGTCGTCATGAGGGCGATGTAGTTGGTGAGGGGGCAGTTGAGTTGCAACAGACCAAGCCTTACGAGTTCGGAGATAGCGTCGCTAATATTGATTTGCCGCAGACTGTGATCAACGCTCTGTTGCGACAGGGAGACTCCCGACCCATCCGTTTACGCCCGGAAGATATCGAGGTTCATAAGACCCGGAATCATCCAAAGTGCGCCACCTGTGTCATCATGGACATGAGTGGTTCCATGCGATACGACGGACAGTACATCAATGTGAAGAGGATGGCGTTGGCGCTGCAGGGGCTCATCCAGACGGAATACCCGGGTGACTTTCTACGTTTCATTGAAATGTTCACCTTCGCCAAGCTCAGGGCGCCAGGTGAGATTATCAACATGATGCCGAAACCCGTGACAATACATGACCCATGGGTCCAACTATGGGCAGATATGAGCGATCCAAATATCAGCGAGCAGGAAGTTCATCCACACTTCACTAACATTCAACACTCTCTACAACTTGCTCGAAAAAATCTTGCTAATTGTGATACTCCGAACCGACAAATTGTTTTGATCACTGACGGGTTGCCGACAGCTCATTTCGAGGATGAGAAGCTTTACATGCTTTATCCACCTGATCCCCGTACCGAACAGGCAACCATGCGAGAGGCGATGCTTTGTAGTAAGGATGATATTACGATCAATATCTTTCTGATTCCGAGTTGGTCACAGAGTCAAGAAGATATTCGTTTCGCACAACGATTGGCACAGTCGACGAAGGGCCGCGTGTTTTTCACTAGTGGTCGCGATCTCGACCGTTTTGTTCTCTGGGACTACGTAAAAAATCGCCGCGACATCATCGCGTAGAAGCGAACAACCGTGGGCTTAGCTGCTCTTGGTCGTTTGGTG
>CBFIHW010000211.1:0-3241 GCA_965662325.1 uncultured Pirellulales bacterium | reverse complement strand
GCTGGTAGCAGACTATTCACAATTACA
The DNA here is from genome assembly GCA_965662325.1 of uncultured Pirellulales bacterium. Lineage (GTDB taxonomy): Bacteria > Planctomycetota > Planctomycetia > Pirellulales > UBA1268 > UBA1268. The sequence goes on along the minus strand of CBFIHW010000211.1, from coordinate 3,214 downwards.
AGGCAAGACCGGCATACGCCAACAGCGAAGCGGCTATCAAACCAATACATTGAATCCACCCGCGGTTCAGACCTTGCCAACAGAACACACCCATAGCAAGGACAATTCCAACTGCGACGGCTCCCTCAATGAGAAGAACACTTGCGCTTGCGTCCTGAAACCAACGAATGGAGAGAAATAGGCATCCACAGAAAAGCCCCGCCATAGATGCCGCAGCTGGGCTTCTTTCCCATAGTCGGCTGACCACAAATGCTGCAACGTACATGGCATATGGAAAAAAAAGCTCTCGGTTTCCCGTAAACCTGCAGAGTACTAACCAGAGACCGGCTGGCATGAGCATTCCGAGGGAACGAGTCTGACTGCCACAAAAGATTTCGACGAGAATCACCGGCACGACCATACCCACCCATGCTGGACCACCCCAGAACCCAAGTGCTGACAGAAATCCAACTTCTGTAACAAGAAAAGTGGTCTTCTCAACAGAAGACTGACCTTGGTGTCGTATCGGTTCAGGCTTGGTATTCATCAAATCAATGTACCGGCACCGGCACGAGGTTTTCCATCTGCAATTCTCTTCACTTAGGAAACGAGGTCCTGGATCACCTCTCCACCAAATTGAGATAGCTGTTTGTGCCGACCTGCATGGAGGTATGTCAACTTGTTGTCATCGAGCCCAAGCAAGTGAAGCATCGTTACATGCACATCTCGAATAGGATGAACGCACTCTGCAGCAGAAGCGCCAAGTTCATCTGTTGCTCCAACAACACCTGGCTTTACTCCACCGCCAGCAAACAACATTGTCATGGCCTTGTTATTGTGTCCGCGTCCGAGTGAATAGACACCGCCTCGCTTATTGTTGTCCGGCGTTCGGCCGAATTCTCCTGTCCAGACTACAAGTGTATCTTCAAGGAGCCCGCGTTGCTTGAGATCTCGAATCAAACCCGCCATGGGTTTGTCCACACTTTTTATCCGGGATGTATGGCCTTGCTTCAGATAGTCATGGCTGTCCCATCCACCACTAAAGATTTGTACAAATCGAACACCGTTCTCAACAAGCCTACGAGCAAGAAGGCACTGCCTACCGAAAGCGTTTGTTTCAGGCTCATCAACACCATACATCTTGAGTGTTTGTTCTGACTCAGAGTCACAATCAATAACATCTGGAATCTCCGTCTGCATCCTGAAGGCCAACTCATAGTTTGCAATACGAGCCTGAAGCCTTTCGTCTTCAGCGGTGAGCGTTTCAAGATGACGTTGATTGAGTTTCGTTAACTCTTCGATCATTCTTCTCTGCTGAGCTGGAATTCGATGCCTTGGTGTTTTGAGATCAAGCAGAGGCGACCCCTCCGGCCGCAAGCGGGTTCCTTGATAATACGGAGGTAAAAACCCGTTCGACCAGTTCGTCGAGCCACCCTGGGGGAGTGCCAACTCGGTCATCACGACAAAGGCCGGCAGATTTTCATTTTCTGTCCCCAACCCATACGTCACCCACGACCCGATCGCTGGATCGCCACCCAGTCGACTACCTGTATTCATGTGAAAGAGCGCTTCCGGGTGATTGAGCGACTCTGCCTGACAACCACGGTAGTTACATAGCTCGTTGGCTACATACGGATCTGCCATATATTTCCATTGGTCACACATCTGGATCCCGTTGTCACCCGCATGCCGAAAGCCAAACGGACTCCCTACAAAGAACTTGTATCCCTTTGCCAGTCCACCGGGAAGTTTTGACTCCTCTTTATGTCGGCTGGTCAGTTCGGGCTTCGGGTCGAATGTGTCCATATGCCCTGGGCCGCCTTCCATGAACAGCATGATGACCCGTTTTGCTCGTGGCGCAAACATGGGGGGCTGGAGTGCAAGTGGGGCCCTCCTCTTATCATCAGCCTGAAGCAGATTGCTCAGCGCAACAGGACCAAGCCCAGCACCTAGACTCAACAGTAAATTACGTCGACTTGTCATAAACATTGCGTCACCATTTAGTCCACAAAAAGAAATTCATTCGTATTCATCAAAAGCAAACATACGTCTGCCAGCCCCCTACCCTTCAACGAAAGATCCTCCATTTTAAGATCAGCCTCATAATGCGTAAATTTCGGTAGAATCTCACGATACTCAAAGGGTAGCCCGCTGAACTCCTCAACAAGGGATCGCGTTATCTCCGTTGGATATTCAGCACGTGCAGTGATCTCCTTACTGTGACTCCCCACAGTATCTTGCAAGAAATTCACCAGTTGCTGGGTTTCAGCGTCAGTAGGTTCTCTTCCAAGGATCCGGAGAAATGCTTCTCTGATCGCCATGGCATCATCCTGTGACGCCCTGACAAGTTCATCAGCCAACGCCACAGCACGGTCTGACATGAACTCACTATTAAGAAGTGTCAGCGCCTGAGGAGTAACCGATGCGTCATCACGTAACTCACACGACTCGTTTGGATTTGGTTGGTTAAACAGTTCCAGAAATGGATCAGCCAGACCGCGACAGTGGTAGGCAAAAATCGTTCGGCGGTTTCGCTCTTCGCGGCGAACCGAGGCCTGATACGCAGGAGCCAGAGAAAACTGTATCATTCTAGGCTGCAGAGCAACCTCCATATTCATTTCAGGAAACACAGGAATTCCGCCACCGGCATGCACAAGTTCCCCGCTCACTGACAGCAGGGAATCTCGAATCTCTTCTGCAGTCAACCGTCGCCGCCTGAAGTGTGTTAACAGGCTATTTTCTGGATCGACCAATGCAAGATTCTTTTCATCTACCGGAACGACAGACCGTCGGTACACGTCAGAGAGCATGATCGCCTTGTGCAGCTTCTTTATGCTCCAGTTTCCTTGAAGAAATCGCTTCGAGAGATAATCAAGTAGTTCTGGATGTGTGGGCTTTCCACCCTTTGCTCCGAAGTTATTTGAATTCGCAGCAAGTCCACGACCAAAATGATATTGCCACACACGATTTACAATGCTTCGCACTGTTAACGGATTACCGGCATTTGCAATCCACTTTGCAAGTGCTGTTCTTCTCCCGCCTACGTCATCCGGCAACATATATGCTGGCCCCTTTGGCTGAGCCCTAAGTGACACTGCACTCAGTACCCCGGGCGACACCTTTTCCCCCGGAGCATCGAGACTGCCACCGGTGAGAATACACGTGTCGACTGTGCCATCATCATCGCGGAACACTGTAAATCGCCGTAGCTTTCTTGCGTTCTGAGTCTTTTTTG
>CBFIHW010000210.1:0-3247 GCA_965662325.1 uncultured Pirellulales bacterium | reverse complement strand
GAAGTTCTGGAAATTGATGAAGCGGTTCGGCATTGGAAGGCAAAGGGGCTGGATCTCACGCCGATCCTAACTCCGGCAGCTGGTCCCCATCCAGACACGGTGACTCATTGCACCATTTCACAAAACCATGGACTTGAAGAGGTTCTCGATAACGAACTCATTAAGAAGGCTCTTGCGGCTATCCATGATCGAACCCCCGTACGGTTCCCTATGGAAATTGAGAACATCGATCGGGCATTTGGGACAATGCTCAGTCACGAGGTTTCCAAAGCCAATGGCGAGAACGGTCTGCCTGATGACACCATCCATATCGACGTTATTGGTTCGGCGGGCCAGAGCCTGGGCGCATGGTTGGCACCAGGAGTTACAATCGAATTAGCTGGTGATGCAAACGATTACGTTGGGAAAGGTTTATCAGGTGGTCGAATTATTATCGCACCACCAAAGGGATCAACATTTGTTCCGGAAGAGAACATTATCATTGGAAACGTGGCACTGTATGGTGCAACCGCCGGAGAGGCATATTTCCGAGGCATGGCTGCTGAGCGATTCTGTGTACGAAATAGCGGTGCTCGCACAGTCGTGGAAGGAGTCGGAGATCACGGTCTGGAATACATGACGGGTGGACGAGTTGTCATTCTTGGACCCACAGGTCGTAATCTTGCTGCCGGCATGTCGGGTGGAGTCGCTTTTGTCTACGCTCCTGATCGTGATGTGCTGCGACTCAATTGTAATTTAGAACTCGTTGAGCTTGAGTCAGTAGAGTCTGCTGAAGATATTGCAGAACTAAAGGAACTTATACAGAAGCATGCCGACTACACCGGCTCAACAGTGGCAACAGGCATGTTGGAGTCGTGGGAGCAGTCACTTAGACAGTTTGTGAAAATTATGCCTCGAGACTACAAGCGAGCACTCGCCGAGTTGGCAGCCGAGCCGGAAGTTGCTGCGGCAACGGACTGAAGATGAATCAAAATAAAACAACCTAGCAATTGCCATAGCCGTGCTTCAGGAGGAGCCGGCAGAAGACGAAAGGAAATCAACCGATGGGAAACCCACGGGGATTTATGACAGTAGATAGACAGACCTATTCCGAGCGCGATCCGGTTGAGCGGATTGGGGATTGGAATGAATTCCATCTGGATCTGCCTATTGTTGAATTACAAGATCAGGGGTCACGTTGTATGGACTGTGGCGTGCCCTTTTGCCATACGGCAGATCTTATGGCCAACATGGCTGCAGGCTGCCCTGTACGAAATCTGATTCCTGAGTGGAATGACCTTGTTTATCGTGGGCATTGGCACGAAGCGCTTGAGCGTTTGCACAAGACAAACAACTTCCCCGAATTTACTGGACGAGTGTGCCCCGCACCGTGTGAGGGCTCATGTGTATTGGGTATTCACGAACCGCCTGTGACTATTAAGCAAATCGAATGTTCAATTGTTGATCGTGGATGGGAAGAGGGGTGGATTACTGCATCCCCACCTTTAGAGCGTACAGGGAAAAAGGTAGCTGTGGTTGGTTCTGGGCCTGCCGGGCTTGCCTGTGCAGCTCAACTAAATAAGGCGGGCCATTTTGTCACGGTCTTCGAACGGGCGGATCGTATTGGTGGGCTGCTTATGTATGGAATTCCCAACATGAAGCTGGATAAAGAAGCTGTTGTTCAACGACGAGTTGATCTGCTGGCAGAAGAGGGAATCACGTTCAAAACTGGTGTTGAGATTGGGAAAGATATACCAGCAGCCTCGCTGATGTCAGACTTTGATGCTGTCGTGCTTTGTGTTGGATCAACACGTCCGAATGACTTTTTTGCAAAAACACCGGGTCGTGATCTGGATGGTATTCATTTCGCGATGGATTTCCTTACCGCGAATACGCGTAGCCTGCTGGATTCGAAGCATCAGGATAAAAAGTACATCAGCGCTAAAGACAAAGACGTCATTGTGATTGGTGGTGGAGATACGGGCACAGACTGTATTGGCACATCATTACGCCATGGTTGCCGTTCACTTGTCACCTTCGAGATTGTGCCACAACCACCTGAAGAGCGTGCTGCCAATAATCCATGGCCGCAGTGGCCCAAGGTCTTGCGAACGGATTATGGTCATGCCGAGGCTGCAGCTCGTTTCGACTATTCAGATGTTCCTGGAAAAACATTGGCTGGTGATCCACGAGAGTTTTCTGTGCAGACCGTTGAATTTCTTGGTGACGAATCTGGCAAGCTTCGGGGTGTCAAAACAATTAGACTTGACTGGACGAAGCCTCAGGAGAACGGCCCACCATTTAGTGTTGTCGAAGGAAGTGAGCAAGAGTGGCCGTGCCAGATGATACTTCTCGCACTAGGATTCGGTGGTCCGGAAAAAATTATTGCCGAGCAGTTAAGTCTTGATTGTGATGCACGTACAAATTTCTCAGCGGAATATGGCCGATATACGACAAACATAGACGGAGTTTTTGCAGCTGGCGATTGTCGCCGCGGACAGAGCCTCGTCGTCTGGGCCATCAATGAAGGACGTGAAGCTGCTCGAGAGTGCGATCGGTATCTTATGGGAACAACCAGTCTCCCAAGCGTAGAGGATGAAGAAGCCGTAGGCGTTGCCTCATAGAATCTCTCCCGTAGAAATAAAAAAACCGGTCATCCTGCAGCCTTTACAAGCAAACAGAGATGACCGGCTTTTTGACGACGAAAGTCGTTATTCAAACTAGATGGCGTCAGCAGCAGTTTCACCTGTTCGAATTCGGACAACCTCGGCGAGGTCAGTGACGAAAATCTTGCCATCGCCAACCTGACCCGTTCTGGCTACGGTCATAATCTTGTCGATAACAGTCTGTGCTTCACCATCGTTGACAACAACTTCAAGTTTTACTTTTGGAAGAAAGTCTACGGAGTACTCAGCACCTCGATAAGTCTCGGTGTGACCGCGCTGACGGCCAAAGCCCCGAACCTCGGTGACAGTCATTCCTTTGATTCCAACTTCATTCAATGAATCTTTTACTTCTTCGAGTTTAAAGTGTCGTAGGATTGCTTCGATTTTTTTCATGATCATCCCTTTCTCTATTCGTTTTCAAAGTGCTTCAATGTCGCATTCTGCCCGGTTCCGCCGCCGTGAGTGTGCGTGTGCCAAAATTGGCTTATGACATAGGTAGTTGCAAGCAGCGTGCCATTCAGGAAAAAAAGGAAATGCCTTTTTTTGCGTTATACGTGGCCAGGGGAAAAATGAATTTTCGCGCGGATGTGACACATTGTTGG
>CBFIHW010000209.1:0-3253 GCA_965662325.1 uncultured Pirellulales bacterium | reverse complement strand
TGGGAAGCACCATCAACATCGGTGAGTGCACCGATTACAGACTACATCATTGAAACCAGCAACGATGATGGAGTGACGTGGGAGGTATTTGATGACGGCGAGTCAACTCTTACAACAGCAACGGTCACAGCACATGGTGTTGATGGCGGTGGTGTTGGTGTGCCGCTTGAAAATGGCACGTCATATCGCTTCCGAGTTCGAGGAGTGAGCAGAGTCGGGGAAGGTGAGAATTCACCACCATCGGCTGCTATCACACCACTTCGCCTGCCGACAGCTCCTTTGAATCTGGACGTTGCGACAGGGAATAAGTCACTAAATTTCTCGTGGGAAGCACCCGAGAATGATGGTGAGGATCTGATCCCGGAGACACCAGAGACAGATTCAATCTTAGATTATGTGGTTCAGTATATCTCAAAAGTTGATTATGATGTTCTTGGAGTGAACACCCCTGAAGAGGCTTGGACAACTCACGAACCAAACCCGACCACAGCTTCTACACCCACAGAGCCTACAACGGTAACCGGTTTGACTGGTGGTGTGGAATACCTGCTGCGAGTAGCAGCGAGAAATGCTCGTGGTCAGGGACCCTACGCGACAGTAAGTTCTCCAGCCACACCACAAAGTGAACCTGGGCTGGTACAAAATCTATCACTGGTTGCAGGTGTTGGTGACGTCACATTGGACTGGGATCCCGGTGCAACTGGTGGTCTTGCTATTGAAGAGTACGTTGTGAAGTTCTCAATTAATTCGGGAGCTTTTGTTGACGCAAATTGGGGTTCAGCAGACCCAGGGCCAGTCACCAAGGCTGGCTTAAGCACCGGTGATCAGGTGGTTGCAGAAGTATTTGCAACCAACAGTAATGGAGATGGACCTGTTGCAACATCGAATACCGCTATCGTAGGAGGAATTCCTGGTGTTGTGACCGGCTTAGAGTTTACTGAAGAAGATGGGGCGGTTGCACTTAGTTGGACAGCGCCAGCTGACACGGGCGGACATCCAGTTACGGATTACATAATCGAATCGACTGCTGATGGTGGAGCGACGTGGGTAGCCGAGTTAGATATATCAACAGCAACTTCCGTAACGATAAGCAGCATTGATGGGGCGCCACTTGTGAATGGAAATGAGTATTCATTCCGCGTATTCACAAAGACAGCAGTGGTAAGGAGTGCTACTGCGACTGAAATTTCCGATGGTCCCGCCGTGCCATATACGCTACCGAGCGCCCCTATCTTGAACACACCAACATTTGGTGAAGGTTCAATTGGCATCACCTGGTCAGCTCCTGACAATGGCGGCAGGCCAATTTCTGACTACGTTGTTCAGCGCAAGCTTGCTTCTCAAGAAGAGTGGAGCACCTTTGCAGACGGAACGTCGGCAGAGACTTCAGCAGAAATCACTGATGTCACGAATGGTGTTTCGTATGTCGTGCGAGTCGCTGCTGTGAATCAGAGAGGTCAGGGGCCATGGTCAGCAGAATCAACAAGTGTTGTGCCAGGTGCTGTTCCAGATGAGATTACTGATTTGACCGCTTCGGCGCAGGACGGAGCCGTAGGCCTGACATGGACTGTTCCAGCATCAACACTGACAGTCACGAGTCATCAAGTGAGGTATAAGAAACAATCGGATCCGGACTGGACACCCGCTCTTGGTGACATTGCCGAGAACGGATCAGCAGCAACGACCACCATAACGGGTTTGACCAACGGTGTTGACTATGTATTTGAAGTAGTCGCAGTCAATGCGGTTGGCTCTTCACCAGCAGCCTCTGCTTCAGCAACACCATTTGCGTTGCCGGGTGCTGTCACCAACTTTGTGGCAGAAAATGCTGGAAATAACGTGAGCAAGAGTTGGAGTGCCCCAGCGTCAAATGGTGGTGGCACGATTACTGACTACGTGGTTCAGTACAGGCTGGCAAGTAGTTCGACATGGATCACATTCGCTGATGGAGTTTCGCCAAGTCTTTCGGCACGTACTACTGGACTCTCTGTCGGTCAGACATACGTATTCCGGGTTGCAGCAAAGACAGAATTTGGGACAGGCGCATTCACCCAATCGAGCGAGGTAACAGTTGGCTCGACTCCAGCAGCACCGGCACGAGTGACTGCTTGGAAGGAAGGCAACAATATCCAGGTATTGTGGGATCGAGTGACAATGCCTGCAGGAGTTACGTTCCAGTACTACCAGATTCAGTACCGAGAAGTTGGAGAGGATATTTGGTCTGATATTGCACAGGATTCGTTTAATAGCGAATTACTCTCTGGCAGTAATTTTACGCGAGGTAAAACGTATCAGTTCCGGGTAGCAGCTGTCGCAAATACTGGGGTAGGTACGTATAAAGTCTCAAACAACGTCGCGTTTTAAGTGACTGTGAAGAGGATGACTTACCAGCGACCTTCAAGCCCAAGTGTCAGACCCTGTACCACCGTACCACCATCTTGAAGCACCAACGGATCGCCCGTCGTGGAAACGGGTAGTGACAGTTGGCGAGTGGGTTGGGCAATGCCCTCAAGCCAGAAGACGAGATACCCGAACCGAAAATCAAGGCATGACGTAAGCGGTAGCACACCAGTAAAGCCGAGTTCACCTACGAATGCAGCAGGTGAAGGTGTGTCATATGCAGATATCTCGGTGCCCACTCCACTCGCCTGATAAATTTGCCTTGACAGTGCGTCATTCCAGTAGGCACCACCCTTGAGGACTGACTCAACATGAAGCCAGCTGTTTGAGTATAGCAGAGCATCAATGCCGATTTGGCCACCATAGAGGTTGTTGACTGTTCGTGATGACCAGTCATCTGTAATCAGTGGGCCAGTGGTTGTATTGAGTGCAAATGATTCTGCCCATTCCAGCCAGCGAACACCGCAGATAAACTGTACATTCCCAGCGCCCATCGGTGTTCGGCTATTCACTTCTATTGTCTGGATGTGACTTGTGAGATTTGCGGTTCCAGTTTCAAAACTATTACTTGACCCTATAATATTATTGGCTTCATAACCGGTTAATCCACGGGTGTCAGGGAAAAATTTTTCACTCTGAAAACTCCAAGCACCGAGGTATCCGAATTCAATCGCATTTCCACAGGCATCTGTTCGAAAGAGTTGAATGCGTGGGCCAGCAGCCATGCCGCTTTCTAGTTGATTTGCATTTAAAAATGGAGTTCCGGGGGCGGGAGCAGCCAGAACAAGGTCCCTGCTATACGGTGCACTTCGCCACAGCATGACCGCATCAGCACGGCCTGTCCAACAGCCGG
>CBFIHW010000208.1:0-3257 GCA_965662325.1 uncultured Pirellulales bacterium | reverse complement strand
TATTTTTCTGACATTCGTTGATAGCTGGCCGCACACCACGCCTCGCTCCATCGAAGCAGGAAATACTTGCGATCTTCTCCCACCAAACGCTTGGGCGGCGCATACGTAATGACAGATCGAGGCTCAACCCAGATCTCCCCACCTGCCTTTGCGACTTGCAGACTAAAGTCGCCGTGTTCAGCATGAGAGAAAAAACCCTCATCAAATCTGCCAACCTTCTCGAATGCCTTCATTTGCACCAAGACGGTATGAAATTCAATCAACTGGGTACACTTTGCAACCAACGGTGTGGTCACAGCACTCAAAGGCATATGAGCTAAGTCATGATGCTCATGATATTCCATGGTTCCGGCGCTCGTGCTGCTTACCCGCACCTGACCACCAAACATATGAATACGGTTTGCTTCGGGCTCAAATTCGCAATACAAGGGTCCAACGACCCAGGCGTCAGTTGTCTCTGCACAATCAACCAAACTGGCGAGCCAGCCTCTCTGCACCAAGACGTCGTTATCGACAAAGACCACGTGAGGCGTTTTGACGTGCTCAAGTACAAGATTGCGTGCTTGATTCGGTGTTATGAATTTCTCGCTTCTGATCAATAAAAATCCATGTCTTATTGCTGCATCATGCAAATACCTGCGGATAGCGCTTGGACTTCCCCCATCGACGACGATCAGGTCGTAGGGCTCTTCCGTCCGCTCGATCAGTGTTTCAAGACTTCGCTGCGTCGTAGAAAACTGCTCTCTGGGCACGAAACCGACAGTAACACGCTTCTTTCCACACATTCACGGATCCTCGCAAAGCCACATCAAAATGAAAGATACTGTGTTCACCAACTGACCGTGGTGCAGTACCTGATTTCAGCAACTCATGTCAATTCCATTCCGATCATCAGCAAGGCTCCTGCAAAATCGAGATTGACATGACATCCGGTAACAAGTTAGCCCTTTCCTTACGCCCCCTCAAAAATATCCCACCTGACGTATCACGAAGAAAATTAGCGTTGATCGCTAGGCTTTCTTCGAATCTAGCCCGCCCGGATAACGTCCCCCCTTCTAGCCCTTGCTGCCGGATCATGAACAATTCACCTCCGATCCTCGCAACCATCATCGTGTCGTCCTGCGGAAGAAGAGATCATTTAGAACGATGCCTCCTCTCTTTTTCAAACCAACAAATGGGCGAAGGTGAAACATTCGAAGTCATTGTCGCTGACGATGGCTCGAAAGATGGCACGCATGAGATGATCCAGCAATTGGCCGCACGCATGCCCTTTGATCTTTCATTCGTGACGCAAACCAACCAAGGGTTCCGAAAGTGCAAAATTGTAAATAAAGCATTACATACAGCGCGTAGTAATTACATTCTTCTCACAGACGGCGATTGCATTTTCCCTCCCGATCATGTGCAGAAGCAAATTTCGCAGCGGCAACAAGAGACAGCTTGGGTCAGTGACTGCATACGCTTAGAGCAGACTGTATCCGAAACCATTACCCGAAACGCCGTCATCGACGGCTCGTGGCTCAACTCGGTACCTGCTCATCTGCCGGGTTTTTTGCAAATCCGCTACATGAAAGACCGAATCTATGAATTCCTCAACCACAACGAAAAGCCAAAACTGATTGGTAACAATGTCGCGGTTTGGCTACAAGATCTAACGAACATCAACGGCATGGACGAAGCATTCAAGGGCTGGGGCTGCGAAGACGATGACCTTGGGATCCGCCTCCGTGCTTCAGGCATCAAGCTCAAGACAAACCTGAAACAAACGTTTGGTTACCATCTTTGGCACCCTGTCGACGCAACCACCCCCGCAAGTTGGCGCGAGGGACAAAACATTCGCTATTTCCAACGCGACCTTGTACTTGCGAAATGCCTTCGCGGTTTAGTGAAACGAGATTTAGAGCACCTGAATTATCGGATTCATGCATCTTCCAGGCACCAAGAGCTTGCAGCGTTACTAAAACAATCCTTCACACGAAAATCACCCAATCACATCGACATCGAAATTCGTCTGGGGAACTGCCACACCCAAGAGAACAGTGACGCAGAAAAAACAATCGAAGTATGGCATGCTGATGAAGTCCCACAACGCAAATCGAACTCCCCCCACCTCGCTCTAATTCTACCCAACTGCGAAACGAAGAGTATTTCCTCAAATCTCAAACCAGAAAAATCGGTTGAAGGCATGCCATTCACCGTCGAACGGCAATTGAGCTGGCTGGTTAACCAAATTAGCGAAGCCATCCTCGGCAGCAATTCTGTTGCTAGTCCAGCGAATCTACGTATCGCAGCTTAAAATCAACTGATCTCTTCTGATCGGGATCCACCTTGAAACGCGAAGTACGAGCTTCTTTTGCAAAGCAAAACAATCGACGTCATTTGGCATCGACGAGGGCGAAAAATCGATGTGTGCAACTGGTCGATTGAGCAGTACGCTCATCACTGGAGAAATGCCGGATGGACAGTTCGCCATCAATACGGGATCCCTTTGCCATGGCGGCCGCCAGCTTTGCTTACCATAATGCATGTAGACCTAAGTGTCGTCCCCAGGAAGTATGAGGCTTGGGCTACCAAGAATTCCGCTAACCGTGTCATTTGGAATGCCCGCATGAATGACATCCGAAAAAGTCGAGTATCCTCTCATCTTCTTACACGTCACGATAGCTGGGATGGCCCGGTGATTTTAAAGACGGAGTACAATTGTGGAGCACGGCCCGAAGGTGCGTTGAAATCACCTCTCAAAAAACAGACCTGGCGTGACGCCGGCAATCCTCAGAAACAAGAATACGTCGTTAAAAACGCGATGTCAGAAGTCCCCGCGTGGGCGTGGAATTCTCCACACTGGGTAGTCGAACGGTATTTCGAAGCAGTAGAAGCAGAATATTCCATCTGGACTCTGACCATTCTTGGAACTGAACTCGAGCTCGTTCGCTTTACCGCAGATTCGCAACTTGATTATGAACGAGGTCAGTTCGACCAGTGGGTTTTTGAACAAATCGACGGTGAGTTGAACAAGATAGTTTGTGCTTTGAGCATCGAGTACGGTCGGCTCGATTTATTAAGGGTAAACGGATCCTGGGTGCTTCTTGACGTGAACAAAACCCCCGGCCAGTACCCACGCCAAGATGCCGCGAAAGCAAGACGAGATTTTTATGACCAAAGAATTGAAACGCTTGCGAAGTCCGTCCTAGCACAATTTGAATAGGTTTTGGCACTACAAATGTAGTGGCGGATCATGCCACCACAGACGAGTTAGA
>CBFIHW010000207.1:0-3324 GCA_965662325.1 uncultured Pirellulales bacterium | reverse complement strand
CCTCCTCACTGCTAACCTTCAGAATCTGGGGTTCCTTTAGAATCTGAGGTTCCTCTCCGATCACAATGCCAGTGGAACCGGCCGCGAGAAATGCCAATAAGAAAACCAGTGAGTTGATCCGAGAATTCAGCAGATGCATGACAAAATTCTGAGGGATGTCAGAGAAATGAACACTGAGACAACATTTTTTCGGCAACTGATCGATTCCACGGCTGCGCTGCAGGTAAACGCGACACCAACCGTCGGAACAACCTGAAGTGAACCTGGATCGTTGCTCCGACGACAAACACATGAACCACCCTTACCGCCAAACCTGGAAACTCAACGAGGTGTCTCATCCTGATTGATAATCCGAAATCACTGTCGTGAGCGGGGCTAACGCCGGAAAACTATCATTGACCTGACCAATTTAACCCAAATCATCAGACAGATGTTGCCCACGGCGGCCCGCCGCGTTCCATACCCCGCCAACGCTACTCGGACTATTTCATCCAGCTCAGGCAGAGCATCTTCATCAAAAAAACGTTCCACGTTATGCTGGTTCCAGAGTTTACTTGAATCTACATTGGGATATCTGTTTAATGGAAATTCTGGGCGGCCCAATCTACAGCGTGGCTGGTGCAGGCGAATCACATGGTCCAGCAGTATCGACCATCGTTTTCGGTTGCCCTGCTGGTCAACGGATTCGCCGAACCGATGTTCAGCGTTATCTGGACCGTCGCCGACCGGGTGGAAACCGGCACGGCACCCCCAGAAACGAAAAAGACAAAGTCATCTTCCTTTCCGGTCTTTACCGCGAAGACCACGAACAGCTTCTCACCGGATCAAAACTATCTGTCGAGGTCGAAGATCAGAGGTACGAAACCGAAGGCTACGAAGACGGCTTCACGACCGGAGAGCCCATTTCGGCCATCGTCTTATCCACATCCAAGAAGTCAGGCGACTACACCCAATTCAGTGGTCAGACGGGCGAGGTCAGACCAGGACACACAGATTTAGTAAAGTTCCATAAGTCATCCGGTTTTGTCGACGTACGAGGTGGGGGTCGATCGAGTTACCGATCAACAATCAGCGATGTCATTGGTGGATCGATCGCACGTTCGTTTCTTGAAGAACAGTTTGGCACCGTCATTCTCTCGTCTATCTCACAGGTGGGATCACTCCGTTCATCGATCTCCTTGGCACAACACTTTGAAAAAGTGATAGAGCAAACAGGGTCAGCCACCATTGACCGCGAAACAATCGAAAAAGCAATCCAACAAATGGAGGCTTCTGAAATTCACTCGCTCGATTCAGACTTCGCAGTTACAGCCGGCGAACTAATCAAGAGCACCCGCAAAGCGGGAGATTCTCTGGGAGCCGCGGTTGAAGTCGTTGCACTCAATGTGCCACCTCTACTGGGCGACCCGCTGTACCAAAGCTTGAAAGCCAGGCTGATGGGCAGCCTGGGAGGCTTGAACGCCGTCCAAGCATGTGAGATTGGTGCAGGATCCAAAGTAATTGAGAGATTAGGAAGCGAAAACAACGATCCGATACGTAGCCATGGATACACCAGCAACTCGCATGGAGGACTTCTGGGAGGCATCACGACGGGGATGCCAATCGTGTGCCGAGTCGGTTTCAAACCAACATCAACTATCAACTCACCGCAACAATCAGTTCAGAAAAATTTTAGCGAGATTGAATTTGAACTCGCCAAAGGACGGCATGATCCCTGCGTTGGTGTCCGAGCTGGGGTCACACTGGAGTCTCGGGCCGCCATTGAAATAATGAATGCCGCTTTGTCTCAACAGACACAGCAAATCAAGATCGACGCACCCAAACTCTTCTGAACGTGTTAATGACGGGTCACCGAGCAGCTGTTAGGTAACCCCCAACAAATCGGATCGCCGTCGTTCTCGATACCTCTCGCTGCTCAATCGAGGGCACCAAGCCCATGCTGCTCGATCTGCAGAACCTTCTCGAGTCTTCTGGTATGTCGATCTTGGGGTACATAACGAGCTCGCAAGAACGAATCGATGATTTCGAATGCCAACTCCGAGCCAATGATCCTGCCCCCTATGCACAGTACATTCATGTCATCGTGCTCAACACCTTGGTGAGCCGAATAGGTATCGTGACAAACCGCAGCTCGGATGCCAGGAATTTTATTGGCCGCCACACTTACCCCCACACCACTACCACAAACCACGATGCCGCGATCTGCACGGCCTTCAATGATTTCTTTGGCAACCGCGACAGCAAAGTCCGGATAGTCACAACTCTCATTGCTATTGGTACCACAGTCAGTCAGCGAAACTGTTCCATTGAGTCGCTCAGCGACAATCTGCTTGAGAGGAAAGCCTGCGTGATCACCACCGAGAGCAATACGCAGAGAAGTTGATCCGGACATGAATTGCTGAAAAGAAAGCGGGGAGTGCTGGGGAATTCCTAGGCATTGTTACGTTTCCTTGCCCCATCTGCACCCCGGGGACAACCTTTCAGCGTATAGACAGCCCCAGAAATCAGTAGATCTGGCGGAAATCACGATCACAAATGAGCCGTTTTTATTGATTTTCGAGCGTTGAAGCTTGGATTCGATCATCAGCCGTTGACGTGTGCCAAGGACAATTCGGCCTAGCTATGCTTTGATTGAATTGAACTTATCCCTCTGCAAAATCACATTTCCGAGATAATTTTCCGCAATGGTGTGTGGCTGGGAAACGATAACGGTTAAGGGACGGGTGCGAAGACGGAGTCAAGGCTCGGGTTGTTTCCCGAGAAGCTCGCCCACACCGCATGCAGGTCACCCAGCGATGTTTCTTCGGCAAGATAGCGAAACCAGCAACTCTCGTTAGGCGAATCGGCTTCTCACGAAACTCGAAATTCGGACACGCATGACAGACTTCAGAGGCCATCCAGCAGATTTTCAACAGGAACAA
Organism: uncultured Pirellulales bacterium; assembly: GCA_965662325.1. Lineage (GTDB taxonomy): Bacteria > Planctomycetota > Planctomycetia > Pirellulales > UBA1268 > UBA1268. The sequence goes on along the minus strand of CBFIHW010000207.1, from coordinate 403 downwards.
GACCAATAAATGCCAGCAATCTGGTGACTTAGCTGTTGTGACGATTTTTCGGCTTTGATACGTTACCGAGCTGCTTATGTGACGTTGGGTCACATAAATACGACCAATTCATACCCTAACCCCCGAGACGTCGAGCGACTGGGTCGTCAGTCAGCTCCGCTCACCTCTGGAAAAACAAATGGTTAATCGCAACCTCATCCGCAGTCTGGACGACGACGAAATCGTCAATGAACTGGCAGTTTTGGCCCCTGAAGAAGAAGCTGACGAGTGGCTGCTGGACTGGCTGGAACAAGATCAACAAGATTACGCCCAAGGCGAAATCGTTGACGGTCGGATTGTTGAAGTCAACGATGAATGGGCTTTGATCGATGTTGGCTTCAAGAGTGAAGGTACCGTCAGCCTC
>CBFIHW010000206.1:0-3326 GCA_965662325.1 uncultured Pirellulales bacterium | reverse complement strand
TCCTGTGCTTTTTGACATTTTGTCACGGCTTTGGAACCGTGAATCCCTTTGGGATCGACTGCATATGCATTCGAAGTTGATGTTATTAGGAACAGCTGCTTTGCTCGCTTTCGGCGCTGTGAGTTTTTGGGTGTTCGAGTCAGATGGTGTTCTGGCAGGCCAGCCACTGTCTAACCGTATTTTGTTCGGACTTTTTCATACGACCACGTGCCGCACCGCGGGTTTCCATACTGTAGAATATGGAAGCCTATCGAGCGCGACGCTCTTCCTCACAATACTTCTCATGGCTATAGGCGCAGGTCCTGGTTCTACAGGGGGTGGGTTTAAAGTTAGCACTTTTATGACACTGCTTACTCGAGCTGGAGCAAGCTTTCGCGGTCAGGAACGAGCTAATTTTGCAAAGCGAACAATTCCAGAGCGTGCAGTGGAACGGGCAACCGCAACAGCATTAGTCTTTGTCGCAATTGCATTTGTCGCACTTGTAGCGCTCTTGGGTGTTGAAAGTGGAGGAATGGCAGCTGAGCGACCGCGATGGTTTCTCGATGCTTCTTTTGAATGCATTTCAGCACTCGGAACGGTCGGGCTGTCGACAGGTATTACTGCTTCACTCACAATTCCCGGCAAATTTATTTTGGCCATCTTGATGCTTCTAGGCCGTCTTGGTCCCATTACTGTCGCAGTTGCGCTGTCTCGACAACGGCCTGCGTACCAGCCCAACTACCCTGAGGAGGAGCCGCTTGTCGGCTAATGTGCGATGCCTTCAACCAGTAGTAAACGTTTTATTATGCTTGGAATGGGTTCTTTCGGCTCTGCGCTTGCGACTCAACTGGCAGCAAACGGCTGCCGGGTAACCGGTGTGGATCAGCGGCGTGACCGATTGGATGCCGTCAAAAATGTGATTCATGAGGCAATTATTGGTGATGCAACTGATCGAGAGTTACTTGAGAATTTGCCGATTAAAGACTCGACCTCAGTTTTTATATCACTCGGAGAAACAATTTCTCGATCACTCCTGGCCACGCTGCATGTCAAAGAACTTGGTGCCCGAGATGTTGTTGTAAAGGGCGTGACAAAAGAGCATGGAAAGATTCTGTCACACCTTGGTGCAAATCGGGTAGTCTTTCCAGAGGAGGAAGTCGCGAAAGAACTCGCTGACAAGTCAAGTTGGCCAAACGTACTTGATTTCTTGCCAATTGATCCTGAGTATAGTGTAGTTGAAATCACTGTCCCTGAATCACTTGAAGGGAAGACGCTCGCCGAGGCAGACCTTCGTAATTCAGTCGGTGTCTTTGTGCTTGGGTTACGGGACGTGATGCAAGGACGCTTTCAGATGTTTCCTGAAGGGCGGACAAAACTCATTCAGGATCAAATCCTACTTGTTATTGGCCGCGAAGAAGAACTCGCCCGCCTTCGTGAGATGAATTGATGGAGCACTTACTCTTGTCCTGGTAGTCCTGGCGGCAATTCAATTGTGATTTCAGCCGGAGGTAGAGCGGTTTTAGGAGAAGATGGCTGGGCCGCATTTGGATCAAATTTTGGTGTCTCAACTCCGCTTCGGGCAGCAAGATCGGCGGTCAGTGAGAGTTTCTCATCTTTATTCTCTGTACGAATCTCCAGAAGCGTCACGCCCCACTCATCACCAAACTTCTTTCCTTCGACGATTACTGTTGCGGCTGCTTTTGAGCCAACAACGGGGATTTGCATAGCGGCAATGCCATCGACGTCATTCGCTCGGCCAGTAATGGTCCCCTTCCAGGTGATTGGTTCACCAAGAAATGTCTGAGAACGATTATTTATGGCAACTTCTTCTTTTGCCATATTCACCAGCGGATGATTTGAAATGCGTCCGCAGCCGGAAAGAACAAGAGTCATCCAAAGAAAAAGAACTGGGGCAGATAATGTTCTATATATCTGACGTGGAAGCATGTTGGTTCCTCCTTGAACGGTTTGTATTGCCAGACGGTTGCTGTTGTGATTGGGTTACTGTGCATCGTGCTGCCTGCACCAGGCAACTTTTTCTGCCGTTGTTGTTGGCAGCTCACCTGATGAAGACTTCTCGGTTTGCGGCGATTCATCTTGCTCAGCTGTTTCATTCGCGGCTATCGTCTCTTCAGATAATGGAGGTTCATCCGGCTCGGGATCAGCAGCCGAAGGAGGGGGTGTTGTTTTTGCTCCTCGTGCCTTCGCTAAAATATCAGCAGTAGAAAGTTTACCGGCCGGTTTTGAACCACCGCCTCGAGCTGCTGCAAGAATGTCTGCGGTTGATTTTTTCTGTGCCGAAGAAGCTTTTGGAGAAGATTTTTTAGCTGCAGGTGCTGGTTTGGCCTTCGCTTGCTTTTCTGGCTTAGGCAGTGGTTCTTTGACGACCTTGAGATGTGAAGGATCAATGTCGTACCAGGCAATGTTGTTGAACTGATCAAACTCTACGAGGCACCGACCATTCATATTGACTGCCCGCACGGTGCCGGTGGTTTTTGCAAACCGACTGAGTTCCGGTGCTGGCGAGTCTATTACCACATATTTATCAGTCCATTCGGCCTTGAGCCGTTCGATAACATCAAACATCAGAACCTTCCGTCAACTCTTTCGGCGTTACTGTGGGGCGATCGCCAGATGACCGCTTTCCCTTCAACAATTTGACGGAAAGAGCAGTCTGCCGCAAGATGCAGGGTGAACCGCCTCAATACCGCCGACTGAGACACAATACGACCAAAGGACTGTTGAAGGCTGAGCAAATGGTTCGGATACCCCCGGCTTGATCGTAATTAGAGTATCCCGAGGCCCTCTCCCATCAGATGAATAGGTGGAACCAAGCCATTCTGGTGCTTCGTAGACCCTGCAGGCCACCTCCACGAGAATGGTATCTTTTTTGGCTGTGGAGGCTGTCAAACTGGCTGAAAAATGTGAACGTCCAGCCAGCCCGACTGCTACAAGAGCTCGATGCCCCATGGCTTCAGTTGGCGTGACCTCTGTGATCACGGGCGAAGCTGGCCACCTCTCAGAAATGCCCAAAGGGACGCGTAGTATGTCGTTTTTTGTTGGGATTTTGTCTCCCTCGACTGACTGCAGGTAATCCTTCTGGTCTGTGCGAAAGAGATGGCGCCACCGATCTTTGTTCCATATGAATTCAACGCTCATTCGCCCAACTTCAAAGTGAATTGGGACCCGTGATTTACTTTGTCTGAGAGGTGGATCAGGCATATTTGTACGAACTAGACGGGGTTCATGTAGGCAGATTTCACAACACGTGCGTAGCACGGTAGGTTGAGATTACCCGAAATGAGGAGATCTTGTGGAACCGCGCCGCTCACTTGGTTGGCCAATCA
>CBFIHW010000205.1:268-3363 GCA_965662325.1 uncultured Pirellulales bacterium | reverse complement strand
GGCTGCCAGACTCAACCAAGTGGGCTTCTCCTCCTAACCCAAAAGAGGTCGATGTCTCCCCACTCCTATCGGGTGAGGGCATCGGAGGCAGGGCCGCTAGTGTCCTCGCAACGAGATCTTCAGGAGGCGACTCCGGCGGCTCATAGGATTCCTCTAACGGCCGAAGTGACCTTTCGATCTTTTCGAGCTCGCGCCGTGCTTCCGGATCCTCCGCCAACCACTTCGCCACCCGCCGCATCTCGTGCGGCTCGAGGGCGCCAAGCAGATAGCCGATCAGGTCTTCGTGCATCACCGGGAGACAACAGCGTGGAGGAAAGAATTCTCAAACCGCGGCGAAATCCGCGGCATTTCACGATGTGCGTTCTACGAGCACCAGTGCCATTGGGTTCATCATTTCCGCGGAAATCGACGACTACTCGTCCATCTCGTGCCGAGTTTCATCCCAAAGCAAGCCCAGACGCTGCACAGCCGCATGTAAACGGCTTTTGACGGTACCAACAGGTATCCCCAACGCATCAGCTGCCTCTCGGTACTTCAAACCTTGGTAATACACCAGATGGATCACTTGCTGCATTGACTCGCTCAACGAATCCACGGAATCATGCACCCATCGGCTATTCTCCTGATCAGATGCGGCCCGATGCGGATCTGGCGAATCCCCAACCAACTTCTCGGACCAGCTATTACCGCGTTCATCTTTTTCGCTGGATGAAGACCGATCGAGGCTGACCATGCGGTGCCGTTTATTTCGCCGTTGAACGTCGATCGCTTGGTTTGTTGCGATCGCGTACAACCAAGGTCGAAAACGACGAGCAGGGTCAATTTGGTGGCACTTCAAATGGACCTGTAGAAAAGTCCATTGAAAAGCATCTTCGGCCATCTCGGCATTACCGATATAGCGTCGAAGATAACTGTACATCTCACGCTCGTAGCGTCGCATCAGGGTCTCATACAGCCCCCGATCTCCACTTTCCCGATATTGGGCAATCAGGCTCTCGTCGGACACGTCGCCCTGCAAGTTCACGGAATCGGTTGGTGCTAATGCATTCATCGAATGATCCACCATCGTTAGGGAAATAGACAAGTAAAATAAAATAAGAGCGTGTTTTACACACAAAAATGGCGTGCCTTGGTATCCGGCACACTGAACTACGCGGAGATAAATGATGAAGACCGCATGGTATTTACCGAAAAGCACACCTTTAGTATCCCCAAAATCTCCCGAAAGTCAAAAATGAATCGACGATCCGGACCCAACCACCCTGCCGAGCTGTATGGAATAGGTAAGGTATGGCAATTAAAACATAATTTTTGAACTTCATCTATCGAGACAGATTGCCTTGAGTACCCAAGAAAACCGCCAAGCTGCCTACCGATGGGCTCGGCCCGGTGATATCAACGCATTTTTTGGGCTGATGCTCGATAATATTGCTGGCCTGATCCTGATGGTCGCGTTATTAAGTGGCTTCGGCTTTCCGGTAGATTTTGTTGTCTCCGCTATGATCCCGGGTACGGCTTTAGGCGTCTTCATCGGCGATCTGGCATTCTTCATCTTGGCTTTTTGGCTTGCAAAACGCACGGGCAGAGATGATGTCACTGCCATGCCGCTGGGGCTTGATACCCCCAGCACCTTTGGAATCATTTTGTTCATTCTGGGCCCGTCATACCTTCAAGGCGTAGGTATGGGGCTAAGCGAGCACGACGCTGCCTACCGGACATGGCACATCGGTATTTGGTGCATCGTGATGAGTGGAGTTCTCAAATTCGCGTTGGCACCATTTACAGAAATTGTCCGTCGAGTCATTCCCCGGGCTGGACTGCTGGGCTCCTTAGCAGCAATCGCACTAGTATTGATCAGCTTCATTCCGCTGATGGAAATATTTCGGCATCCGTTACCTGGAATGATTGCTCTCGTGATCGTACTGAGCGCCTTGGTCGGACGAATTCCACTTCCAGGCAGAACCCCCGGCACCCTAGGAGCGCTGTTAGTGGCAAGCATTGTGTTCTATACCATGTGCTTGATTCCTGGCAATCACTACGAATTCCCCACAGCCCCGACGGGGATCTCGTGGTTTCCCACCCAATGGCTGGAAGCTTGGCAATTCAATTGGCTTGCCGACTTTGATGATGCACTTGCCTATCTACCGATCGCCTTACCTTTCGCGATTGGGACCGTTGTTGGCGGCATTGATTGCACAGAAAGTGCGGCAGCGGCCGGTGATGAATATGACACGAGAACAGTGATCGGAGTGGAGGCTTTTGCAACATTGATCGCCGGATTCTCGGGAGGTGTCATCCAAACAACACCGTACATTGGACATCCCGCATATAAGGCCATGGGTGGTCGAGCAGCGTATACGCTGGGAACAGCATTGCTCATCGGGTCAGCAGGCTTGGTTGGCTACTTTGGCTGGATCAATGCTTACATCCCTGCAGCTACGGTTTACCCCATTCTGGTCTTTGTGGGTTTAGAAATCACAGCTCAGAGTTTTTTGGCAACACCACGAAGACACTATGCTGCTGTCGCCTTAGCTTGCTTGCCGGCGCTGGCATTTCTTGCCCTGAGCTTTCCAAATCAAATGTTCGGTGATGCAGCACTCCGAGATGCCGGGATCCAACTCTCAACCTTGCAGGACAGTTTACTTCAAACAAATCTCAAGACTGTCGGCATGCTTAGCAGCGGTTTCATCATCACCAGCTTGCTGTGGGCTTGGGCATTAGCAAAAATTGTGGACCGGAAGATTACGGTGGCAGCCCTTGTGATGGCTTTGGCCGGCGGACTTACGGCCTTTGGGGTTATTCATTCACCTCTGCCAGGGAATCAGCTCTTCGTTTTGTTTGGACCAGAGAGCTGGGGCAATATTGTTCTCGACGACGCAAACCGCGGACCAGTTATTGAGTACGTCGCTGGCTACTTCGCATCTGCCATCCTGCTAGCCATTTGGTCTCTGAATCCGAAAATTCGGTCACCAGCCACAGATGACGATGGTGCGATCGCCCCACAGGAGTGAGTTCGTCATTGATTCCAGACCGGCAGGCAGGGATTCACCTCCTACCACTAACGGAAACTGATCGCGGCTCGTTACGTGCAGATG
>CBFIHW010000205.1:0-258 GCA_965662325.1 uncultured Pirellulales bacterium | reverse complement strand
GTGTCACCAGCTCAACATTGTCGGGCATTGATTCCAAGCCTGCCTCCGCCGCCGCTTGTGATTCGAACCAAGCGAAAACACCAGGCCCCCAACTACTCTGTCCATGCCCAAGTACACCCCGCTCACTCAGCCACTGAATCACGCGTGTAACAGCCTTGCCGTTATAGGATCCCCCCTGAACGCTCGCAAACAACCGTCCGCTCAACTCGTTATAAATTCGCGTAGCATCTGCAAATGCACTGAACTGCCCCTGCTTCG
>CBFIHW010000204.1:0-3471 GCA_965662325.1 uncultured Pirellulales bacterium | reverse complement strand
CTCACCTAGTGCCGCTTGAAGCCCTGAATACTCCTCCTTGTCACCCTCGGTTGTGCTCAAGCCTTGTGCATGGATATGACCAAGGCTGTCCGGTTGCATACTGGCTGATGAAAGTGCTCGCGAGGCGACTGTTCGTACAACAGACTGCCGTTGGCCAACTGCAGTTCCTGAGCTATGAGCCGCAGCTGCATGCCCAAGAATCTCACCATACATTTTTGCGTTTCTTTGTTTGGCATGCTCAAGTTCTTCTAAAATAAGAACTGCTGCACCCTCACCAAGTACCATGCCTTTTCGATCCCGGTCAAATGGCCGGCTCCAATTCTCTGGATCATCATCGCCTAAAGCTACCTGCTCATTCAAAATTGCATGGACCATTTTCATCGGGTGGATGCGGGTGCCTGTCGATCCCACAAGCATGACATCGGCAGCTCCTCGTTTGATCGTAATGGCCGCCTCACCAGCAGCGATATGACCACTTGCCTCGCGCACAGTGAGAGAATTACTCGGGCCTCGAAGGTCATTGAAAATAGCAATGTGGCTCGCTGGCATATTGGGCAAATACTTCAACAACCAAAGTGGTGTCATCGAAGGAATACCCTCCGCACCCCACCGTTCAAAATCGAACTGCCCATCTTCTCCACGACAACGCTCAACTGCTGCCGTAAAATCTTCAGGCATGGTGAGCATGTAGTCTGAACCGAACACACAACCAAATCGTTCCGGGGAGATCGTGGGGGACGCACCCGTCTCAAGGCCACTATCTGAAAGGGCTCGCTGGGCCGCGGCAACTGCCATCTGTGTCTCGCGACACATCACTTTAAGGCCTTTCCGAATCGACTTCTTTCGAGTGCTGTCAAGGTCACCAAACTCGCTGATATGCCCAGTAAAAGAACTCGCTTCTGCGGCATGCCGCAACGGCAAGCCCTCTACTGAAAAAGCCGACAGAGGCCCAACAGCTGAACGTCCCTCAGTGAGACCTGACCAGAGATCCTCGACGGTAAGGCCAAAAGGTGAAATAGCTGCCACACCGGTTACTACAACCCGTCGCTGATTCGATACGTTCATAGAAGAAACCAACAGTACATTGTTTTTAAAGGGATCGTGTAAAACCTACCAACTTCACCGTCATTCAGAATGCCAATACTGACGAAAAAAAGCTACTAGAAGAACGCGACTGACTCCATCCTATATCAGATTGAGGTGGAGCGGACTGTTGCGTTTTTACGTTACGAAGACGTGGCTCAATCACAACAATCGCGTCACTGCGTTTGATTTCAGTAAAAAGACCTGCCGATGCCGCCTTATTCTGGCCCGGTACTGGCCAAGGCACCAAACCCAAACCAACAACAAGTGTTCGAGAAACTGGCCAGCGAAACCGCTCACCTATTCGCACTGCCGAAATCTGGGGCACCTCGAGCTTCACATCAGGACGATTGCCAGTAGGTACAGCAACCGAGACTGATGCCATACGTTCAATCTGATCGATCCGACATCGAAGAACGGCGTCAACAAGTTCACCATTCAGAGAGACAAGCGGTTGAACGTCGACACTCAGGCCTTCACGACAGGTTGCCGACAAAGGCTGCCATCCATTGGGCAACGCAGGATCGATCGTAATATCCTGGATGTACGTTCTTTCACGAACCCCAGATAACGTTGCAGGCACACCGTTTGCCGCAAAAACTGGCCCGACAGGTAATTCTTCAACGTCGCTTCGTGACACAAGCCGATTGAGTAACTCTGCTGAATTCTCCCGCGGTACAACCCAAGCCTGAACACCTGCGGTAGAAGTAGGCATCGCTGTCATGGTCTCTGATGCCTGCTGCCGCCACCGAACCGATCCGATGCCGATGACACGGATCTGAAAACGATGGGGCAAGGCACCATCTGCAGTAAATCGCTTGACAATGGTGGCCACTTTTTCCTGCATGTCCGGGGTGTGGTAACACGAAAGCTTCGTCGCATCTGCTGACAGAGAAGCCGCATGTTTTCCGTGCCACTGCTCATACCCTGTTTGCTGAAGGATCCAATGCACAACATGCTTTTCACTTCCTTTTCCAGCCACCTGAAGAAAAGGCTCAATATTGTATGTCTTCCACACCTGCCCTGCAGTTGATGCAAGTTGACAATAGGCGCGCTGCGAAACCCAATTGGCCAGCAATAACCAACCGACACACAGCACAACCATAAGTCGATGCGTTATTCCCACTCCATCAGGTACTGAAAAGCATCGCATAAAAACAACTTGCTGGCTTCTGATTACGTTTTTCTTTTTAGAGCAACACTGGACATCTGGCTTTTTCTCGAGAAAGGCTCACTCAACCGCCTCATGGAGTTTGAACACACAAGACACATTAGGAAAGCCTGCCAAGCACCAGGCTGGCGTTGTGCCCTCCAAATCCAAAACTGTTACTCATAGCCACTCGGACCTGCTTTTCTCGCGGCTGATTTGGCGCGTAATCAAGATCACACTCGGGATCTGGTGTCTCAAGATTTATTGTCGGGGGAATAACGTTGTGTTGAATCGCCATCGCGCAGGCCACTAATTCAATACCACCACTAGCTCCAAGCGTGTGGCCAAGGTGGCTCTTGATGCTCGAAACAACAAGATTCTTCGAGTGCTCACCGAAGACCTTTTTGATTGCTAATGTTTCCGCCTTATCGCCAAGCGGCGTGCTTGTCCCGTGAGCATTGATGTAATCAATCGATTCCGAGGATACATCCGCATCTTCCAACGCCATCGACATTGCTCTGGCTGCGCCGCGTCCTTCCCCATCAGGCTGGGTGATATGCCCTGCGTCACCACTTGCTCCATATCCCATTAACTCACCGTATATCTTTGCACCACGTTTTCGTGCGTGTTCAAGTTCTTCAAGCACGACAACGCCAGCCCCTTCAGCCAGCACAAAACCATCTCGGTCACTATCAAAAGGCCTGCTTGCCTGTTGAGGCGCATCACTTCGAAAGGATAGGGCTCGCATATTCTGAAAACCCGCCAGCCCCATGGGGGTAAGAGCAGCTTCACTTCCTCCTGCCACCATGACGTCGGCATCACCGTATCGGATCGCTCGCAATGCTTCACCGAGAGAATTCGCAGCACTGGCACATGCCGTAGCGACTGCAAAATTCGGCCCCTTAATACCATGAATTGAAGAGACATGACCGCTCGCAGCATTCACAATCAACTTCGGTATTGTAAATGGGGAGACCTTGTCGATGCCCTTTTTCAGCAATCGCTCATGCTGTGCCTCAAATTCAGCCAGCCCCCCAATACCTGAACCGACAATCACACCACATCGGTACGGGTCTTCTTTTCCAAAATCGATACCTGAGTCTCGGACCGCATCAGCTGAGGCAGCGATCGCGAATTGTGTGAACCGATCAAGCCGTCGTAGCTCTTTTACGTTTGCGACACCTTCGGCCAGACCGTCCCACTGAACTTGACCAGCAAACTGGACTCGGTAACCCGAT
>CBFIHW010000203.1:0-3478 GCA_965662325.1 uncultured Pirellulales bacterium | reverse complement strand
CAACATCTCCATATCCAAGATCGTCTGCAAGAATGAGCAACACGTTTGGTTTTTCACTCGCAACTGAAAAGGCAGCGGGAACACAAATTGCAAGAGCAGCGAGTGCACTACTCCATTTTCTTACAAGACGAACCCGCTTCCTCATGATGACTTGAATCCTTCTCTGTTATGAAATGAAAATTTTACTTGCATTTGTCGACTACGGCTTATCACTCTCTGCTGAGTGGTGATGCTCCCTTCAGCTCATTTTCTGCCATGGTTTGAGTCACATGAATATCGTCAAGCTCTATTCCTTTTTCTCCACCGCTCTGCATCCATAAAATTTTTCGTTTCTCCTGATCAAAACATGCATGCTTCAGTGTTTTCTTCCACTTCTTCTCATCTAGGGTAATGGTGACGACTTCCCCAGAAAACTGAATCGTGACGTCATGCCAAGTATTTTTCGTGAGATCCATACTTTCACGTGGGTACTTCGTATTGAGACGATAGGCTCCGCTAACCTTATCTGCTGGACGACTATTGTTCTGGCGATCCGGATGGTTCGGATCAAGCGAATGGGAATCGATCTGAAGCTGAATGCCCTGCCGCATCAACTTGACTCGTAACATATGATCAACACTCCCGTACCCATCATCTCCATCTACAAAAAACCAGACCATACCGCCTTGCTCAAGATGTCGGTAGCGAAATGAAATGGTGAGTTCTTTGCCCTCAACACCCATAGACACGAGGGGTGAATACTTGCCGCCACTTTCACCTCTCGTCCACAGTGCACCATCCCGGACTTCTGTATTTTTATTTGGGATATCGGTTATGAAAAAAGAAGCCACAGTTTCTGAATTGAACTGCTCATGAATCTCACTAAGCTGTCCGCACGAAACAGATTGAAGTGCAAGCATCCAAACCAAGACACTCGCCGCAGGAGAGAACTTCTTATTTCGCACGAAAACTTACTCTCCTGAAGCCGCTGGTCCTGTCATGTCACCTTTGGCCCGTCTTTTTCCGTTCACCTTCTCAGCAGGAGATGGCTGGAACTTGTCGAACCAATCCTGAGCCATCAGGCCGGCATGCTGTTTCTTAGGAATCACTTCGGCAAGGCGTTGTTTAATTTCTGCAAATTCTTTTCGATCTGCCAGATTTGTCCATTCATTGGGATCAGTCTCATGGTCGTACAGTTCTTCTGATCCATCCTCATAGTGAATGTATCGCCAACGCTCTGTTCGGACTGATGTATTTCCGCTGCCATACGACGAGATAGCAGGATCTCGTACCTCGTGAGGATCATTTAACTGAGGCTTCACAGATCTGCCATCGAGCCACTCGGGCACTTCAAAGCCTGCAAGATCCACAAGCGATGGATAGACATCAATTAAACTGGCCGGCTGAAGACATGTCGTCCCTGCTTCAATTCCGGGCCCACTCACAATAAATGGAATATGTGTCGTCTGTTCCCAAATTGCTCCTTTGCACCAATGTTTTTTCTCGCCAAGGTGCCAACCATGATCGCTCACGAGCATGACATACGTGTTTCGACCCCGAGGATTCTTCTTCAGGCTCTCTAGAAACCGACCAATCTGTTTATCAACAAATGCGACCGATGCGTGATACGCCTGAATCGTTTCGTCCCACTGTTCATTTTTAACAATGAACTCATGGTCACTCAGGCCTTTATGCAATGCCTTATGAGCATGACTCCGTGCCAGTTTTTTGGCGAAGCCCGACAGGTCATCCCAATCATCTCTTCCTTCTGGCTCTGCCGGCCGTCTGATTGTTTCAACCGGAAACTGCTCGAACCAAGGTTTGGGGACTTGAAGCGGTCGATGTGGCCGATAGAAACCGACCGACATGAAAAGTGGTTTCTCAGTCACCATTTTCCACTGCTCGTTTGCCCACTGCGCAACCTTATAGTCTCCCATCTCCTCATCTGGTACACCGAGTGCATAGCCGTCAGATGGTGGATTCCCGCCCCCGAATCGGTCCTTTCCCACTGGCGGCCGTGGGTCTTTGGGCTTTTTAAACAGTGAGTCCCCGTCGTTACCGGGATGCCCATGAAAAACTTTTCCACCACTTGCAACACGATATCCGTGACGCATAAAAAACTGTTGGAGGGTTGGATTTATTGACCTCGTTTCTTTTGCAAATTTTGCATTGAAATAGGTTCCCGTATTGTGCGGGTATTTGCCGTACAGCAGACTCGTTCGAGAAGGCCGGCATTGTGGTGCATTGCAATACGCCTGAGAAAAAAGCATGCCGCCTTCAGCTAACGCATCAATATTAGGGCTCTTTGCGTCTGGATGGCCACCGAGACAGCCAATCCAATCATTGAGATCATCCACAATAATAAAAACAATATCTGGACGTTGCGATGTGTCACTCTCGGCATGAACGGCTGGCGATAAAAATGCAAGACAAAGTGTACAAGCAATAAGTTGTTTCATTTGTGCTTCAACCCATTTCACAAAAAGCGATTTTCATACTTACTTTTCAAATCTAAAAATCCCATCGCTGACTTTTTGTCTCATCGTCACCCTGCCAACTAATTTCAATCCAATCAATCTCAACCGGCTGTTTCTGTTGTGGTACAAAGAGCCTGAGATGAACGATGCCATCCTTTTCCGCAATTCTTATTTCATGCTCCTGCCATGACCCACCCTCCACTGAAAATGGAGATACCTGACCGGACTCAGGGAATGACGCTTGTCCCTTAGCCCTCCACTGAATTTGCCCCTTGCCGCCTTTCGGGCTCCGCATTCGAAAGCGAAGGACACCGGGACCACGGGCAGGCACCTTCGCGTTAGCAAGAAACGCCTGCTTCCCAGCTGGGGCAATTTTCAAGGCCCCATCCTTGACTGATACCTTGGCATTTTTTGCAACCCAACCAATCATTTCCTTCAGCGGCACCTGCTTACTGCTCACCGTCCCAGCTGTTTTCTTCAAAGACGCTTTAAAAGCTGGAGGCATCTTTAATCCACCAGCCTGCACGCCGATCTTCTCTGGACGAAATGCATCGGGGGCAAAATTTGGATTCACAGCCGGTAGAACAACATCAACTTCCTTGATGTAGGCATCGATCAAATCATCAAGCTCCTGCACTTTTGCTGGACGATCTTTTGCAAGGTTATTACTTTCACCAATATCATCCCGCAGGTTATAAAGCCGATACTCGTGTGCATTATCCTCTCCGTAGTAGAACGTACGGATAAGCTTCCAAGCACCAACGTGAACAGACATTGATGGGGGCAACCAGTGAGGCGTATTCCCGTGACTTGGGAGATACGTAAACATTGGCGACCTCTCAAGCTCGGCACCACGGAGAGACTCGGTAAAATCAACACCATCAATCACTGCGGTCTTGGGTGATTTCACACCAAGGATGTGCAAGATGGTTGGATAGAGGTCAATGGCCTGAATACGCGTCTCATTTCGTGAACCGGGCTTCGTCACGCCTGGCCAGACCACAACTGCAGGGACGCGAACG
>CBFIHW010000202.1:0-3493 GCA_965662325.1 uncultured Pirellulales bacterium | reverse complement strand
TGTGAATTGAGACCACCAATTCCAAAGGCATTGACGGCTACCCGTCGTGGCACACGAACTGAAACCCTTTCCCAGTGTTCTGCTTCCTGCGGGAGGCGAAAAGGAGCGTCTGCCCAGTTAATCTCTTTAGAAAGGTTCCGACAGTTCGCAACAGGTGGAATCGTTTTATTTTCAATCGCACGAATTGCTTTCAAGATTCCTGCCGCGCCAGCAGTCTCAAGCGTATGCCCAATGTTTGCTTTCACACTGCCAATCGGGATTTTTTTATTTCCTGGGGTGAGCCCTGGGAAAACTTCCGTCATGGCTTCGGCTTCAGTGGCATCACCAAGTGCCGTAGAAGTAGCATGCGCTTCAACATACTGAAGTGGCACGCCATCACGTAGCTGATCGTGCGCCCGTCGCATTGCCAATACCTGCCCTTCGCGACGCGGTGACCAAAGGCTTTTCCCTCGACCATCTGAAGCGAGCGAGCACGATCGGACGACGGCCCGGATTGGTAGTTTGTGTGTTCGAGCATGTTCAAGTGAACAAAGAAGGAACATGACGACCCCTTCTCCAACAACAAGACCATCTGCCTTGTCATCCCATGGGCACGAACCAGTAGCACTGAGAGACCGTGCCTGTGAAAAAAGGACGAGGGTGTCTGAATGGCAATAGGAAACACCACCAACCAAGGCCATATCCAGACGCCCTAATTCGATAGCACGAACACCCTGAACAAAGGCCTGGAGAGAAGAGGCACATGCACCATTAAAGGCAATGGCTGGCCCTTCAAAACCGAGTGACTGGGCAGGAAGCTTTGCTGCCAACATTGCCCCAAGAGCGGGTTCTCCTTGGGCATTTCGTCCAAAAGTTTTCTTCCGAACATTGTCAACAAGCTGGCTTGTAAGGTGATCTATCGTCGCTTCAGATAATCCTGATGCACTTGGAATTTCACGCAAGTAGTCGGCCACTTGTTCGATCTGAGCATGACAAGCAATGTCACCGGAAAGACCACTTGATCGAGTGTGGCCAACAAAGACACCTGAATTCCGAAACGGCATATCCAAAGGATCTAGACCAGCATGAATAGCAGCTTCATACGCGACATCACATGCTGTTGAAAAAGCGGGCTCCGGATGGTTTCTAAATTCGTGCGGCAATCTACTTCCGGGCTGCGGACCCCACGTATCAAGCAGACAAGCGATATCCGCATAGGTACGATTGAGTTTTCCAGGAACTGGGTCGAAGAGAAGATCACGATCGAGCCGCTGATCAGGAATTCTCGATACACGAGAGCCACCAGAAACAACCAAGTTCCAGAATTCTTGAAGTGAATCCGCGCCTGGCAATCGGCACGCCATCCCGACAACTGCTACGTCTTTTTTGCGCGAGCTTTGATATTCCTGTGATGTTTGTTTTTCCGGAGCAATCATCAAGAGACCTTCTCCCGCTGAAAAAACATCTCGTGAATTACTTGAACCGATTCATGGGGATCACCGTCTCCTTCGGAAACAATGAGTTGCCCAGTCTGAAATGCTCTTTCAGCCGTGAGACTGCCTCGACTTATTTGCATTAATGCCTGGCTTGAGGTGCGGACACGAGGTCCTCTTCCCGGTTGTGGAAATCCGACACGAGGCTCTCTGCCCCTAGCCCATACAGACCAATTGCCTCCTCCGGGACCTGATACTTCAAAATCAATGCAACACTCATCGTTTTGCTCTGTCCAACCAGACGTTTGAGCAGCGACTGTTTGAGCAAACTTGGTCGCAACGTCAAATTCTGGGGCCTGCATTATTGGCCGAGGCCACCCAAAGTTTTCACGCAACGCAAATTCACACAGGCGGCGAAGCATTGCTGTATCAACATTCGGACATAGCAACTCACTTGCAGCCTCCAGAGTATTGCTCGCATCAAAATCAGGATCATCTCTCCAATATGCAGAATACGTCTCCATCTGCTGCCGAAATTCATTTGCGAGAGACTCAACCACCTGCGACGACTGGGGCTGAGTTTGACGAATACGTTTCTCTTTCCCGTACTGCGCTATGATTGCTTGCTTTGTAACTGCAGCAATCTCCTGAACAAGCACACGATTCGCAGGGGTTAAGTGATATGTCCTGCCATGCCAATAGTCTTTACTGACAATGTGCGCGATTACTTTTGATACCCAGTCTACTGGGACAAGGTTTTTAGATTCATTACCGTGGAGCCCAAGTGCCATCATCCACATCGATTCGGGTATTGGCGGCATACCGTGCATCATTGGCATAAATGATGCCATTACCCGGAGAGGCGTATAAAATCCGTGGTACGTGCTTGTATATGAAGTCCGTGAGTCTCCAACGATAATCGCCGGTCGGAAAAATGTTGGTGATTCTGGAAAACCTGCGGCACGAACAATATTTTCAGCTTCTAATTTACTTTCCTCATAATCATTACCAAACTTTTGGCCCAGATTATTTTCTGTTTCATAGATAGTTCCTGTGCGTAGACCACACGTGTATGCAGTGGATACATGATGGAAGCGAGGAATACCTAAATCTCGCGCGAGCGCGGTGAGGTTGGTTGTTCCACCCACATTTCCCAACCATGGCTCTTCTGTTCGTGGTCCGCCCGTGGTAAAGGAAAGACTTGCTGCATTATGGACAATAGCGCGACAATTCCTTTTGAGCCATACTCGCTCCTGATGCGATATGCCGATCCCCGGACTACTGAGGTCACCAGTAAGGATTACTGGCCTGGGTAGATATCGACCTTCAAGTCGATCCCATCGGCTCATGATTGCGTCTACTCGAGAGCGAGCATCCGATGTTCTCGAGGGGCGAACAACAACGGCTACCCTGAGCCCCTTTGCGAGTAAATCTCTCAGAAGATATTGCCCGAGGAGACCGGTAGATCCGGTCAGAAGCGTAAATTTTTGCATGGATTGTTATGTTGCTTGAAATAGTGAATTTCAAAACGCAATCCATTGCTCAAAACAACTCCCTCACTGGAAGGATCTTCCAGCCCGAGGCAGCAGCTATTTGCCTTTTTTCGTTAACTAGAGGTTGGCAGGAACCTGTATTCAAACACTAGCAGGCTTAAGTTAGGGTATCTGGGCGATCTACGGCAGGCAAGGATTTTTAGATTTTTCTCGCATTCCACGCGACTTAACGCCTCGTAAAGGAAAAAATTGATAGGAAACCTACACATCACTTTAAATCTGATGTTCATCGTGAAAACGTGGGGCAATGTGCCGCAGGGGAACGAACTGCAGGGGAAGTCTTTATGAATTCCGCCCGGTGTTGGTGGTGAGCACTGCCAGCCTACCGCAGGCATCCAATACCTTGCACAAACCGCCTGTGGCAAACGCGTTGCTTTGAACTCAGATTTTTTTGTTCTCTCGACCCCCTGCTACGACGTGAGCAACGTTTGCACATTTGCCAATGAGGCACTGCATTGTTCGGAGACAAACAGACATTCCAAGACCACTTATATCGCTCCTGCCGGATAGACGAACCATATGGCCTAG
>CBFIHW010000201.1:0-3559 GCA_965662325.1 uncultured Pirellulales bacterium | reverse complement strand
TGAGTCACCCAAACATCTCGGTGTTGTGGAACAGCACGGTTGGTGAAGTACGCGGAGATGGTAAATTGGTCAACGGCTTGCGTATCGACAGCACCGTTGATGATTCTTCTCGTGATCTTGAAGTTGGCGGGATGTTCGTCGCGATTGGTCACACCCCCAATACCTCATTTCTCAACAATGCCGTTGAAATGAATGAGAAAGGATACATTCAGTGGGTCAAGCCGTTTCGTACCAATACGAGCGTGGAAGGTGTCTACGCTGCTGGAGATGTTGCTGACGACTACTATCGGCAAGCGATCACTTCAGCTGGCACTGGTTGCATGGCAGCGTTGGATGCAGAGCGGTACCTAGCGGAACGTGAGTGAGCTCTGCGGTTTGCCACGCGGCGGTGGAGAGAACGCATCATTTTCGAAACCGCCCTCCTGTCAGTCAAGCATGGGGACGGGCGGTTGTTGACCGCCCTGCCATGTTTGAAGAGTAGGCTTGCAGTCCAAATCCGAGAATGTTGGGAAAGTGAGCCGAATGTGTGCACCACGACTGTCCGCGTGATGCAGTATCATCATCCTCGTCCAAGCCGAGTCATGCAGTGCTTTTCATCTGCTCTGCCCTCCCCTGCCCTGCTCTCCCCTTCCCCTCCAAATTTCCCTTAGCTTGATGGTCTCCTCATGAACGATGAACAATCCGCTGCTTCTCGCGAAGAAGTTTTACTGGATGAAGCACAAACTTCTGGCCCGCTCGGTAAGGCTGTCATTTATACACGGTTATCAGGTCCTGGGTGGTTGCAGGGGGCGATCACACTGGGAGGTGGGTCACTTGCCGGGGCATTGTACCTTGGCGTGCTGATGGGGACCGAGATGATGTGGCTGCAGCCCGTCGCGATGATTCTTGGTGTCGTGATGTTAAGTGCTATCAGTTACGTCACGCTTTCGACCGGAGAGCGTCCTTTCTATACCATCAAGACCCGGATCAGTCCGGTTCTCGCATGGGGCTGGCTGATCGCAACCATGATGGCGAACATCGTCTGGTGTCTTCCGCAATTTGCCCTGGGCACAGCAGCTGTGCAGCAAAATCTTGTTCCGTCTCTTGGGAACCCTGATGGCTATGGCAAGGTCATCGTTGCCGTGTCCATTCTGTGTGTCGCGTCGGTGGTTGTCTGGTTCTACAACTCAGGCAGTAAAGGAATCAAAGCTTTTGAGCTGATTTTGAAGGGAATGGTAGGCATTGTTGTTTTGTCATTCTTCGGTGTTGTGCTTGCCCTCAGTATGAAGGGTGCGATTGATTGGGGGCAGATCTTTGCCGGGTTTGTTCCGAATTTGAGTTTTCTTTTTGAACCTGTTCCAGTGCTCGCTGACCAAATTCAACAAACGGGAACATTCAGTGATTGGTGGACCACAAAGGTTGCTGGCATACAGAAGGATGTGATCATTGCGGCGTTTGCAACCGCGGTCGGTATCAACATGACCTTCCTGCTGCCGTATTCAATGTTGCGTAAAGGTTGGGGCGTTCGCCAACGTGGTTTGGCAATTTTTGATCTGTCCATCGGTTTGATTGTCCCTTTTGTTCTCGCAACCGGTTGTGTTGTGATTGCAGCAGCCAGTCAGTTTCATGGAAAGACTGAGGATGTGATGGCCAAGGTGCGAGCCGGCGATGAATCCGCTACCGAGGTCAAGGCCTATTACGAATACGTGGATGCCAGGATCAAGCAACAGAGTCCTGACATTGCTGACGAGGATTTAGCTGCTGCCCGCGAGGCTCTGCCAGATGCCGACAAAGAAGTTGCCGCAATGTTGGTCAAACGTAACAACAATGCGTTGGCCGCTACGCTCCAACCGCTTGTCGGAGATACCATTGCTCAGACTGTGTTCGGCGTGGGAGTGCTGGGGATGGCCGTATCGACCATCATCATTCTAATGCTTATCAATGGGTTCGCTTTTTGTGAACTTCTGGATGTGCCTGCTGAAGGCACGATGCATCGAATTGGCAGTTTTATTCCAGCTGTCGGAGTCTTAGGTCCTTTCGTTTGGGGTGCCGCGGCGCCAGCACTGGCGGTGCCGACATCGGTCATCGGTGGGGCCATGCTACCGATCGCGTATGTCTCATTCCTGCTGCTCATGAACTCTAAGAGCGTGCTAGGTGATGCGATGCCCACCGGTGCAAAACGTATTGTTTGGAATGCGTTGATGATCCTGGGAACCGTGGTTTCCTCGTTCGCATCTGCTTGGGGACTTTATGGGAAAACAATGTTTGGTTTTCCAATTGGAATTGTCTCGCTGGTATTTTTGGCGATCCTGTTAATCATCGGATTTGTTTCATTCCTGCAAAAACAAGCGAAGGCTGCTTAGCTATGAGCCAATGGATTCCAATCAATGCTGCCCGACAAATTGAGTCCGTGGGGCCTGGGCGTGAAGTTCGCGGCTGGGTGCGCACCCGACGGGACAGTAAGGGTGGATTCAGCTTTCTTGAAGTCAATGACGGAAGCTGTTTTGGAAATCTGCAGGTCGTCGTACCTGGGGAGCTTGAGAATTATGCGGAGGATGTCCAGCGTTTGACTGCTGGCTGCAGCGTGGCCATCGATGGTGAGTTAGTGGAGTCACCCGCCAAGGGACAGGCCACTGAAATGCACGCGACCGCTCTACGCGTGGTTGGGTGGGCAGAACCAGAGACCTATCCGCTTCAAAAGAAACGCCATTCTTTCGAAAAGCTGAGGGAATGGGCACACTTGCGACCTAGAACCAACACCTTTGGTGCTGTCACTCGTGTGCGGAATCAAATCAGTCAATCGATTCACCAGTTCTTTCACGAGAATGGTTTTTTCTATACCAATACACCCATTATCACTGCCAGTGATTGTGAGGGGGCGGGCGAAATGTTTCGTGTCACTGCTTTGGACCTCGAAATGCTGGCCAAGAGCGGCGGACCCGTGAACTACTCTTACGACTTTTTTGACAAACCGACTTTCCTGACGGTCAGTGGACAACTCGAGGCAGAGACTTACGCATGTGCGTTGGGGCGAGTCTATACTTTCGGGCCAACGTTTCGAGCAGAGAACAGCAACACCAGTCGACATCTGGCTGAGTTCTGGATGGTTGAACCTGAAGCAGCTTTCTTTGACTTGGCCGACAACATGAAATTGGCCGAGGATTTCCTGAAACGCGTTTTCAATGATTGCTTGAATGCATGTGAAGAGGATATGCAATTCTTTGATCAACGAATTGAAAAAGGGAAAATTGCACAACTACAGTCGGTGGTAGAAAAGCCGTTCTCGCATATGACGTACACCGAGGCGATTGATGTTTTGACTTCGTGCGATGAAAAATTTGAGTACCCGATTAGCTGGGGAACCGACTTGCAGGCAGAGCATGAACGCTACCTGACTGAAAAACACGTGGATGGGCCTCTCATACTTACGGATTATCCATCCTCCATAAAGCCGTTTTATATGCGGGTCAGTGACGATGGGAAAACGGTGTCTGCCATGGATGTGTTGGTGCCCGGAGTGGGCGAAATCATCGGTGGAAGTCAGCGTGAAGAGAGACTTGATTTATTGCAAGGTCGCATG
>CBFIHW010000200.1:0-3585 GCA_965662325.1 uncultured Pirellulales bacterium | reverse complement strand
AGAGCATCTCGGTCCAGTTCCCTAGGAATCCCAACACTTAACAACGACTTGATTTCAGACGCAAAAAGAAGCGTCTTTCCGTCGTCAAATATATAGAGCGGTTTTTCCCCAACTCGATCGCGGATGAGATAAATTTTCTCTTTAACAACATCACATATCGCTATCGCAAACATGCCATTCAATTTGTGAGCAAATTCAGCACCGTGGCGTTCATACAGCCTCAAGATAACCTCAGTATCGCACCGCGTATGACACTGAATACCCTCACGAGCGAGCTCTTGCCTCAGTTCCACAAAGTTGAAAATCTCGCCATTTTGAACAACCACCACGTCACCGGATTCAGAGACAAATGGTTGATGCCCCTGCTCAACGTCCAATATTGACAAACGTTCGTTACCAACACCCATGCCTTTTTGAAAGAAGCTCCCTTGGTCATCCGGTCCTCGATGCCGAATTGTCGTCCCCATGGCATTGAACTTCGCCTGGGAAAGTTGACTTCCTATTCGATCAAGGTAACCGTAGATTCCACACACTAAAATTTGCTCCTACACTATAGAGTTATTAGTGATCAGCGCTCCGAACCCCGATTCCGACCTATGGAAAGTCGATGAATTCGGAGGGCAAAATGGTCGGGACGACAGGATTTGAACCTGTGACCACCACACCCCCAGTGTGGTGCGCTACCAGACTGCGCTACGCCCCGAGAAGCATAGATTGTAGTGTAATAACCTTGTCCATGCGAGTTACCGAGCTTGGCCCACATGGAAGAAGACGCGCTCCACTCACACTTATGCAACCAGTGATTTGGCGATCTCCAACACCTTTGATGATGCCGAGCCAGGCCTGGGTAACTTAACACGAGGGTGAAAGCCTACTCGTCTCACCTCGCTAAGGGCCTCTTGTAGTTCTTCAAGGGAATTGACTCCAAGCGACAAGCCCATTGACGAGTAAGGGGCACCAACACTTAGAGGACATGCATCGTACGTCACCAAAGTCCGACCAATCAGTGCTGCTTGTAATCCTACTGTCGACGAGATTGTAACGAGGGCATCAATCGCATGCAGCATCGACTCAACCTTCTCACTTTTACCACTAACCAAAACGTTGTCATTCGCCAACGGTGGGGTGCGTTCTTCGTTTGGGTGTAACCGAACGACCAATCCCGTATGGGGTGCTTGATCGGTGTATTCCATCAGCGCTCTTTCAATTTTTGTCGGAAGATCGGAGTCGCTGACTTCACCGGTGTACGGATGTTGTTTTGGGACAGGTTGTGAAGCCCATCCGATCACGAAATCTGTGGCCGGATGAAATTGCCCTCTCAACGCCTTTCCTGAGTCGACCCAATCCTGTTCAGATAGTGAGTCGAACGATGGGTTACCTGTGACCTCAATGTCCCCTTCCGGTCTCCCAGCATCCACGAGCAGCGATGCCACATAGTCATTTGGCACACAGATCTTCTGGGCGAACAAGGGATCCTTTATCCACTCGATCTCTTGTTTCGCAAACAAGTCAACAACACAAACAGCTGGTATTCTCAAACGCCCTGCTGCTTCAATGAACGCGCGTTCTGTCCTCGGCGCGCTCGTTGTAATAACAACGTCCGGCCGAAGCTTTTCCAACACTCTCGTACAAAAATCCACGGGGAAGAACGCTGCCCGGCCTCTCTCCCGATAGACACGTTCGACACCTTCACTCCCTAGACGGTTCTGAAGCTCCATGTAGTTTATTCCGGTATATGCAATAGACTCCTTCAGAGGAATTACTGACGAGTTCGGATCGATCAGACGGCGACCGACTTCCTGACAATCAGGAGCACAATCTAGAAAATCGGAATACCCCAAATACGGCTCTGCCTGGGACCCAGCGACAGCACCAGCAGTCGTAAGAGCAATGAGGCTGACTCGTCCGCCGTCCAGGCGACATTGCCGAACGACGGGAAGAACCGCATTGATATGTCCACCCCCATAAGCCGCGACCAGTATGTGCATCTTGCTTCCGTTGTATGATCGACTAGTGCGTTGAGTACGCGTTCTCAACGCGATTCACGACCCGTTGAACTGAGAACTTGCTCTTTGCGAACTCTGATGCTCGATGTCCCATTTTGCGCCGTAGATCCGTGTTCTCAACAAGACTAAGCACAATCTTCGACATTGCTTCTAAGTTCCCAGCGTTGAACACGAGCCCAGCCCGGCCATCATCGCTGAGTTCAGAAAGCCCACTAATATCTGACCCCACCCAGGGAAGTCCTGTCGCCATCCCTTCAATAATCGAATTCGGTAACATCTCTCCTTTAATTGATGGCTGCGCGTAGAGGTCAAACGCGTGGTAGAACAAACTGGTGTCTGATTGAAAGCCTGTGAAATGGACCTTGTCCAAAATCCCAAGCTCTGAAGCAAGGTCGCGGGTCGCCTCAAACGTTGGACCATCGCCGACCAAAACCGCAACGAGATTTACGCCCTCCCCACGTAAATTGCTCACGAGCCGAACGATCATCTCCTGACCTTTCCACCCAGAAAATGCACCAACGTGGCCGACCACAAATTCGTTCCCAAGATCAAACAGCCTGCGAGCCTCAGAACGCTTCGCTTCGTCTACGAAAAATCTACTCAAGTCTACACCGTTGTAAGAAACAGAAACTCTCGATTCCGCAACACCTATCCGGATAAGCTCACGAGCCGTGTATTCGCTTACAGCAAGAAATCGTGCAGGAAGGACTCTATAAATCAAATTTCGATGCTGATGAGATTCTCGTTGCTCCAAACCTCTCACACTCTGAACCACCCGTACGTTCTGTCGCACTAGGCAAGCAGCCATTGAAGCAATAGCGGTGCACGCTGCATTGTGCGCGTGAACGACGTCAATGGATCGGACACGCATGATGCGAGCCAAACGTGACACAGCACGAAAAACATGGTGAGGGAGTCTTTTCGCGACTGCCAGTTCCGGAACGTGCTCAAAATCAAAACCGAGGTCCTTTACTTTCTCAACAAGTACACCACCGCTTGATGCAAAAGTGACAACATGCCCACGTGACCGGAGTTCTACGCTCAGTGTGATCGGTTGTGTTCCTGGTCCATTGTCTCTAAGTTCAGAACGAATCTGGAGTATGTTCATGTTCGACCTCCGCGTGTACCGGAACACGCGCGTACCTTCCGCATTAGTAGCCTAGCCACGAGCACAAAGGTTGTTCATCACCAAGGCCACAAACAGGGGACACTTGGATTCCCAGTGGGAAATGAACGATTACTCGGAGCCTCAATGATGAGACGTTGAGCAGGTCAGCTCTTCATCACCTCCAGCACCTCCTCCAACTCAACAATCATCTGCTGAATCAGCTGCTTGTACTGGGTGTTGTCGACCTTCTGTTCTTCACCAGACAGACGCTGGCGCGCACCACCGATGGTAAAGCCCTGATCATAGAGCAATGAACGAATCTGCCGAATCATCAGAACATCCTGGCGCTGGTAATAACGTCGGTTGCCGCGGCGCTTAACCGGCTTCAGCTGAGGGAATTCCTGTTCCCAGTAGCGCAAAACATGAGGTTTAACAGCACACAGGTCGCTGACTTCACCGATGGTGAAGTAA
>CBFIHW010000199.1:1506-3642 GCA_965662325.1 uncultured Pirellulales bacterium | reverse complement strand
GGTGGCATCCCAAGTTTCGTACACCTGAGAGCATCAAGCACGCGGGTGGCTATCTCAAGAGCAGAAGACCCTGCAGAAGCACTCACACGAGGCTCGACTCCCTCAGCACGAGCCCGAAGAAAGTCATCGTGCTCTGAAACAATGGCATTGGAATCGGGAACCGGCAACGTCTGATAGGGAAGCACGTCCTGAAAAAATGAATCTTTTGCAGTAGCACGCTCCACAACTGGCACTGCTTCGGCAACAAATTTTCCGGCAGCAACTTGTTCAGACGCTGCAACAACACCGACTGTCTTTGCATTGAAGTCAACAGAAATCATGGCCTCGGTAGTCCACATTGAAAGCTGCCGACTCAGCACCGGATTGATCCGTGATGCCATGAGTTCGGCTACTAATCCCGAACCAAATGTAAGCCGTGCCTTTACAACATCTTCATGCCCACCTGTGGCGACAATCCCATCTGCTTCAATATTTTCTAGACGCCCTGGCTGTAAGGACAAAACCAGATCGATATCGTGAATCATCAGATCAAAAACAACACCAACATCAAGTGAACGATATGTAAATGGGGCCAAGCGGGCCGCCTCTATAAAGAGCGGATTTCCTCGCTGCTGGCACGCAAGTGTCCACGCTGGATTAAACCGCTCCACATGCCCGACAGCAACAACGCGACCGTACCGGCGAGCAGTCACAACAATTGCTCGTGCGTCCTCCACTGTGGCAGCGATTGGTTTTTCAACGAGAAGATCGATCCCTGCCTCAAGGAGAGGTAACGCAACCTTCGCATGGAGCCCTGTTGGTGCTGCAACAACCGCCGCATCAACCTTGCCGAAGAGATCTTCAGGACTGCTGTATGAATCACAATCATGTGCTTTGGCGACCGCAGAAGCGACATCCGAAACAGGATCGACGACGCCGACCAACTTGCAATCGTCTCGACCAGCCAGCAGACGCGCATGGATTTTTCCCAAGTGCCCACAACCAATAACACCAATACGTGCACAACTCATTTCCTGCCTCCTCGCAGTGGCAACGATACCACCAAATATAATTGCTTCATCACGCTCCTCAATGCATTCCCGACATCTGAGACTCGGCTTCCAAAACCGCCGCCAGAACATTCGCATTTAAACAATGACCGCTTCTACGCGCAACAACGTCACCAAAAAACGGTCTGCCTGACAGAAAGAGGTCGCCGACGATATCAAGGGCCTTATGTCTCGCGCATTCATTTGGCCACCGTAATTTGTTCTCGATCGGCCCATTCTCACCAAAAACTATGAGATCTTGAGTGGTTACAGTCAGCCCTACGCCATTGTCCTGTAGCTTGCGAGCTTCTTCTTCCAACAAAAATGTTCGAGCGGCCGCAACCTCTTCTCGGTAGCGCTGTGGTGTGATAGCCACCTCATATTGTTGTGGCAAAATTGGTGAGCCGGGGTACTCCACCGAGTATTGCACCCGCAAGCCCGACGTGGTTGGTGGAGCTACCTCGATCACCCCATCACCCGAAACAGCAGAGACTGTAATTGGTGTCTGCACCACAAGCGGATTCGTTACGGTTCCATCGAGAGACTCAATACCTGCCCGATCAATGGCGTCGACATACGCATCTGCTGAACCATCAAGACCAGGCAACTCAGCCGCTGTAAGGCAAATTTCACAACAGTCGACACCAAGAGCCGCAAGCGCGCTGAGCACATGCTCAACCATCTCAACGGTCACGCCATCCGCCTGAAGATTTGTTCTTTTTGCTGCCTCAATACGATTACTGAGAGAAACCGGGACACAGGCTCCCCCAAGGTCTTCGCGAACAAAAACAATTCCTGAATCGGCTAACGCTGGCCGTAATTCGACACGATTCTCAACCCCGCTCCAGTAGCCTCTTCCGACTACTTGAACTGGGCGACAGAGGGTTTGCTGCGGGCGACAGTTCACTTGCTTTTTCACCGCGTGATTACCCGTGTAGGCGGCTCCATTTGCAGCTTCCGAAACAGCACCCCGCCCCATTGGCGAGAGACAAACCAACTTACCGGTCAGAGGCAAACCTAATGAAACAAGGACAGTCTCATCATCGAGCACAACGATTCCCAGTAGGAGTAGCAGCGGGACTCATCGAGAGCCACCGCTGCTCTCCAT
>CBFIHW010000199.1:0-1501 GCA_965662325.1 uncultured Pirellulales bacterium | reverse complement strand
CACGGACAGTCTCATCATCGAGCACAACGATTCCCAGTAGGAGTAGCAGCGGGACTCATCGAGAGCCACCGCTGCTCTCCATACTGACAAAAGCATTAACGGCTTACAGGCTGTTGGCCCGGGGCACTTGCCACAGAACCTGCATTCAACATTCGCAAGATATCTGGCGTGATATCGATTGTTTTATCGTAATAGACGAGCGGCTTCGTGATCCCGCGAAGCACCTGCTCCCGATTTCCTGAATCCACGGCGTCACCATCGAAACGGTGCACAACTGCAATCCCATGCTCCTGAGAAAATTTTGTGACTGCTTGCTGAATTTCACCAAACACCTCATGGTAAACCGCTGCCTCACGATCCATGAAGTCTTTCTTCTGAAGCTGGCCATTCACGTTGAATTCGCCCTGGGCCTTGGCGACCTCTGCCTCGAGTTTTTTAAATTCGGGAGTACCTGGATTAAAACCCTTCAACTGCTCAACGAGCCCATTGATACGGTCCCGTTCAGCTTTAAGGCCATTTTCAGCCGCCATAACCTCATCCCGCATTTTATCCATCAACAACTTGAAGCGAGTGTGATTTTTAAAAATATAGCCAACATCAATAACGGCTTGATGAGTAGCCGGAGGACGACTTGCGCCTTGGGCCTGAACAGTGTGTATGGGAAGACTCATAATCATGCCGACGAACAGACCGATTAAGCTTCCATGAATAGCCATTTGTCGCTTCACGAGATGCACTCCTTGCGTAATTGTCACGAGAAAACCGCCTTAACCTGACGCCTTTCCGGCACGTTCACGAAAACAAGTAACGTCGAACGATGAAGGGATAGTGGCAGGCATGGCAATGTGGCTCAAGATCAATTCGACGCCTAAAAAAAGGCGTCATCGAGGGTCACCGAGCGTAACCTGGAGCGTCACCTCTTTATCATTTCGGAGGACAACCACCGGAACCGTCTCGCCTGCCTTGTGTTTACGAAGAGCGCTATCGAAATCCTCGAGCCCCGCAATCGCACTTTCACCCAATCGCACAATAATGTCACCACCTTCGAGACCCGCTTCAGCAGCAGGAGACTTTTTTGAGACCCCCGTGATGGCATAGCCGCCACCCGGCTTTGCGAAATCAGGAATACTGCCAAAGTAAGGACGGTCGCCACCGCCCCCCATGAAAGGCTTACTCGCAACTTCTAGGTAAGCCGGAGGTTTGTTCGCCGTCGCCAACTCTCGAACAATGTTGGTGATCAAATGACTGATTCTTGCCATCCCGGCGTAATTGACTTTATCAGCCGTGTCAGTTGGACGGTGATAGTCGGTGTGAGAACCAGTAAAGACATGCAGCACTGGAATCTTACGAGCGTAAAAACTTGAGTGGTCACTTGGGCCAAAACCGCCAGGCTCCTTGGCGACACCGAAACCAGCTTGAGACGCAAACTTATCGACAAGCTCATCAAAACCTGTACCTGTTCCCGTTCCATGAACAATCACCTTGTCGTCAACAAGCCGTC
>CBFIHW010000198.1:0-3763 GCA_965662325.1 uncultured Pirellulales bacterium | reverse complement strand
CCTTGGTGACGAAACCCGGGATGTGAGACCGGGTGATGCAATTGCCATTCCTCCAGGACAACGCCACACTATTAAAAATACGGGTGCCGAGGAGCTGGTTTTTCTCTGTACCTGCGCGCCAGGGTATGAGCATACCGATACCTTTTTGGAAACTTGAGTACCTGAACAGAATTCAGGCATAGCTCAGTTTTACGTGCTTTTTATGTTTTGTCTGACGGAATCAGCCCAGATACCCAAAGTGCTGTTTGTATTTGCATAAAAGAAAACGATCAATTGCGTATTTCTCGCGTAAAGAACAGTAGTTTGGACGCTTTCATTGATCACGTCAGGATGGTGGACGTATGGACAACGAAAAGCACTCTCGATGCAGATTTGAAAAGAATGTCATTGCTGGGGCCCTGATCGCGCAATGGGGTTGGCAGCCTTCAATGACGCAGGCGAATCATTGCCGATCGCAACGAAGTCTATCTAAGAAAGGGAGTTCGGTAGGTGCTCAGAAACGAGAAGAAAAGAGTCGATGACCTACCAGCCTTAAATCTCAGAGTTAGTTCACAACTCTGATTCGAAAATTATCAAAATATACGGTTTCGTTTGCGGTGGTCTGCCACGAAGTGTCTCCACCACCAAAAAACGTACTGAACATGAAGCCATCAATCGAAAATGTGTCAGTGTCACGGAACCGAATAGAATCCATTTTCAAAACTGGCTGGTTGTCAAAGAATGCGTGTAGCCGCCCATCGCGTTTACCAGGTGTGTTTATAGAGAGTTGATGCACGACCGTGTGCCACTTCCCTGGAATAAACTGAATTTGTCTGCCGGTGGTAGCGTCTATCCATGGTATCTGGTGCCCATAGCGATCGGGTTGATCGGGATAGTAGAGGTATTGCACAACCCGTCCGTCCTCTCGCCACATCATACGAGCTGAAAAGCCGTCATCGCCACTCGGTTTACTTCCGCCAGTATTGCCATTGCCACCGAAAAGTCCCGGTAGTTTTCCACCTCTGACGAAGTCAAATCCCTTCTTGAACATAACATCAAAGCGTACTTCAACAGCCTCGTAGGATCCATCAAAGTCCAGCCTCCATTCGGCTCCGTTTTTCTCTGGTCCATAGGTGCGGGCCGGAAACTCTACAGTGAGTGCCTTAGTTCCTAGTTCGGTTTCAACGACCCACACCCGTTCTTCTTCAATGCCGTCTGACCACTTAGGTCTGTTCCAATTTTGATTGAGTTGCGCTTTCGTGTAGATACCGAGTTCTGCGTGCTCAAAGTCGGCAGAAAAAATTGTGCGTCCGGGTGTGTCTATTGGCTGCACGAGAGTGAAGTCGCCCTCATCTGCGAACAGAATAATACCTTCAGGTATGAGTAGACTGAGTAGTGCAGCCGCGCTGAAATATATATGGTGTTTCATCGGTTGCTCCCCCGGTGCATCTCCTGCCGTATCCGCCTTAAGCATACTGAAAACTCAAAAGTCTAATTGGGCTGGTTGAAACCTTCCACCCTGCTCTCCGACACTAAACCAGTTGCCGTT
The DNA here is from genome assembly GCA_965662325.1 of uncultured Pirellulales bacterium. Classification (GTDB taxonomy): domain Bacteria; phylum Planctomycetota; class Planctomycetia; order Pirellulales; family UBA1268; genus UBA1268. Next base: position 2,235 of record CBFIHW010000198.1, on the reverse strand, counting down.
GACGCTGTGTGGGATCAGAGAGTGGCTATGGGTGCACACGTTCAATGGTTAGCTTCTTCGTATCAATCTCGAACGCACCCAAATCCTGGGATTCAGTTTCAACGATCTCACAGGTGAGTGATTTCTCAGTTGGTCGTGCAAATTGATTTCGTAAGCGGTCCTTCGATATTGGATCAAGCAGTGTTTCTTGTGGCTTCGCCCATCGAAAAGTCATGGCGTAGTTGCCGGCAGGAGCCCCATCGTGCGTTTCGTATGTTGTAAGCCGAAAAGTGCCGTCGTCATCGGTCATGCCCGAGGGTCGAAATGGATCACCCTCCGCGATGAGTGTTGATGAATGCAGCGTTACGCGAACAAATGCGGCTGGATCTCCATCAGTCGTTTGAACACGGCCACTCACTGGATAGGTTTCATTAGGATAGTCGCTTCGGGTACACCCTGTAAGAAAAGGAACGATAATAAGCAACAGGAATCTGACCAAAGGTAACTCCGCAAGTGGAAGGCAGTTGTGTCTACTCTATAGCTAGAAGCTGTTCAGTCACCACCATTGCGGGTGATAAAAGCTATGAGAGTTTCGATATCAATATTTTCGTTGATGAATCGAACGGAGCCGTCTACAAGAGCGGCGTTTGCCCCACCAGGATGGAACGAATACAGCCCAAGGTCATTGCTGCAGTTTACACCACATGCACCTGGTCCTGAAGTCCCGTTTGGTAAGCTTCCAGTGAACTTTGTGTTGCCGCTTGTGGTATCAGCCCAACCGCCTAGCCCACCACTTGCTCCGGTTAAAATGGGCATTTGAATTCCAGTGTTTGTACCGTTCTGCCAAACTCTGTCTTTTCCGGCAAACTCAGCCACAAGTATTGTGTTGGAAGTGCCGTCAACGATCTCCGCATAACTGGTTAGGCCATCGGATGATCCATCTCTCGGGACAGGCTCTAGGCAGCCTGCTAACTGAGAATCATTGTAACTCAATCCAAGATAAGTTGTGAGTTCCGGATTAACTCGAACAATTGGTGACATGTCAGCGACATAGGCCGTCATTGGAAGGCCGTAGCCACTAAATGTATATGGGCCGTCCGGCTCAGGACTAGATGGGCAAAGAAAGTCATCTATGCGAGTGCTTGACACCGTCGCATTGTATTTAGCACCACCCATCGATTCCGGTAAGAACCATTGCTTTTCAAAATCATATTGTTCGTAAAGGCTGTTGCGTTCAATAAACGGAAGAAGGAACAGTCCCCATCCACACGTTTTCGCATCTACATTGACTGCTAGAGGAGCAAACTGGTTGTTGTTGGCCGACGCCTGATTGGCATAGGCAAGTGCCGTCTGTTTGAACTTGTTCTGGCAACTGAGTCTGCGAGCTGCTTCTCGTGCCTGTTGGACCGCTGGTAGAAGAAGCCCAACAAGAACGCCAATAATTGCAATTACAACAAGTAATTCGATAAGGGTAAAAGCTTTTTTCATTGTGCCGTATAAATTCCGGATTTTGCGGTTCTTGTGACGAATTTATTGCCGGCAAGGTCACGTCGTCATGTAGCGTGCTTTATGTACTATAGCTTCTGATCTGCTGCTATTACAGAAAAAAGCTACGGAGTGAGATCTGCTTCGTCTGTTGCTGGGAATTGATGAATTTAAGTCAATATTGAAATATATGTCGCTGCTGGACGACATTTCAACTATGTAAAAAGTGCCACTTGTGTAAAGCAAGATAGAACAGTTTGCATCGCTGGAAAAAAGTGCCCAGTATGGTTGGCAGCAAGAAAGGCTCAATGGCGACCCGAATAATGCAGGTGTAAACCAAAATTTTCTTAGCGTACTTACCCGCCGCGACAATAAGTAATCGGGACAGGTGTTTTCGTTGCACGAGGCCGATCCTAGTCTTGGCCAGGCAGGTAGAGTTCTTCAGTCTCATCGTCTTGATTGGTTCCACGATTTTCCGTTTGCCCAAATTTCTGTTCTTCTTGATTTACGCTTTTGTTCTGTTCTGGCATGCAACCGGTGACGCTCGAAACAAGTACGAGGGTAAGTATCAGTCGTGAGGCCATGAAATGTATCCTTCCTGCTCGAGGAACTCCATGAAAGAGGTAAATCTATTTATGTGTGAGCCTTGTCCACGTCTTCTAATGAGAACGTTTCCCATTCGCCGCACCAGTCCCCACCCTTGGTCGAAGGCCAGATGCCTGCAATCACCAGTTTATCATCAACCAGATCTGGGAGTATCGGTGGCATGCG
>CBFIHW010000197.1:0-3796 GCA_965662325.1 uncultured Pirellulales bacterium | reverse complement strand
TACGAAAGCACGAGAAGACCAGGCCAGATAAAGAGGATGATCGGACTTGTCACCTGCTTGCTACCGCGAGCCATGCCGAGCCAGTGTTTTTGTGCTTTCGTGATGAGCCAAATGAGGGCACAACCATTCATTCGATGATGGAGACTGATATGCAGTCGTCACCTTTATTTGACTTTGTTGCTCCAGATGGCGTGCAGCACACAGGCTGGAGCGTGTCTGATCCGGCGAGGTATGTGTCGGCATTTCATCAACTCGGCAGGCTCTATATCGCGGATGGTCATCATCGATCTGCTGGAGCGGAGCGTGCAGCAACAGCATCCAAGCAAGCAGATGCCAATGCGAGTGACGACAAAGAATATGGCCGGTTTCTAGCAGTCGTATTCCCTCACGATCAATTGAGAATACTGCCCTACAATCGCGTTGTAGCAGACCTGAATGGGCTTTCTACAGATGAGTTTCTTAGCAGGTTGCAGGCTGTTGGTGCACTCAAGCAGGCACAGGCTGGGACGCCAGAAAAGCCAGGACAGGTTCTTGTTTTTGTTGCTGGAAAGTGGTGGCTCCTTACGTTCCCGGAGTCATCGATAGATCGAAATGACCCAATTGCCAGCCTCGATGTCGCGCTTCTGCAGGACCGCGTTCTTGCACCGATCTTAGGTATTGGGGATCCACGAACAGATTCACGCATTGCTTTCGTCGGAGGTGTTCGTGGTTGTGAAGAATTAGAGAAACGTGCGGGTGACAAAGGTGTTGCTTTTTCCATGCACGCGACGAGTGCAGACGAACTGCTCGCGGTTGCGGATGCAGATGAGATCATGCCACCGAAAAGCACATGGTTTGAGCCAAAGCTTCGTAGCGGTCTTTTCGTTCACGAATTCGAAAGAGTTGACGGCGCAAAGGCTTAATTGCAAAAAGGCTGGCTGCTCTTTACCGCTGATGAAGGCTTTCGATGCGGCAATGTATCCTGTACTTGACGAGAAGGAGTGTAGGCTTTGGTGCAATTCATGTGTTTACCTGATTCTTGCGATTGCACGCTTGGTTAAACTTTAAACTTCTTGCTTCAGTTCATGGCTGATTCAAGCGGAAACGGGAACGTAACTAAAGGATGCCACGAATGGAGTCTGAAGTGCCTGCGAAACAAGTCATTGATCTTTCCCGAAGAAGCTTTCTTGCTCGTGTAAGTGCAGGAGGAATGGCACTTGGTACTGCCGGGTCAGCTATGAGGCCCTCCTTGCTTCATGCAGATGATGCTCCTGTGGATGCCTCTGGAAAAGTGATTGCCGGATTTGAAACGAATGAGCCAGCGGCAGAATCAGGCGGTTTGTGGAAACCCTTTTCTGATCGAAAAATACGTGTTGGTATCGCAGGGTACGGTCTGTGTAAGTTCGGGGCACAATTTGGCTTTCAGGATCATCCGAATGTTGAAGTTGCTGCTGTGACTGATTTGATTGCTGATCGCCGTGCAAAGTTGGCGAAGGCATGTCGCTGTACAAAGACCTATGAGTCTTGTGAAGCAATGCTCGATGATGACAGCATTGAAGCAGTTTATATCGCAACGGATGCACCGAGCCATGCGAGTCTGGCCATTGCTGCGCTGCAGCGCGGCAAGCACGTGGCATCTGCGGTGCCTGCAGTGTTCGGCTCTCTTGAAGATGCCGATAGGCTTTTCGAGGCCGTCAAGAAGACGGATCGTCACTACATGATGTTTGAAACATCATGTTTTCATAAAGATCTTTACGCATGGCACCGCCGGTATGATGCAGGAGCGTTAGGGAAGATTGTGTACTCCGAGGGAGAATATTATCACTACTTCGGTAAGCCTTTAGGTGGATACAATCCAAAAACACGGACTGTTGATTCAAACGGTTGGCGCAAGGGACTGCCGCCTCAATGGTACCCAACACATGCGACAGCATTTTATGTTGGCGTAACCGGCCACTGTTTCACGGAGGTATCTGCACTTGGAAGCCTGAGTGTTGTGCCCCATCTGCAGCCCAAAAACAACCAGTATAAAAATCCATTTGGATCAGAAGTCGGGCTCTTTCGTACAGCTGAAGGAGGTATGTCTCGAATGGCCGTTTCGTGGGATATGCCATCTGCTCATGGAGAACAAGGCAGAGTCTATGGTCAAACGGATGAGAAAATTCGTGTTTCAACTGCCCGGCCGCCACTTCCGCCTGGTATGGCTGCCGGATCGCATGGTGGTTCGCACGGTTACCTGACCAGTGAGTTTGTAGACGCTATTCTTCGAAACAGGAAGCCATGGATTGATGTCGCACAGTCACTCAATATGACAGTTGCCGGTATTGTCGCGCACCAATCAGCGACTCACGATGGTGAGACGCTTCAGATTCCTCAGTACCGTATGTAGCACAGCATGAAACCACGGACTTGTAATGCGCGGCTGATTTGCTGCGTGCGATTGTTCTCGCTCAGTCGCCGTCGTTTGTAGAGAAAACTTTGTAAGTTCACGCGCCGTATTTTCCGAAACGACCGGCGTGAGCCATGGCCAGAAGCATGAGGTGCTTGGCAGGAAATTGCCCAAGGCCACCACTCAGGCAATTTCGTTCACCGAAAGCCGTTGCACCGTCTGGACGACATGGGTCCGCAACCAGAAGAGTCGGTACAGGGTGCCACGAATGACTTTTGAGCTTGCTCGGAGTGGAGTGATCTCCAGTCACGATGAGAACATCCGGCTTGAGTTCTTCAATACGAGGAATCATCTTGTCGAGCTCCTCGATCTGCTTCACTTTGTTTGCAAAGTTCCCGTCCTCGCCAGTTGAATCGGTGTACTTGAAATGCAAGAAGAAAAAGTCGTAGTCATTCCAGCAGGCTTTCAGTTCATCAACCTGCTCTCCGAGTGTCTGTGGTGTGCCTACAAGCTTCATGCCAACAAGGCTGGCGAGCCCCTTGTACATCGGGTAGACGGCTATCGCAGCCGCCCGTAGCCCGTAAAGTTCTTCATACGTCGGCAAGGCTGGTTTGGCAGCGAATCCTCGTAGTGTTAGACCGTTTGCTTTGGGCTCATCTTTGAGGATCTCACAGGCCTGCCGGACAAACTCCTTGGCGATTTCGGCAGTTTTTGCGGCGGCTGGATCAAGCGGCTGTGGGTCGAAAGGTGGTACGCCAGTGGACTGAGGATCGGTATCAGCAACTCTGCCATCAAGACCACTTCCTCTGAATACTACAACAAAACGGTGCTCTTTGACCGGCTTTACAAAGACTTCGTATCCGTCGATTACAACAGCCTGAAGTTTTTCGACAACATGAAAACTCTCTTCTGAAGGAATACGACCAGCCCGTCGATCGCTGATCAGTCCGTTGCTATCGAGCGTACAGAAATTACCACGTGCAGCGACATCATGAGGGCCAAGTTCAAACCCAATGCCAGTCGCCTCCAGTGCGCCGCGGCCAATTTTAAATTCAAGCGGATCGTAGCCAAAAAGGCCAAGGTGTCCGGGTCCTGAACCTGGCGTAATGCCGGGTAGCACTGGGACACTTGAGCCGCTTGTACCAATTCCAGCAAGTCGATCGAGGTTTGGTGTCACGGCGGTCTCAAGCTCTGTCTTTCCACCCGGATCCAAAGGTAGCCCACCGAGTCCATCCGCAACGAGCATGATGATCTTGGAGTTACTGGGGCCTTTGAGTTCTTGGATCAGTTCGTGTTCAGTCACAACAGGGTCTCCAGGAGACGAGTGGAAAAAGCCAGACGGAACCCTCAGTTGTCGGTTTCAGAGCCGGGGTCTGCAAGGGGGGGGGTGTCACTTTCGTGCTGCCAGCGAAGCTTGAAGCCAAGATG
>CBFIHW010000196.1:0-3815 GCA_965662325.1 uncultured Pirellulales bacterium | reverse complement strand
CAAAGCGATTTTTTAGATCTGCCCCCGCCCGGCACGCATACTCCCACTCGTCAAGGGTCGGGAGTCGGTAAACATTACCCGCTGCTTTTTCTTGGGGCAAATTACTTAACCTGCGACAGAACTCAGCAATATCTTCCCATCTCACGTTTTCCACGGGATTGGAATCGCCCTTGAACTTACTGGGGTTAGAATTCATCACGGCTTTGTACTGAGCTTGGGTTACTTCATGCACCCCAAATTCGATCGGATGCAAGAATTCAGTGGTCTCCGTCAATCCGGTGATATTGGTCGTGTAACTCCCCGCCGGTAACGAGTTGAACTTCATGCCGACACTGTTGATGAACCCGGATACAACCACTGGCACATCACGCGTTTTGAGTGAAGCTGTATCTTCACTCGCACATCCAACGAACCCAGAAGCCCCAACCAGAATAAAATAATACAAGAACTTCACTTTTATCTCACTGATGAATGGATCGCGTGTTCTGATCAGCAGCCTTGATAGACCATCGAACCGCCCAAACCTTTTTGCAACACGCGAAATGGCGAACAATCACATTGAACTCATTACAGGCACAAGCGATTACCAACACGGAGTAAGTCGCAGAAGCCGGAAAACACTATTCTTTGCATTAATATCATTTACCACCACCAAGTGATCAATTCGTCTGAAAGAATTCAATGTCAGAATAAGAATCCGCTCAACGCCCTTGAACACACATCTGTCCCGCACCTCGAGACATGCGCCAATTCGGATCACAGCTGAATTCCTAGATGCTGAGATTATTAACGCCAGTTGACTTTCCCGGCTTTGAGGTGCCTCGGAGCACGCTTATGTCATGCTGCAGGGCACGTTGGAAAAGTGTAATATCAGCGCTATGGATCAGCATATTTGCGCCAAGGTCAATAAATCTGGTTTGTTGCTTCAAGTCACCCCAGAAATGTATCCCTGCACCAACTTTCGCTAATCGAGCCTGCCGAAAAATTTCAGCGCAAGTGTCAATGAATTTGGGATTGTCATACTCTTCTGGGATGCCCAGGCTGCAGGACAAATCATGAGGTCCGATGAGTACACCGTCCAAATCAGGAACATGTAAAATCTCCGCTAGATTATCGAGCGCTGGCGTGCTCTCTACATTCACTATCAAAAGAGTCTGATCGGCCGACTGATTCAGATACCGCTCCAGTTTTGGTTCCAAGCCTTTACCAGCAAGCGTTTCCTGTAATCGCCTCCCTTTTAGGGGACGTTTTTTTACAGCACCCCGCAACGCTTGTATCTGTTCAGCAGTTTCAACATAAGGCGCGATAATTCCCGCAGCACCGCCATCCAATGCCATCGTCGCGGCGTTTGGATCCACACTTGGTATGCGAACCAAAGGCGGAACACCGAAAGCTGAGTAGGCTTGGCACATCCAACTCAATTCAAATCGATCAATCGCAATGTGTTCCGTGTCAATGAACACAAAGTCGAGATCGGCTTGCGACACCACCTCCGGCCATCTAGGCGATGGCGAAACAATCAGTGTACCCAGCACCAAGGCACCCTGTTTCAGACGTTCGCATAAGTGTTGATTGGTTGACGGTTTCCGTTTCATGGCTGGATCTTGAATTTTCCGAATCGAATATGCGTACGAGGCGTCTCTGCGGTGCCACTATCCCAAACTGCCCTGAAATCACCCGGTGAAACTTCAACAAGACTGGGATAAGAATTCTTGATTCCAGCATCAAAGAACGTCCTTTCTTCCGTCCAATTGCCGGCCGGCATCTGTATCTTGTATCGCAACGATGTACGGCCACCAAACGGGAACCCAGCTGCTAAACTTCGCTGGGCTGGACCGTCGTTATACACGTACAGATAGTGCCCAACCTCTGACTTGCAGTAAAATCCTTTTGATTTCGCGTTATGCAGTTCGGATTCAGAAACGGCAACCGACCAGTTTTTGCCACCGTCCAGACTGAGGCTGGAATAGGCTCGCGGGGGGCTTGTAGTCAAACTCGTGTCGTCATAGTTCGCCGTGCGCATCACAATCCTTAATTCACCTTCCTTATCACCGCGGGCAAGGTTGCCTTCATGCAAGAACACTCTGGATTCCGTTGGTTGTGGAATAAACGCGTCAAGCTTCCACTCAAGCAGGCTAGTGCTACTGAGAATCATCTGATCACGGGAACCACGTGGGTCTGACGCCAATGTGTTTCGATGGGCCGGTAACAGGAAAGTTCGAACCCCGCCACGATCGATCTCCACAGGAGGAGCGTTTAAAATGAGTGGCCCCGTGTAGTGCATTGCTAACTCCACTGATGTCCACGATCTTCCACCGTCGGCAGTGAACGCGCCGACTAGATGCGACTCCTCACTATTTCTTTGCTGAATGGGGCATCTCATCGCAAAGCACCAGATCACAGACTGACCTCGCACCCGGTACAGAACCGGATTCGCATAGGCAAACTGCAGATCCCCTTGAAACACCTCATGGCTGAAGATGGCTTTAGGCTCACTCCAACTTAAGCCATCATCCTTTGAAAGAATGACATGAATATCTCCCATGTCTTTCTTTCCATGCAACATACTGCCATACGCAACGATCAAATGCTGCTTCTTCAAGCCCTGCAGAATGACTGGTTGCCAGATCCGCCATGCCTGCCGGTGCTGTTCAACCGCACGAACCACCTGCACTTCCCTGACATCACCCTTATGGGGTGCGTTCTGGGCCACTACTGACCCATGCCATACGAAAACTCCTAAACAACCTGCGACGGTCAACTTTAGAATACTGCCAAACATCTCAGAACCACGTTTTCTTAAAATTCTCGACGAAACCTAGGTGTTCGAGGCCATTCTATCAGACTGGTGGTTGCTTATTCATCGCTCCCGACGCATTGACCTGCAATCACCACGGTTGGGCCCACGGAACGTTGCCTACGTCTACAGGGCTCAATGTAGAAACATGCGAACCGAACTTCTATGTAGCGTCTTACCTAGGAAATCGTGCATCATGAATGATTGGGTTGAACCGTGAACGAATCCGACGGAACCCGTTAGTGGTCGTGTTCATCGCTGGACGATTTTGGCAATCGGATGCTCGGTCCAAGATAGACAGCATTCGTGAAGAACGGCTCTGTCGCCCGCATATACCCGCGAAAGACTGGATTATCCGCCAACACAATCACTCGTCCTTTGCCAACCGGCACCACAAACACAGCGGCTGTCCCTTGCAACTCCTTCGCATTCTCGTCATTGACGTAACCGGCGATCACATCTCCGTAAATCCCAGCGGTTTGATAACTGTTCTCCGGTCGTTGATAGTGATACGTTCCGCGACGAAAAACAGGCACGGTGTCACTCGGAAACCCATAGGCGAGAGGGTGCGTGCAATCGATCTTCACTTCGAACATCGCTCCAGCAATTGATTTAAGGGCAGCGTCTTCGCGAGCGTCACCGAAACGCTTTTCCGATGACCGCGTTGGCTCCGGTTTTTCTGCGTCTTTCTCTTCTTTCCCTTCTGACTCAGACTCGCTCAAATCAACCACCCCATTCGCTGTCAACCAGGACAGTGAGTTGCACACCGCAACAACCACACCACCCTCCTCAAGATAACGCGTCAGCTTTTTCGCTTGTGACTCACCCCAAAGGCTGTAACTTCCATCAGGAAGGATCAGCACGGTGTAGGCGTCCAAATCAACCTTGCCCAGGGTCGTCGTCTTGAGCAACGTAGTTGGCTGGTTCATGCGTACGTCCATGTGATGCCAAAGCGAGCCCGCTGTATAGGCGTTCGTTCCAGTTCCAACAACCAGCGCAGGATTTACAATGGGCAAGT
>CBFIHW010000195.1:0-3827 GCA_965662325.1 uncultured Pirellulales bacterium | reverse complement strand
AGCAGATTTTCAAAAGTATTACAGCGTCTATCAAGCGCACAGTCGTGACGAGGACGCAATCACCGCCTTGTTGAGCACCTACAAAGAAATATTGTGTTCACCCAGTTTCCTATACCTGGGCATTCCTGGTGAGTTGTCTGACACGGATAAAGTGAACTACAAGTTAGCCGAGAAGTTGGCAATTTTTCTGTGGTGTTCAGTACCGGATCAAGCCTTGCTGGAATCCGCATCAGCAGGTGAATTAACCATTCCCTCTGCCCTTTCGTCACACGTTGAACGGATGCTCCGCGATGACAGGTCACGACGGTGGGTTGAACACTTCACCGATCAGTGGCTTCAAACTTCGAAACTGTTCAATGTCGCTGTCGACAGAGACTACTATCCACGATTTAGAACTCCCTTGAAGGATTTAATGCGTCAGGAAACGGTCGAGTCAGTCAATGATGTTTTCAGAAATGGTTCTCCCGCGCTTGATCTGTTGGATGCAAATCATATTTTTGTTAATCAGACGTTGGCCGCGTTCTACAAAATCAAAGGGGTCAGGGGGAATGACTTCAAGAGAGTTGCAGTGAATGCAAATGTGAATCGTGGAGGGTTGTTAACGCAGGGAACCTTTCTCGTCGGCAACTCTGACGGGATGAATTCGCATGCCATCCTGCGAGGGGTGTGGTTGGCCGAAGTAATCCTGAATGACCCACCCCCAGAACCACCCAAGAATGTGCCTCCATTGGACGAGAATCTTCCAGATTTCGATAAATTGACGCTCAACGAAAAACTGTTTGCCCACCGCAACAATGCCGCTTGCAAGACTTGTCATCAAAAAATAGATCCATGGGGTATTCCATTCGAAAACTTCGACGCAAGCGGTGCTTGGCGTGATAACGTACTTGTTCTTTCCAAGGCAGAAACTGGGCCCAAGAAGACTAAGAAACCAATTTATCATCGAGACTTTGTCGCTATTCACCGCAAATCGACCTTACCGGACAAAGTAAATATTGATGGTGTGAGTGAACTGAAACAGCATCTCGTACAACATCGCAAGCACGACTTTGCTCAAGGTATTGTGGAAAGACTTCTGGCTTGTGCACTGTCACGAGACCTCGATTATCATGATGAAGATCAGGTAAAACAGCTAGTCGAACGTTTCGAAGAAAGTAATTACTCTGTACCCGTGATAATTCGTGAAATCGTCCAAAGCGAACGATTCCAACGAGGATATTAATGCAATGGCCGTGAAAACGTGGCATCTACAACGACGAACATTTTTGCGGGGGGCTGGTGTCTCGCTTGCACTTCCATTCATGAATGCGATGGCGGTGGGAGCAGAAGAAAAAGTACTTCAAAGTCTCCCAAAAAGAGCAGCATTCATCTTTTTTCCAAATGGTGTGAGTCTTCCACCAGAAAAAGATCCACAGCACGAGGATTGGTACTGGTTTCCCAAAGGAGAAGGAAAGAACTACGAATTCAGGACCAGCCAAGCTGCGTTGAATCCATTCCGTGACAATATCTCCGTCATATCGGGACTGTCACATCCACAAAATCGCAATAGCGGCGATGCGCATGTGAACCCCACTGGATTCATGACGTCCAAAGATATCGTGAAAGGGAAAACAAGCTTCAACTCCATTTCGATCGATCAGGTCATCAGTGATTACCACAGTGGCCAAACGCAGTTGGCTTCGATGCCTCTTTCGACCGTGGGTGGCGTTGGTAATTTGTCTCGAACTTACACGCTGTCTTTTGATAAGAATGGCAAAGGAATTCCAGCGTGGTCAAACCTGAAGGATATTTACGAAAGGATGTATGTTGCAAATAGCCCGGCAGCCAAGGCCAGATTGCGAGAAAAGACACACCTACTCAATGAAATCTATCGAGATGCCAAAGACCTCAAACGAAATCTGGGTCAAGAAGATCAAGCGACACTCGACGAGTACCTTGCATCGATTGCAGAGCTAGAAAAAAAAGTTGCCAACGACAAGTTGTGGGCCGACAGGGAAGCCCATGCACTGCCTCCAGAAATGAATTTGGAGATTGAGTTTACCGATGTAGAGAACTACATCCAGACGATGTACGACTTGATGTACCTCGCTTTCAAATCAGACATTACCCGTGTCGCGACCTATCAAATCGCATCTGAAGGTGGTACTGCACCTACCAATAATCTCTCCAAGCATATTGGCATCGGGAAAGATCTTCATCAATTGAGCCATTCTGCGGCCAAGGGCAAAGACGGCTTCAAGGATTGGGGACTGTGGGATCAATTCGTGGCCCAACAACTTGCCTACTTCATCAAGCGGTTAGGGGATACAAAAGAGGGAGACGGGTCTCTTCTTGATCGATGCCTGGTCTTTCAAGGAGCGGCAACGTCCAAGGTTCACGACAACACAAACTTTCCTTTGATTCTTGCCGGTGGCAAGAAGATGGGTCACAAAGCTGGACAATTTGTCACTTACGACGAACAAGCAAATGCATTGTCCAACCTGTTCGTCAGGATCGCCAATTCGATGGATGTTCCGATTGAAAATTTCGGTGACAGTTCTGGCATTCCCATGAACGAGCTTTTTGTCTGAAGTCTTAAAAAACATCCAACTTCACCAAGCCATGGTGCGCTGAATCAACACCACAAAGATAACGGCGTTATGTGTGAATTACGGCCTTCGCGCGGTCGATCACCTAATGCGTTGCCAAGCTGTCCATCTACGATGGCGTTTGGCGACGATGGATTCAACATTCTATTCGACGCGGCGTGAACTCAGATGCTGTTCGTCTAGCACAACAGAACACGCTCAGGGATCTCCGTCGGGTGGCTGTTCTACTGAACCAAAGCTGAGCATGATTTTTGCGTTCGTGAGTGGGTAGCGATGTCCAATGCTATTCGTCCGTAAAAGCTGAGAACGCCTGAATACAGCTACTAGCTGTGTATGCCTTTGGAGAAGAGCATTGGTTAAGTCGATCACACAAATCGGTCGTCTTGATGATGATTGTGACCGTCTATCGGGAGCATATATTCATTCGTCGGATCTTTCTATGACTCGTGCGCAAACAGCGGCTGCGGTTGCTGATCATGCCGCGGAAGTTCACGCAAGAACACGTAGGCCTCATCATGTAATGATTCACGAGTCCAGTCCATCGCTAGTAGCGCCGACGCCCCATGCTCATCTGTATCCTCACCTTCTGTGCAGTAGGATTATTCAAGAAAAAGACGCACCGAGAAAGCCAGGCGAACAAGACACTTGAGACGTCAAAGCTGTTTCCCCTACCATTCTTAAACGAAAGAATTTAAGCTGTCAGTGTGCGTGCAGCGTGGCTGAGGTCAGACACCGAATTTAGAAGTTGTGCCACGCAAGTTGTTCAATTTACCGACAGAATTCACTCGGATTAGTTCATGAAGTCATTTCTAGTTTTTGCTGGTCTTTCTGTTTTCGCTCATTCGTTGCACGCAGCCGATTGGAACCAGTACCGCGGGCCTAACGGAGACGGAAAGTCTTCGGAGTCCATCGATTCAGTTCGTTTTGAGGCCGGGATGCAAGAACCCGTATGGAAAATCCCCACCAACCTTGGCTTCAGTTCGTTCGCTGTCTCTGGTGATGCTGTCTACACAGTAATCAAACGCCAACATGAGGGTGAAGACCACGAAACCTGTATCGCTCTCGACGCGAAAACAGGCAAGGAAAAGTGGGCAGTGCCATTGAGCTCCAGTGACTACGAGCATGACGGCGGCAATGCTGGTGCTCGTGATAATCGCGGTGGCGATGGTCCCCGGAACACTCCTACGGTGGATGGCAAACATGTCTACGTGTATGACGGACGACTTGTCTTAAGCTGCC
>CBFIHW010000194.1:0-3835 GCA_965662325.1 uncultured Pirellulales bacterium | reverse complement strand
TGTGGGCAATCATGTTTCCAATTCTCGGTAGGACGTTCCGGAAATACCATAAATAAGTTTCCCGAATAAATGGATTTTTAGGTAATGAGAATTCAAGAATTGCCAGGCGGCCTCCCGGCTTGCACACACGAGCCATTTCGGCGAGTCCACGATCTGTTTCAGCGATGTTGCGTAATCCAAAAGCAACCGTCACAAGATCAAATGCTGCATCCGGGAATGGCAGGTTCATGGCATCGGCTTCAATCCATTCAACGGGCACATTGCGTGCTGCAGATTTTTCGATTCCACGGTCAAGCATTGGTTTACAAAAGTCACTGCCGACCACCCGTACATGTGAAGTCGCTTTCGCGGCATATGTCAGTGCCAGGTCACCTGTTCCGGTACACACATCTAAAATGGCCCCTTCTGCAGGTGGTGGGGCACGCTTGACTGTTATTCTTCTCCACAACGTATCGATCCCGCCCGACAGCATTCGATTGACAAAATCGTATCGTGGGGCGATCTCAGCAAACATGCCTTGGACTTTACCACCACTCTTGTCAACACTTTTAATTGCTTGGCTCGTAATAGCATCATCTCCGCAGGTAGGATGTTGATTTTGTGTGGAGCAGACTCATAGCCAATGTGGTGTAAACAAATAGCATGAACAATACAGCAGGACGCTTGAAAAAGACCATTCGGTGGTACACCCATTGCATGTCAGATGATATGCCCAGAAGGACTGTAGCGGGAGGTATCGCGATTATTGTCGATGTTCTGAGGGCTTCTACAACGATTGTGACAGCTCTCGAAGCAGGAGCAGCCTTCGTGAAGCCGGTGGTCGAAGTTGACGAGGCTCGGCGATTGAGGACCAGTTCCGATGGATACTGCCTTCTCGGTGGAGAGCGCGAGGGTATTCGAATTACTGGTTTTGATCTCGGGAATTCACCAGCCGAATATTGCCGATCAACTGTTAAAGGTCGTGGCATTGTTATGACAACAACCAATGGAACGCTTGCGATTGAGCGATGCGTGGCAGCAGAGGCGGTTCTTGTAGGCTGTTTTTTGAATCGAACCGCTGTCGCAAAGGAGGCTGTTCTTTTGGCATCGGATCGAGATGTCGATGCAATTCATCTCGTATGTGCCGGGACGAATGGTCACGAAACAGAAGAGGATTTTCTTGGTGCAGGAGCGATCATTCATGCGGGTGTGTCAGAGTCAGATAGAAATCATCTGCTCGATTCAAAAAGTGAGAAGGCGTCATTAGATTTTTTTCATGTAGTGAATAGTTCGAACGAGACTCAGGGTCAGCTCGTAGCGAGTTTTCGTCAGTCGCTGGGTGGAAGGAATTTAATAGAGCTAGGGATGGAGGCCGACCTTGTCCTTGCAGCAGCTATGGATCAATATCACCTCGTGCCGTATCTGTGCCCAAGAACTGGCCGTCTTGTGTCTTTTGACGCCCTGCAATACATGCGGAAATAAGTGACACTGGGATCTTGAGGTTCTCGGTAGACCCATCTTCGGTTTGATCACTACACTCTTGGATAAATAATGCTCTTAGACGTTTGTCCTTTAACAAAGAAGTCGTCAGTACATTTATGCCAAAGCCTGTTGACCAGTCACGGATGGATCGAATTGTTTCACTTGCGAAGCGACGTGGCTTCATATTCCAATCAAGTGAGATTTACGGTGGGTTGAATGGATTTTGGGATTATGGGCCGCTTGGAGTGGCGTTGAAGCGAAATCTTAAAGAGTGTTGGTGGCAGGACATGGTCGCCGGTCACGATGAGTTGATGACCCTGGCTGGAGCTCCCTCTTCATACGAGATGACCGGACTTGACTGCACAATTATCATGCATCCTCAGGTCTGGAAGTGTTCGGGTCACTTTGATCTGTTTCATGACTGGATGGTTGACTGTCGTGAGTCCAAGCGACGCTTTCGCTATGACCATCTTCACGGAAGATGGGCCATGTATCGCGACATGAAAGTTTTTATTACGACGGATGTGTCTGGAGATGACGCTGAGCCTGATCTTGTCGGAAAAGCACAAAAGTTTTTTAAGCTACGAGCGAAGCAAGTAGGAGACATTGAATGGTCTGGGGAATTGGTGGCTTTGGCCGGAACGTCTCCAGATGATTCGATACCTCTCTGTGAGGCAGTTGCTCCTGACGCCAGCGAGAAAGGAACACTCACCGAACCGCGCGAGTTCAATCTCATGTTTGAAACGCGTATTGGAGCGCTCGCTGGTGATGCTGACGACCGTGCGTTTCTGCGGCCGGAAACGGCTCAAGGTATATTCCTGAACTTCAAGAATGTGCTTGACACCTCCCGAGTGCGCGTGCCCTTTGGGATTGGCCAAATTGGTAAGAGTTTTCGCAACGAGATTACCCCGAGGAATTTCACGTTTCGTTCGCGCGAATTTGAACAGATGGAAATTGAGTTTTTCTGCCGACCAGATGATTCTCGGAAGTGGTATCAGTTCTGGAGAGATCGCCGGTGGAAGTGGTACCTGAACCTTGGGCTTACAGAAGGCCGGCTGCAGTTGCGGGAGCATCACGAGGCTGAGTTAGCGCACTATTCATGCGGAACGGCTGATATTGAATATGCCTTTCCATTCCTTGCTGATGGCGAATACGGAGAACTTGAAGGTATTGCTCATCGAGGTGACTTTGACCTTCGTAGCCACATGGAGGGTAAACTTGTTCGTGAAGATGGAAAGCTTGTTCTGGAAACGGACTCTAACGGGAAACCAAAGCACCGAGGAAGCGGCCGTGACCTTTCCTACTTCGATGATGTGACTCGGGAACGTTTTGTGCCGCACGTTATTGAGCCATCAGCAGGTGCAGATCGAGCAGTTCTTGCTTTTCTCTGCGATGCCTACCATGAAGATAACGTTCCTGATGAAAAAGGAAATCCGCGGGAGCGAACAGTACTCAAACTGCACCCACGGCTTGCCCCTCTGAAAGCAGCAATTCTTCCTCTGGTGAAAAAAGATGGCATGCCAGAAGTGGCAGCCGATTTGTACAAAAAGATCAAGAAACGGATGCCGTGCATGTACGATGCGAAAGGATCAGTAGGCCGCCGCTATGCTCGGCAAGACGAGGCTGGCACGCCGTGGTGCATTACGATCGATGGGCAGACAATGAAGGACCAGACGGTTACGCTTCGTGATCGAGACTCTCTCACTCAAGAGCGTGTGCCAATTGAGGAATGTGCCGAACTCCTGACGGAACGTCTCCAATGAAGCCTGCAATCTCAACAGTTTGTTCACTCAATGCGCCTCTGGAGACTATTCTGGAGGAGTATGCGGCGGGGCAGTGCCATTCAATCGAGGTCTGGTTGGGGCATGCCGAACAGTATCTTGATGGAAAGCCCGTGGAAGCACTCAGTGAACTCTTTGTTCAGTACGGCTGCGATCCTGTAGCGGCTACTTTTCAAGGTGGATTATTGACAAGCCAAGGCGATGCCCGTCGGGAGCACTGGGCCCACTTTGAAAAACGTCTTACCCTTTGCTCAGCAGTGTCCATACCCATACTGATTCTCGCTGGAGATGTTTATGGGCCACTTGGACCGGAGGATTTAGGGCGACTTTCGGCAAGCCTCGTTGAAGCTGCAAAGCGAGCAGGTGACGCTGGTGTAAGGCTCGCGCTGGAATTTGATGCTCGAGCTATTTTTCCGAATAATCTACAGTCGGCTGTAGCCCTTATTGAAGATGTCGGGCTGCCGTCCCTCGGTATTTGTCTCGACTGGTTCCACTTTTCCGTGGGTCCAAGCAAATTCATTGATTTGCATCTTCTTACGCCAGAGATGGTCGCCCTCGTTCAGTTATCTGATGTCGCAGACGTTCCAAGAGAA
>CBFIHW010000193.1:0-3841 GCA_965662325.1 uncultured Pirellulales bacterium | reverse complement strand
TCAAGCTCCAATGAAATCATCGCCCTCAAGGCTGCCGGCATCACCCCAATGGCTCTTATCTGGCCAGTTACCTTCTTAGCTATTTTGATCAGCTTGAGTTGTGTCTGGCTTAATGACGTCGCTGTCTCATGGGGACGTGAAGGTGTTCGGGGTGTCGTTGTCCAGAGTTTAGAAGAAATTATCTACAGTCGATTACAACAACAGCGTTCCTACAGTACCGACAAACTGGCGATTAACGTAAAAGGAGTACAAGGACGCCGACTCATTCGGCCAACGATGTCATTCCAGCCGAACAACTCGAGTCCCTCCGTGACACTCTCCGCGATGGAAGCTGTACTCAAGACCGATCCAAAATACGCAAGCATCACTGCTATTTGCACGAATGGAATAGTCCGAGTTGGTGATGTTGAGGTCGCCTTCCCAGATACTATCGAGCGAGTTATCCCTCTCGACTCAATAGGCAAAAACAATCCGGCGTCTAAAAGCCCATCTCAAATAGCGATGAAAGAATTTAGTGCGGCACGAGACGACGCTATAGCAAACATTAGCAGGGCAAAACAAAATATTGCTGGCCAACTTGCTGAATCTTTTCTAACCGGACAGGCCAACCGTACTGCACCGCAACACTTCGCTGGTGACCAGGCAACTATCAAACATTACCAAGATCGTCTCAATCGCATTGCAATGGAGCCTTGGAGACGATGGGCCAATGGCTTTAGCTGCCTCGCTTTTGTTCTTGTTGGGGCTCCGATGGCAATTCGAATGCGGAACGCAGATTTCCTTACAAGTTTTTTCCTCTGTTTTTTACCGATTCTTCTTGTCTATTACCCAATTTTTATGGCTGGTGTATCCGAGGCAAAAGCTGGCGACTTGCCACCCATTGCCGTCTGGGGGGGAAATTTTCTCGTTGCAGCCTGGGGTTGCTTACTTCTCCGCAGTGTCGTACGCCGCTGAAAATGAGTCATTTGGATTTCAAATTGATATCGATGCGCGTCGTTTTGCTGCTCACAAGGGGGAGCTCTTGGCAATCACTTTGTGGAATGGTTTCCAACTGATGGAAAATCTGCCAGAATCCTAGAACTTGTCAAAAACAGATTTCTAAATGCTTCTTTCGTCACTCCCCCTTTCCTAACACTTTTCAAGGAGTTCGTTGCGATGGGTCGTCCTGTCACACTATTCACCGGCCAATGGGCCGACATGCCGCTGGAAAATCTCACTCGAAAAGCTCGTGAGTTTGGTTACCAAGGACTCGAGTTAGCGTGCTGGGGAGATCATTTTGAAGTTGATAAGGCAATCGATGATGACAGTTATTGCGCAACGAAGCGAGACCTTCTTGAACAGCATGACCTGATGGTACACGCAATTTCATGCCACCTCGTTGGGCAGGCCGTTTGCGACCGAGTGGACGAACGTCACAAAACTATCCTTCCCCCATACATCTGGGGTGATGGTGACCCGGAAGGCGTAAGTCAACGGGCCGCTGAGGAAGTTAAGCAAACTGCCAGGGCCGCCAAAAAGCTTGGTGTGTCTGTTGTTAACGGCTTTACCGGATCAAGCATTTGGCATCTCCTCTACTCTTTTCCACCGGTACCTGAATCAATGATTGATGCAGGCTTTCAAGATTTTGCTGATCGCTGGAACCCTATCTTGGATGTTTTTGCTGAATCAGGTGTACGTTTTGCACTCGAGGTACACCCAACTGAAATAGCTTTTGATATCATTACCGCCCAACGAGCACTTGAAGCAGTCGGGCACCGAGAAGAATTTGGTTTTAACTTTGACCCAAGTCACCTTCACTGGCAAGGCGTCGATCCAGTGGAGTTCATCCGAACATTTCCGGACCGTATCTACCATGTTCATATCAAGGATGCCGTTGTTCTCCTGAATGGCAAAGGTGGTATTCTTGCTAGCCACCTCAATTTTGGCGATCCACGACGCGGATGGGACTTCCGTTCTCCTGGCCGAGGAGGTGTCGACTTCGAAGAGATCATTCGGGCTCTCAATGAGATTGACTACAGCGGTCCGTTGTCTGTTGAATGGGAAGATTGTGGAATGGACCGTGAGCACGGCGCAACTGAGGCATGTGAATTTGTTCAAAATATTGACTTTGCCCCGAGTAATCGGCAGTTTGATGCTGCTTTCGACAAAGAGGATTAACACCAGCACAATGAAGGTGGAACGGCCCCCTGTTCTTCTGCTCGTTTGTCTCGTAAGCATCGGATTATTTTGCCCACAAGGACTCCATGCCGAAAGCCAATTAATTCTAGAGCCGGTCGGCATAGGATGGAATGATTGCTGCTTGGAGATTGTGCGCAACGCTCAGGCTTGTGGCGACCAGCGGCTGGCAACCTACATTCAAAACTGGCCTTTGCCAGATGAACTGGGTCCGATCCACTGTCAAATTATAGTGAGTATCGATGAAAAGCTTCTCAAGCCTGCTTGGCTTGAGAAATCCAGTGAGCATTTGTGGACCAGCTTTGTACAACTTCGGCAGCAACGTGCTCTTTATTTTTTTGAAAGAGCTAAGGATGAAATTCGAAAACAAAGAAAAGCCTCCGTCCACAATGGCATGCAATCAAGCAATAACTCCATGCGCCTTCTCATTCGTGTTCTCCGTGAAAACCCTAACCATAAGATGAGTCGTCGTGCTCTTGGGTATGTCAAGCATGGAGACCGATGGGTCTGGCCAAATGTTGCCCGCCAAATTGCACAAAAAAAAGAGTACTCTTCTGAAGATGGCTGGCTAAGACCTTTAAAAAAAACTATTCGATCATCTTCTCAAAGTTCAACACTCACTTCTAGCAAGTTGAGGTCGCAGCCTTCCGATACAACCCAGCAACAGTTCGATTCAGACCACTGGCACATCGAATCAACCGCTGAGCTTTCAGATGCAGCAGCTCTTGCAAAACGGCTCGAAATGACTCGGTTTATATGGCGTCAAGTTTTTGGTGGTTTTGTACTGACTCCAGTCGAGTTAAGTCGCCGAATTGCTGGACAAGCAAGACCTCGCCCAACAAGTTTGTTCAAGGTGGTCTTGCTTGCAAATCGTGGGGAGTACATCAGCAGTTTGGAGTCTCTGGAACCGAACATTGGGAGAACTCTTGGCGTTTACTGGACACCTACACAAACAGCATGGTTTTTCGCCACCCAAGACACTGATATCCGAACTATAGAACATGAGGCAACCCATCAGCTCTTCGCAGAAACGTGGCCAACAAGCCCCTTAGCTGGAAGCAAGCACGGCATGTGGGCGCTCGAGGCTGCTGCCTGCTACATGGAAAGCCTTGAGGAGACTGATTTTGGTTTCACAGCTGGTGGACGCCAAAGTGGTCGCGTTCCAGCGGCAATGGAACGGCTGCTTGATGACAACTTTTTTCTTCCGTTGCGACAACTCTCAAAACGTGGGAGAAGTGCATTACAGAATGATCCCGAATTGCCAAAAATATATAGCCAACTAGCGGGTCTCGCAGACTTTTTTATGAATGGTGAACGGGGCCGTTACCGAGACGCCTTCATTGAATACCTCGTTCGGCTCTATCGCGGAACAGCAGAGCAGGAAACACTATGGAAACTCTGCGGAAGAAGCCCCGAAGAACTTGATGCCGCGTATAAGCGTTATCTGTCGTCATCATGAACATTATCGCTTATAGTAGTTGGGCAATTCCAACATATATTGAAAATATATCGCGATCTTGGCAACTACACTGATCCCATCACCTAATCACGCTACTTCAAGTCTGAAAGTCTCTTCATGCCTAGCTCAGATACACCAACACTCGCTGACATAGATCAACTTGCAATTGACACAATCCGAACGTTGTCGATGGATGCTGTTGAGGCT
>CBFIHW010000192.1:0-3865 GCA_965662325.1 uncultured Pirellulales bacterium | reverse complement strand
GGCCTATACAGCAACGCACAAATATGCCCGGATCAGTGCCCGTAAGGTGCGGCATCTCGCTAGCCTTGTTCGTGGCAAGTTTGCAGACGAGGCATTGGATATCCTGCGATTCCAGCCACACCGTGGTGCTCGGATGCTTGAGAAAGTTATCAAAAGTGCACTTGGGAATGCTGAGCATCAGCAGGCTCCCGGGGTCGATGATCTTGTCGTGGTTGATGCGCGAATCGATGGTGGTCCGATGTTTAAGCGGTATCAGCCGCGAGCTCGTGGCATGGCCTACGAAATTAAGAAAAGGATGTCACACATTAAGGTTTCACTGGACACGGTCGCTGTGGCAAGTTCCAACGGTAGCCAAACATCTGGTGAGACAGAAACTGAGGAATAGCAGCGGTCGTTGACTGGTCGCTCGGAAAACACAAAAGGGAAAAGCAAATGGGTCAAAAAGTAAATCCAACTGGATTCCGTACCGGCATTACTGAGCCGTGGAAGAGCCGTTGGTATGCGCCCAAAAAAGAATTTCGAGGCTTGCTACTTGAAGAC
This sequence comes from uncultured Pirellulales bacterium, assembly GCA_965662325.1. Classification (GTDB taxonomy): domain Bacteria; phylum Planctomycetota; class Planctomycetia; order Pirellulales; family UBA1268; genus UBA1268. The sequence continues at coordinate 3,325 of CBFIHW010000192.1, read as the reverse complement.
TTTAAAGTTCGTCGCTTTATGAAAAAGAAGTATCGCTCAGCAGCTATCGCGAAAGTGGAGATCGAGCGAACTCGGGACGAGGTGAAGGTCATTCTGCATTCTGCTCGCCCAGGTGTGATTATCGGTCGAAAGGGCCAAGAGGTTGATCGCTTGCAGGATGAGTTGCAGGCACTGCTTGGTAGAAGAGTAAATCTTAAGGTGGAAGAGATTACGCGGCCTGAAGTTCAGGCGCAACTTGTCGCGGAAGATATTGCAGATCAACTGGTGAAGCGGGCTGCCTTTCGCCGGACATTGAAACGAACAATTGAGTCCACAATGGATGCTGGCGCGAAAGGCGTCAAAATTCAGTTGGCTGGCAGATTAGGTGGAGCTGAAATGTCCCGATGCGAGAAGAGCATTGCGGGGTCGATGCCACTGTCAACGTTACGAGCAAAAATAGATTACGGGTTTTGTGAAGCACCAACAGCACAGGGACACATTGGTGTTCAGGTGTGGGTGAACCAAGGGATGTACGAGGAGAACGGCGATGCCGCTGATGCCCAAGAGGGTCAAACACCGAAAAAGCCAAAGAGGTCGTATAAGAGGTGAGGCGACTCGTGGTAACAGGGTCATTTTCGGCGAATTCGGCCTTCAAGCCGAACAGCCGGGATGGCTTCCTGCTGCCACGATTGAGGCCGGCCGAATTGCCGCCCAGCAGTATCTGCGGGGCGGTGGACGACTGTATATCCGCGTGTTTCCACACAAATCAATTACCTCAATCCCGTTGGAAACCCGTATGGGTAAAGGGAAAGGCGAACCTGATTTCTGGGCTGCGGTTATACGTCCGGGAACGGTTCTCTTTGAGATTGGTGGTGTGACGGAAGATGTTGCAAAGGTGTGCTTTGCACGTCTTGCTCACAAGATGCCGGTACGAGTGCGAATGGTCAAAAAGAGGACAATGTAGTTCGGGAGATTCTGAGTTTGGCATGTCCAAGAAATCCGACGGTCTCATGTTCAGAAAAGAAGTGAAGCGATGACGAAGGCAACAGAATTACGAGAAATGAGTGACGAGCAGATTCGGCTTGTCTGGAAGGATGCGGCTGAATCCCTGTTCCGTCTACGGATTCAGTCTCAGACGGAAAAGCTGGCGTCTCCGTCTGAAATGCGAAAACAGAGGAAGCTTATTGCTCGTTGCCAGACTGTTTTGGGAGAGAGAAATCGGGAAGCTGGCGTTTCCGGCGAAGCTGCAAGTGTGGAAAGTGATTCAACTTCCAAGGTAGCTAATACGTAGAAAAAAGTTTGACAGAAGGCAAAGAGTCGCATCTGTGGTTTAATCGATAAAAAACAAAAACGTAAACAGCGGTACAAGCCCGCTAGGACAAATAGGTATGCCAAAAAAAGTTGAAACAGGCACTGTAACGAGTGCCGCAGCAAGTAAAACGCGACGCGTGGAGATTCCTCGTATTATTCGCCATCCTAAATATGGTCGAATTTTGCATAGCCGAACTGTCTGTCATGTGCACGATGAGGCGGGAGAGTCTGCGCCTGGTGATCTTGTTGAAATCATCGAGTGTCCTCCCCGAAGCAAAACAAAACGTTGGGAATTGGTTCGGGTTGTCGCAAAGAGCACGGCAGTGGACCTGGCAGCATTACGGTCTGGAGCGAGGGCTACTGAGATGCGTGAGGCATCAGTTCGTGACGAAGAAGCAAAGGCAACAGGTCAGGCTAGTGAGGCGACTGCAGGTGGTGCAGGTGTTGAAGAGGGAGCTGACGCATGATTCAGATGCAGTCGCGGCTTATAGTCGCTGATAACACAGGTGCGAAAGAAGTTATGTGCTTTAAGGTGCTCGGTGGTAGCAAAAAGCGAACCGCTGGTCTCGGAGACGTAATTGTCTGTAGCGTGAAAAGTGTTATTCCTGGAAGTGATGTCAAAAAGAAGGCGGTTGTGAAAGCGGTTATTGTCCGTTGTAAGAGTCCAACTCGCCGGACTGATGGGAGTTACGTACGGTTTGATTCAAATGCTTGCGTGATTGTAGATAGCGATAAAAATCCTAGGGGTACTCGAATCTTTGGTGCTGTAGCCCGTGAGTTGCGAGACCGTAATTTCATGAAAATTGTGAGTCTTGCAAGTGAGGTAATTTGATGTTGATTCGGACAGGTGACACAGTTGAAGTTAAATCGGGTAACTCGCGCGGCACGCGGGCGAGGGTCCTTTCGGTTGATTCTGCGAACGGCAAGCTTGTCGTCGAAGGAGTCAATCGGGTCTATCGCCATATAAAAAGAAGTCAAAAGAATCCACAAGGGGGGCGGCTTAGTAAAGAGATGCCAATCGATGCGTCAAACGTGTTGTTCTTCTGTGCGGATTGCGGGAAGGCGTCACGGCTTGGTGTTTCTTTGGCAGATGGATCAAAAAAACGAGTCTGTCGGAAGTGTGGTAGTGAGCAAGGCGAGGTCGGTCGGTCGAGAGCTGGTTAAAAGAGGCCGAAGTTGTTGTTGGTAAGTAGGTAGGTTTGGGTTCGGTAAAAACAGGCAATACAAAAGATTTTCGGATACGGTTGAATTAAGGGAAACGGAAATGGCAAAAAAGTCAAAGTCTGCAAAAGATTCTGGTAGTGAATCTGCCTTGGGAACGCCCAGGCTGCAGGAACTTTATAACGTGACAGTCCGTCCAGCACTTGCAGAAGAGCTTTCCAAAAAGAACCCTCACGCAATTCCACAGATCGAGAAGATTGTCATCAACATGGGCGTTGGGACGGCAGTTACGGAGAAAAAACATCTTGAAGAAGCCATGGCAGCACTTAGTCAAATAGCAGGACAGAAGCCTGTGGCAACGTTATCGCGTAAGGCGGTTTCTGGATTCAAGTTGCGAGAGGATTTGCCGATTGGATGCAAGGTAACGCTGAGGGGACGCAGGATGTACGAGTTTCTCGATCGTCTTATCGCGTTGGCCTTGCCGCGTGTTCGCGACTTTCGTGGGCTGTCGGCGACGTCGTTTGATGGTTGTGGTAATTACAGTCTTGGCCTGTCCGAGCAGATGGTTTTTCCGGAAATCAATCCTGACAAGTTCACTCGCCCGCAGGGGATGAATATTACTCTAGTGACGACAGCTCATTGTGATGACGATGCCCGAGTTTTGTTGCGAGCAATGGGGCTTCCGATGAAGAAAACCGAGGAGGAAGGAGGAACTGCGGCGTAGCAGTTCTGCAAATAACCTAATGCCGTCAGTATTTAGTAGTGACGGTTGGTAAAGATTATGGCAAGTAAATCCAAAATTGCCGCTGCAGAGCGGCCACCAAAATTTTCGACCCGAACTATTCGTCGTTGCATGCTGTGTGGCAGGCCTCGA
>CBFIHW010000191.1:0-3888 GCA_965662325.1 uncultured Pirellulales bacterium | reverse complement strand
TGTCGAATCGTTCAATGGCACTGGAATGACCCCATTTTCAGATACACGCTTATAAAGGAATGGGTTGGGTAATTAGTTCTGGTTCGGTGTGCCGATTCGACGTAAGGAGCGCAGCGACTAGAGTTGAAGCGGCACACCGCGAGGCGAAAGTGGCGGGGGTAAGGCCATCGAGCGAACTGTGTGAACGACGATGGTTATAGGCGGATCGCCACTGACCAATGACTTCTTGAGCTTCGAGGAAGGTTGCTGGGTGATTGATCACTGGCGACTCGACTACAACCATCACCGTATCCACAGTTCATTGGCTTATCGAACCCTTGCCGCGTATGCGGCACGCTGTGTTCTTCCGGCTACGCCTTGGCCTCCAGAACACAGCCGCTTTACTAACCCCGATCCTCTCGCTTAACTTGGTGAAATGACTCGGGGGTAGTTGTATAGTCAACTCGCGAAGCAGATTTTGGGAAGCACTGCAGTGCCGTACTCAATACTTAGCTTGGTCAATGCTTCGGACTTTGATTCCTAGTTTTAAACGCATTTAAACGATTTAGAAAAGCTGTAGGGTTGGGGAGTTCACGCGGATATTCGCGCAAACGAGCATAATAATCTTTACTCAAAGCAGCAGCCTCCTTACCATTTTCCCCGAACTTGTCCACTCTCCATATTTCGTAAAACCAATGACCCAGTCCACCTTCGATACCATAGCTCTTACTAAGAGCCGTATAGGCAGTTACATCAGTGTTCAACTGCGTGCAATAATCTTTCTGACTCATCTTTCCATACATGATAGAACGCACATTTACCTGTACTTCCCCCGGACGATTGCAAGGTAGATTTACTACAATGTTTGCTCCGGAATATCCGCATGTATCTTGGTCAGGCGTAACCACTTTGTCTTTGATTATCGCGTATCGGTTTTTTCGCGTGCAAAATATTCGCATTAAACTTAATATGTTGCTATAAATTTCTACTGAATCTCCAATGAGCGTTATACGAACAACATCTTTAAGAAGGCCAGTGTTGCCTCTATAACCGCCCTCGCTGAAATCTAAAATCTTTCGCATCGACCCATCTATGCCCTTGATGGGCCCGGGGATACAGGTGGCGTTACATTTATAGGCAATGTAGTCACCAAGCTCCTTTACCTGTGTGTTGGATCCCTCTTCACGTTGCGCATCGAGATAGATGTTCTTTACTTGTTCACTGACGTTATGCTTGTTTCGAAGAACACCGACTATACCTCGTATTTGACGATTGTCCGCTGGATCTCTTCGAAATGCTTCTTTGCGATGAATTTTTTCTGAAACCGTCTCACTTTTTAGCTTTAATTCAAAGCGTCTTGCATCAATTTCACGATATTTATTATTGCGCACTTTGCTTCCCCCGATTCGGGTGCAACGAAATGTCCAACATATCAATCCTTTAAAGGCTGTAAGAAAGCTCGAGTTAGGCGAGCGTGATTATGTGTGGGGCTTTTCTTTTCTGGGTTTACGTTGAAGTAGTTACCGAAGATTTTCAAAAAACAATACTCATTAACCCCGCGTCTTTTTGTCGGTTTGAGTGAGAGAATCGGGGTTGGGAATTCGGCTGTGTTCGGGCGACTGAGGCGTAGCCGAAAGAACACGGTCGGCCGCACAAGCGGCAGAGGTTTGACAATCCAAGGCGCTCACCGTTTGCGGCGAGCCTACAATCGCTGGCTTCTTTGTAAGAAAAGTAACGCGAGGCAAGTAACGCGGATCGCTCGTCTGTCGGATATCTTTTCTCTTTTTTAAACGACGAATCGGTACTCTAAGCACTTGGCTTACTATCGTCTCCATCATAAGTTTCTTGCTGCGCATCTCTGAGTGTGGATGTGACTTGACTCGATCCCTGTGCCCTAGTCTCTGGCCCCCCCCTCGGTCCCGAATCTGAGCGTTTGCTCGGTGTCACTTTCCAAAATGGTTGTAGGAAAATCCTCTTCCAAAATATTTCGGTCATGGTTTGCGTCTAAACTGGTTTTGTTGAGATGCTCAGACTTGAAGCCCTTATCTTCTCGTTCCGGATTTACATTGCTGTTTAAGTGATCATCATCGCAGGGTTTTTCATGTTAGTCTAACTCTTCCCCCGGGGCAGCATCGTCAACTGTTTCGTTACCGACTTGCTTATGATTTTCCACTGCACGCGTCGCGTCGCTTTCAATGCGTCTCAAATCAGGTTTGGCATTTTTTAGGTAGACCATTGCGAAGCACTGCGGATATTTTTACTTGCATCGAATTGAGCCAAGACAGCAATTTTGCCGCTAGAGTCTGGGTGCTAGCAGTCTGATGTGACATAGTCCCGACGCTGCTGAAGCATTGATTGCTCAATTAGTAAACAGGATGCCCTGATCGCTGAAAAGTGACAGGGCGGAAATGCAATGCGTAACGGAAGGTTCTCAGTACTAAGCCTGGCATTGAGAGCGGGAATTGCGCCCTTGTCGGAAATGAAAAACCATACGCTGGTACGAGTGAAAAAATCACAAGCAAAACCAGTGTGGAGTGCTCCCCCAAATCTGATGCGTGCGTTATGAAGGTTTCCTAGAAGGAGAGTCTTATGACCAAGAAACGAAAACGGCGGGAACCTGAGCAGATCGTCAAGCTGCTGCAAGAAGGGCAAGTGATGCTGGCGACCGGTAAATCAGAAGCCGAAGTTTTTCAGCGGCTTGAGATTACGGAGTCAACATGGCAGCGGTGGAACAAGTAGGTTGCTGGCAGCTTGGCTTGTTCGTTAGCAGAGACGCAGACGTTGACGGGAGAATTCCAAGGCATCCAGCAGGGCGTCGACATCGCTCAGTGTGTTGTAAACGCCAAAACTGACGCGGACCGTTGCGCTCACACCCAACAGGTCATGCAACGGCATCGTGCAATGATGTCCATGCCGAACGAAGACACCCCGTCGGTCCAGTAACTGGGCTAAATCTTCGGGGTGCGCGCCCTCGATCGTAAAACTGATGATCGCGCCACGTTGATCGACCCCCGGTCCATAGATTTGCATGCCAGGAAGTTCCTGCAAGCGAGCAAAGGCATACTCGAGCAAACTTCGTTCATGTTTCTGGATTGCTTCCATTCCCAGTGAGTTGACGTAATCAACGGCCGTGCCAAGTGCAATGACTTGAGCGATCTGAATTGTTCCCGCTTCAAATTTGGCTGGCGCAGAAGACCAAGTGGAGTGATCCTTGTAAACGCGATCGATCATGTGACCACCGAAGAGCATCGGATCGGTCTGGTTGAGCAGTTCACGTTTTCCGTACAGCACGCCAACCCCACTTGGCCCATACAATTTGTGTCCCGAGAACACCAGAAAGTCGATGTCATTGGCCATGACATTTGTTATTTCATGCGGGACACTTTGCGCGCCATCGACGACCACCACCGCTCCCACTTCGTGAGCTCTTTGGGTGATTTCCGAGATCGGATTGATGGTGCCCAACATGTTGGACATGCTTGTGACTGCGACCAGTTTTGTCTTATCGCTCAGCAGGTCACCGAATTGGATCATGTCCAACTGCCCATCTTCGGTCAGCGGGATAAAACGGCATTTTGCACCGGTTTGTGCAGCAAGTTGCTGCCATGGAACGAAGTTCGCATGGTGTTCCATCTCGTTGATAATGATCTCGTCACCCAGGCCGAGATTCCGCTTGCCCCAGCCGCTGGCGACCAAGTTCAACGACATCGTCGATCCTGATGTAAAGACAATCTCGTCGGAATGTTGTGCATGGATGAACTGCTGTACTTTTTCTCGGGCGTCTTCTAGCTCCTCATCAACTCGGGCACCAAACCGATAAACGCCGCGATACGCGTTGGCGTAATAGTTCTCGTAAACCTCCCGCTCTTTATCGATGACACATTGAGGCTTTTGTGCCGAGGCTCCACT
>CBFIHW010000190.1:0-3891 GCA_965662325.1 uncultured Pirellulales bacterium | reverse complement strand
TCTGACTTTACTTGGTGACTTTCGTTGACACTTGTTTTTTTGCGTTGAGGCTTGTTGAGGAGTCGTGAAAAGAGTCGTAACCGAAAAAAGTTTTTCTGCCATTGAATGACAGCTGCTACTCTTTGCTTTGAGGGAATTTAAACACAGTCTTCCAATCCTCTTTCATATCTACAACCACCCATCCACGCTTGGGAGCATCCTCCAACGCCTCAATCAATTTTTGGGGACCCTCTGTACCGTAAGCGTATTCTCGTTCTCCATCAGTATGGTGAACGATCACACCAAGAGCAGGGTGAACATTCCCCATCGTCGTATATTCCAACATCGCTTTGTCGCCATCACTGTTACCGAAGCACATTACAGGTCGACGGCCAATGAATTGTTGAATCCCCAAAGGTTTTCCTTCTTTGTCATTCAGAACAAAGTTTTTTGATGTTCGTACCAAAACTGCCTTGTCACCACGCAGCTCAAATCTTGGCCGGACCGTGCTTCCAATCGTCCGCTCTGGAGGAATATTGTAAATCTCATTACTCCAGACACGCATAAAATCAGCTCCTCCACCCGACACGATATAGGTTTTAAAGTCGTTGGCATGTAAATAGTTAATCACTTCGATCATGGGTTGGTACACGGTTTCGATATAACGACACTTAAACCGAGGATGCTCCGCAGAGTGTACCCATTGCTCTACGTTTTCCTTGAATTCGTCACATGTCATACCTGCGTTTGCAATACCGGCAAGTCGCAACAGTCCATCCAAACCATCGGCGAGTGAACCTTTGATGTCGCCTTTGAGCAAAGCCGCGACGGCGGGATCCTCTTTCAATTCCACATTTTCTTTTGCTTGTTTTTTGACTTCGTCAATGATATGAGCCAACTGAATTGGCAGAGGTGACTCACACCAAAGTGTCCCATCGTTATCAAAAACAGCCACACGTTCGGCCACAGGAATGTACTGGTCGGAATCTGAGTTAGTGACTTTCTCTACATACTCAATAATCTGTCGTCGGGCAGCTCGATCTTGCCAAGATGGCAATGGATCAGCTTCTTTGGGTGCATCAGCGGCTGGCTCTTCAGCAAGTCCAACACCACACCACAAAACCAACGCAGCAACAATTTCCCAACGCATAGTGAGTCTCCTTAAGATCGCCTCATCCTACACCCCAAATAAAAGATGCTCAACGCGACACAAATTGTGTCTTAAAGAGGGGCGTTTGAGATTCGTGGCAGAAAATAGGAGACTATTAGCGGGAATGTCCATTAAGCGAAGAGCGAGAAATGATGGCAAACGAAGCAGACGAGACCCCAGAAGAGATCGTGGAACACTTAGCCGAATTGGGTCTTCATGCGGAAGGCAATGATCTGTCCGACATGCTGGATGATGCACCCACTACGCCAAGGTATATGTACGGGCCGGAATGATGAGATTTTTAATTGCTGCTGTGCTGGTTCTGAGTTATGGTCTTTGTCTAGCCGAAGATTTTGCTCAAAGAATCGTAGAAAGAAATGCTACAACAGCACAAAGCAACGAAACCTGGGCGGAAGATAAATACGAACCTGTCTGGTACATCAAGCATGGGTATATATTTATACTTGGGGGCTTGATAGTCATGGCCCTTTTGAAAAAATTTAATCGCACCTCAAGAGAAAGTGGACCAGTGAGAAAGGAGAAATAAACTCACCGTTACAGGACTTCAATCAGAACTTCAGTACTTTGAAAAGATTACTGTAATCATCTGTCCAATGCACTACGCCTTGGTTTGCCTTAACTGGCACAAACTTATAATCTTTACCAACTTTCTCCACCATCTCACGCAAGGTCACACTCTTCGCTACGAGCACCCAGTCAGAATGTCCAGAATTACGAGTGAGCAACCATTTCATTTTATTACGCATTGCTAAATCGCGTACAACTGGCATTAAGTCTAAGTGCCGATTGGTTATATGAATGGCCATGACACCACCCTCTGCCAGATGTTTAAGATAAACATCAAACGCCTGACTTGTAAGGAGATGAACTGGAATAGAATCTCCTGAAAATACATCAACTACAAGAATATCGAATTCCTGAGGATTCCCTTCTCGAATGTCTTTCTCAAGATTTATGCGGGCATCCCCTTCAATAATAAGCCCACTGGCTTTACGTTTTCGAAGCAAATCCCAATAACTAAAAATTTCTGGTGTCGTTGCCAATTGAATAACGTCGGGATTTATTTCATAAGCCTTAAAAACATCCCCCTTACTTGAATATGCTGCAATTGTGCCGACACCAAGGCCGAGCATACCGACCCGCTTTCTTTCTCTTTTCGAGAAATAATCCATTGTCATGCCTAACCCAGTGTCTCGTGTGTAATACTCCGTAGGCTGATCTAATTTTTTGGGATCCAGATATTGCGTGCCGTGCCGAATAGTTCCATTCATTAAAATAAGAGCGGGGCTTTCAAGTTTAGGGTCTTGTTTCGGTGAAATCGCAGCCACTGCTAGCACTCCATAAAAATTCCTTTTAAGTAGAAGTGCTGCAGAAGAGTGAATTCTTACTCCCCTCTGAATCTGGAAGGTGAAGACCAGAAGGAGTAAGACAATGAAAGCCCAAGCCACGATCGGCTTGCCACCATAAAGATTACTTTCTCGATCACGAATTGCTGCAACAACGAAGATTACGCAGCACGCAGTCAGCACAAAAGGATACTCGTAATATTGAAGAAATATTTGTGGCGCGATAAAGCTAACAAACAATCCACCAAGTGCTCCCCCCAAAGAAATTGCCAAATAGAATGACGTGATGTGCCTTGATGCAGGCCTCATTCTGAATAATTCTCCGTGACAAACCATGCATCCAAAGAAAAGTGCTCCTGCATGAATAAATAGAAGGAGTGGTACAACATTGACTAGATCATCACGAGCGTACAAGACCGAACAGAAAAACATGAATCCCATCATGGTCAATCCAAATGGTGTACGGCGATAAATACCACTTTTACTAAAAGTCAAAATGAATGAAAGTAAGTAGAGAGCAAGAGGCATTACCCATAGAAATGGCACCACGGCAATATTCTGTGAAAAATGATTCGTCATCGCTAACAAAAGAATAGAACTGCAACTACTCAACAAAATCCAAATTGCAGATTCTTTCCAAGAAGGTGTGTCCCCCGCCGAAATCATATCTTTCTTTTTTTCATTATCCATGTCATCAGAAAGAGCATCACTCTGATTGTGTCCTCGTGTAGAACAATACAGGCACAAAGAAATCAACCCTGAAGTCACGGCAAAGACACAGGCCCACACAAAAGCCTGCCACCTCATGCCAAGCAACGGCTCAACAAGAACTGGATAGCTTACTAACGCTATAAGTGACCCGGCATTCGAAACTGCATAGAGCCAGTAGGGAGATTCACGAGTGATTCTATGCCACCAAACTTGGATAAGAGGTGCCGTTGTTGACAACAGAAAAAACTGAATACCAACACTCTGCCCTAGTAACTGAATCACACTCCAAGCTGGTTGCGAATCAACAGCAGCTGTTTTCCATGATTCTGATGGGTAGATGGGCAGCAAGAGCACCGCCGCAATACAGATCACGAAGTGCAGTCCAAACTGTACCTTTAATGGAAGGAATCTAGTAAGACCATACGCGTAACAATACCCTCCAAGCAACAAGAGCTGGAAAAAAAACATGCTTGTTGTCCAGACAGCCGGGCTTCCACCAAACCAAGGAAGAATGATTTTGCTTATGATTGGCTGAACTTGAAAAAGGAGGAATGAACTAAAAAAAATTGTCCCGATCAGCAGATAATTGACTGCACTGCGAAAATTAATTGATTCAATGGACCTAGAAGTTACCCGACTACTCGTCAAAACTTGTTTGTTTTGTCCCACACGTTGTCTTTTCAT
>CBFIHW010000189.1:0-3915 GCA_965662325.1 uncultured Pirellulales bacterium | reverse complement strand
TCGACATGAACGTCTCCTTCGCATTCAACGGACAAATCAAAGAGCGAATGGCCCGCCAGCAGGGTCAGCATGTGATCAAAAAAACCAATGCCGGTATGAATTGTGGCTTGGCCTGTGCCATCGATATCAACAGCTAACGTAATCTTTGTCTCAGTTGTTTCTCTTGCAACTGTGGCAGTTCGTCCCACGTAAAACACTCCTTACTATTTCTTTTCTCGCATTATGTTTTCTAAGGCGTTAAGCAGTACATCGATTTCTGCATCAGTGCCAACTGTAATCCTTAAACCATCACCCCAACCACTGTAGGACATAAAGCGGATCAAAATCGACTTTTCTCTAAGCGACTCATAAATTTCTTTATGCGAATATTTCGAGTGAGTGCACCAGACAAAATTTGCCTGACTATCAACTACCGAAAAACCAAATTGCCGAAGTTGGACGGCAAGTCGTTCTCGTGTTGCCCTGATTGAACTCTGGTTCTTTCTCAGCCAATCCTGATCACCGATTGCAGCGGTCGCTGCAGCGATTGCTATCGCATCACAGTTGTACGAGTCTTTCACTTTGGCGAGCTGTTCTATAACGGCGGGCTGGGCAACAGCAAAACCGAAACGAATTCCTGCCAGCGCGTACGACTTACTCATCGATCGGGTCACAATGATTCGGTCACTTCTGTCGACCAGTTCAAGACAATTGCTCTCACTAAAATCGCCGTACGCCTCATCGACTACAAGTGGACATGGCAGTCGGTCCGCAAGGTCAAGAAGCTGCTCTGGCGATAGCAGCGTACCTGACGGACTATTGGGATTTGGAACAATCGCAAGCCTAATAGGCTCACCAGTCGACGTATTCGGTGCCGCAAAGGATTTGGGCAAGAGCCACTCTTCGGTAAATGCCACTTTGTCACAGACGACACCCTGAATGTCTGCGAGCGTTTGATAGAGAATATAACTTGGCGTGGGAACTCTCATTGCATCCCCAGTTCCGACATAGCAGCGAACCAGAATGGTAAGAAGGTCATCACTTCCATTCCCGCAAAGAATCATCTCGGGGCGGACTCCCAATACATCGGCTGCTTGGTGCCTAAACTGATTGGCAAAAGGGTCTGGGTACTTCGCAAGAGAGCGACCTTCACAGGCTACGGCAATAGCTTTCGAGACATGTTCAGAAGGACTGTATGGATTCTCATTCGTATTGAGTTTTGTCCAGCCCGCATCCTGTGGTTGCTCACCCGGAATATATCCAGCAATTGCCGCAATTTCTTGCCGCACGAGAGGAAGTGAATCTTGTCGGGAGGATGATATCGACATACGAAATACTCAACACGCTGTCATGAATACGACTGTACCCTTTAAGTGTAGCCCAGAAATTCGCTGGTACGTTCAATACCACCGGCCCAACCGCTTTGACAGGAACATCGGGCTCATGTTTCATGCCCCAGTCGCGTCTCAACACTTCTGCGATGGGCTGTCAGGCCTTCGGTTTCAGCCAGAAGCCGTATATCTTCGGACATTTCAGCCAGATCGGCTTCTGTCAAAGCAAGGACGCTCCCGCTCCGCAGAAAATGATTTGCTGATAAACCGGCAGCAAATCGAGCCGTACCACCTGTTGGCAGGACATGAGACGGTCCCGCGGCATAGTCACCTGCTGCAACCGGACTAAAGGGACCAAGGAATGCTGCACCAGCGTGCCGTATGGTCTTGAGTGTCTCTTCAGGATTCCGCGTATCAATCGAGAGATGTTCGGCAGCGAGTTCATCGGCAAGCTGTGCCGATTCCTCGTTATTTCTCGTAATGACAATGGCCCCAAACCGATCAAGGCTATCCCGTGTCAGGTCAGCCCGCTCAAGAGTTTCGAGCCTTCTTGAAAGTACCGATGCAACTGCATCTGCAAGAGACTCGCATGCAGTCAACAGAATTGCTGATCCGGGGGAATGCTCTGCCTGAGCGAGCATATCAGCAGAAATTGTCTCTGGGTTGCCGTCCTCATCTGCAACAACAACTATTTCACTCGGCCCAGCAATTGAATCGATCGCAACGTCGCCATAGACAAATTCTTTCGCTAACGCAACAAATAGATTTCCTGGGCCAACCACGATATCAACTCGCTGAAGACCCTCTACACCATATGCCATTGCAGCAACCGCCTGAGCTCCACCTACTCGAAGGACAGTAGATACACCCAATTCTTGGCACGTCGCAAGCACATGCTCATTCTCTGAACCGAACTTTGTTGGTGGAGCGACAACAACAATTTCGGGAACGCCGGCTACCTGAGCCGGCACCACAGTCATAAGAAGTGTTGATGGATACGCTGCTGCACCACCCGGCACACATACACCAACGCGATCAAGTGGAAGGTATCGCTGCCGCAGGCTCCCTCCACCATCTAATGGAACGCATACATCTGATGGCAGAATCTTTTTCTGAAAATTTTCGACTCGCTGGCGGACTCTTCTTATCGCTGCGAGAAATTCTGGTGCCACGTTCTGGTGGGCCCTTTCAAGCTCCCGAAGGGGAACACGAAAAGTCTCTGAGGTGATATTCGCATGATCAATACGCTTGGTGTAATCCAGTACAGCGGAAAGTCCTTTTCGCTTTACGTCTTCACAAATTTTTTCGACAACTTGTCTCGGTGAAAGTGGTTCTCCAAAGACATCTATTGTTCGCTGCCTTCCAGCAGGCGAAACAAGATCGCCCTGGGATACTAATGTCTGCCGAAGAGAGTCCAGTTCATCTCGACCACTTGAGTTATGGAGATCAATACGACGAATATCCCCTTTGGATTTTGATTCTTGCTCAATTGACACGCGTTATCTGCTCCGTTGGACTCTAAAACTTCCAAGTCAAAACTATACCGAACACATGTTCTGACTATCACGAGGATACCCTCTGTTCCCCTTACGGCGACCCAGGACGCATTCTGAAGCAGAAAAACACCCAGTGGTTGAATTTGGACGAAAATTGCCGGATTCGCTATTTTTAGTGTCAGATAGGATTCCCAAGACCCGCAAATTGATCTGGAAGCGAGCGTAATGCAAAAGGCGGCACAAATTGGCGAGAAACTTGGCCTCTCGAAGGAGGCAGCACAAACCCTTGCGGAATTACGCACCCCGGAGCTCATTCAGGATTTTGTAAACAAGATACCGTGGAATACCGAACCGGACGGAGACACCGCTCGGTCTGTTTCTGAAGTACTAAGGCTCCGGCAAGCCCATTGTGTGGAAGGCGCATTCGTCGCGGCATGCGCCCTTTGGATGGCAGGACGCCAGCCCCTTCTCATGGACATGGGGGCGTCTGAGGCTGACGTTGATCATGTTGTCGCCCTGTTTCGTCGAGGACAGTATTGGGGAGCCATCTCCAAAAGCAATAGCCCATTTTTGCGATATCGAGACCCAATCTACCGAACCCTTCGAGAGCTCTCTATTTCATTCTTTCCGCAGTATGTACTGAAACGCTCGAAAACGTTGCGGACGTACTCGGTATCAATCGATCTACAGAAATACGATCCATCACTTTGGGTAACTCATCAAGGCTACTGCCTGGAAATGATTGAGACCCTCACATCAGCGAGACATTTCAACCTTCTACCCGATGACTTTGAAGATGATCAACTTCGACCAATCGACACAATCGAAGCACATTCAAATAATTTAACTGAACACGTAGAACCAAAAAAAATCATTCGGCTCGATGGTCATCTGTCACCACCATCTCCGCTTGACCAAGCAGTTTCCGTAGAGAGGTGATTGCAATTTCACCAAACTGCCGAGGAGGAACCTGCCACAATTGAGGATTCTGAAGCTCAATTGAAATTGGACCGGCATACTGCATCGACTCAAGATGTGCTATCAGTTGCTGCGGTGGTGAATTCCCCTCCGCTGGCAAAATCCTATCTGCATCACTGGCCATTTCTCTT